>NZ_JBEYVO010000026.1:0-109148 GCF_040644055.1 Streptomyces sp. NPDC047043
GCCCCGGGGTTTGGGGTTTTATGTGTGTTTACAACCCCCCGCCACCCCGCCCCCCCCCGGGCCCCCCCCCCCGGGGGCGGGCCGGGCCCGGCCCGGTTCCGTCCGCGGCGCGCCACGCCCGCGGGCGCCGTTCGGCCCAAGCGGCGCGGGTTGCTGTCGTACTGGCGGCAGTACCTCGCGATCTCGCCGTTCTACCTGATCTTCGCCGCGTTCTCGTTCTTCCCCGTCTTCTACTCGCTGTATCTGGCCTTCCAGCGCTGGGACGGCATGGGCACCATGCAGTTCGTGGGCCTGCAGCAGTTCAGGTTCCTGTGGGACGACCCGGTCTTCTGGCTGTCGATCCGCAACACCCTGGTGATCTGGGTGCTGTCCACCGTGCCCACCCTGTTCGGCGCCCTGATGCTGGCGACGCTGCTGCACTCGGTACGCCGCTTCAAGGGCTTCTACCGCATCGCCCTCTACGTCCCGAACGTCACCTCCATCGTCGCCGTGGCGATCTTCTTCGGCGCGGTGTTCAGCAACAACTTCGGTCTGGTCAACGCGATCCTGGGCATGGTCGGCATCTCGCCGGTTCCGTGGCTGAGCAACCCGTGGCTGATCAAACTGGTCATCGCGCTGCTGATGACCTGGCAGTGGACCGGCTACAACATGATCATCTATCTGGCCGGGCTGCAGGCGATCCCGAACTCGATCTACGAGGCGGCGAAGATGGACGGCGCGGGACCCGTCCGCACGTTCTTCCAGATCACGATCCCGATCATGCGGCCGATCATCCTGTTCACCGTCATCATCTCGACCATCAACGGTCTGCAGAGCTTCAGCGAGCCCCAGATCCTGTTCGGCAGCAACGCCGCCAACGCGAACCTCGGCGGCCCCGGCCAGGCGGGTCTGACCACATTGCTGTACTTCTACCAGTCGGCCTTCCTCAACAACGACTACGGCTACGGCGCGGCCATCGTGTGGGCCTTCTTCGTACTGATCATCGTCCTCGTCGCCGTCAACTGGCGCATCACCACACGAGGGAGGAAGGCATGACGGCAGCGGACACCGCGCGGCCGGCCACGGGCAGCAGGCGGCTGCGCCGCCCCAGGGGCCTGACGGCGCACATCATCCTGGTCGTGGCCGTCCTGATCTCGGTCTTCCCCTTTGCGTGGACGATCGTCATGGCGACCAACACCACCCAGGACATCTACAAGAGCCCGCCGAAGTTCACCTTCGGCTCCCATCTGCTGGAGAACATCCGGCATGTGCTGAACACCATCGACTTCTTCGGGTCGATGCTCAACACGGTGATGGTCGCGACCGTCACCACCGTCCTGGTGCTGTTCGTCGACTCCCTGGCCGCCTTCACCTTCGCCAAGTTCGACTTCCCCGGGCGCAAGCTGCTCTTCGGCACGCTGCTGCTGTTCATGATGCTGCCGCTGCAGCTGGCGATCCTGCCGCAGTTCATCCTCATGTCGAAGATCGGCTGGGTCGGCATGCTCAAAGCCCTGGCGCTGCCCTCCCTGGCCAACGCCTTCGGCATCTTCTGGCTGCACCAGTACATACAGAACGGCGTCCCCGACGAACTCCTCGACGCCGCGCGCATCGACGGCGCCGGGTTCTTCCGTCAGTACTGGAACATCGCACTGCCGATGATCAGGCCCGCGCTGTCGTTCCTCGCCATCTACGCCTTCGTCAACTGCTGGAACGACTACATCTGGCCGCTGGTGGTGCTGACCGACCCCGGCCATGTGACGCTCCAGGTGGAGCTCGCCCAGCTCAACGTCGGCCACACCACCGACTACAGCATGGTCATGGCCGGTGTACTGATGGCGGCGCTTCCACTGGTCATCGTGTTCAGCATCTTCGCCCGCGGGTTCATCGCGGGTGCCACCGAAGGAGCGGTGCAGGGCAGCTGAAGCGAAGTCGCGAAAGAGGGGTGGGCGGTGACGTACTACATCGGCGAGGAGCAGCCCGGACGCGGCAAGGTGCTCGTGGTGGGCATGGACGGGTTGCGCTTCGACCGGCTGACCCGTTCACCGTCCACCGCACCCGTGCTGCACGGCCTGATGGCCGCGGGCGCCTTCGGCACCAGCCTGCTGCCCTACGGCGAGGTCGACGGCCAGACCGGGAACGGGCCGTCGACCAGCATGGCCTACACCGACTCCGGCCCCGGCTGGTCGAGCATCCTGACCGGGGTCTGGCCCGACCGGCACGGGGTGACCGGCAACGACTTCGCCGGCGCCGACTACGCCCGCTACCCCGACTTCCTCAGCCGCGCCGCCGGCACGCGCCCCGGTCTGCGCACCGCTGCCGCGGTGTCCTGGCCGGAACTGGTCCGGCGCGGCACCCTCGGCCGTGCCATCGGCCGGCGGGTGCGCTACAACGGCGAGTTCCGCGGCTACCGGACCGCGGACCGCAGCGTCGCCCGCACCGCCCTGCGCTGGCTCACGAAGCACGACCCGGACGTCGTCTTCGTGTACTTCGGCGCCACCGACGAGGCCGGCCACGCCACGGGCCCCCTCAGTCCGGCCTACGACGACGCCCTCCTCACCCAGGACGCCCATCTCGGGCGGCTGCTGGAGGCGATCGACTCCCGGCGCTCGAACCCCGCCCGTGCGGACGAGCGGTGGACCGTGCTGGTCACCACGGACCACGGGCATCTCGACACCGGCGGCCACGGAGGCGACTCGCGGGCGGAGCGAGAGGTCTTCGTCGTCCTCGCCGGGCCCGGCGTCCCCGGCGGCACCCTGCTGGACACGCCCCGCCTCGTCGACATCGCCCCCACCGTCCTGGACCGTCTCGGCATCACCGTCGACCCCGCCTGGGGCCTTGCGGGCCGCGTCCTCATCGGCTCCGGCTCCCCCACACCACCAGCGACTTCGGAAGGGTCATGACCGACGCACTCCTCGCCCTGCGCCCCTGGGCGGCCCCCGAACTGACTTCCTTGGGGCGCCTGCCCATGAACGCCGTCGACCGGCGCTCCGGAGCCCTCTCCCTGGACGGCGACTGGCGTTTCCAGTTGCTGCCTGCTCCGGACGCGCCGGTCGGCGGTGCGTGGTCGTCGACGCACGTCCCCGGCGTCTGGACGCTGCAGGGCACGGACGACCTGCCGCAGTACACCAACGTCCGCATGCCGTTCCCCGAGTTCCCGCCCGGCTCCCCCGACGCCAATCCGACGGGCGTCTACGAGCGCGAGGTGGACGTCCCCGCCGACTGGGCCGGACGCCGGATCGTGCTGCAGGTCGGGGCCGCCGAGAGCGTGCTCCTCGTGCACGTGGACGGGCGACCCGTCGGCATCTCCAAGGACTCCCATCTGGCCGCCGAGTTCGACCTCACGGACGTGGTGCGTCCCGGCGAGCGGTCGGTCGTACGCCTGACCGTCGTGAAGTGGTCGGACGCCTCGCACATCGAGGACCAGGACCAGTGGTGGCACGGCGGCATCACACGGTCGGTACTGCTGTACGCGACCGATGCCCTGCACCTCGCCGACGTGACCGTGCGGGCGCGGCAGGACGGGGAGCTGCGCATCGACTGCCAGGTGCGGGACGCGCGCGGTGCGCTGCCCGACGGCTGGTACGTCAGCGGCGAACTGGAGGGGCAACTCCTCACGCAGGACCGGGAGTTCGACCGGGCCAACGCCGAGGACGACCGTGTCTCCGACTTCCTCGGCGAGGCCCGCATCCACGCCGCCGTCCCCGAGGTGCGCACCTGGAACGCCGAGACGCCCGAGCTGTACGACCTGACCGTGCGCCTGCACCGTCCCGACGGAACCCTCGCCGACACCTCGCGGCACCGCGTCGGCTTCCGCGACGTCGCGATCGTCGGCCGCGATCTGCTGGTCAACGGCGAGCGGGTGTTCATCCGCGGCGTCAACCGGCACGACTTCCACCCGCTGACCGGCCGCACGGTGTCGTACGACGACATGCGCGCGGACCTGGTCCTGCTCAAGCGCTTCGGCTTCAACGCGATCCGCACCTCCCACTACCCGGGCGACCCGACGCTGTACGACCTCGCGGACGAGCTCGGCCTCTACGTCGTCGACGAGGCGGACATCGAGTCGCACGACCACGCGCACGAGATCGCCGACGACCCGCGCTATCTCAACGCCTTCGTGGACCGCGTCTCGCGCATGGTCCTGCGCGACAAGAACCACCCGTCGATCATCATCTGGTCGCTGGGCAACGAGTCGGACTACGGCGCCAACCACGACGCGGCGGCGGGCTGGGTGCGGCGGCACGACCCGACGCGGCCGATCCAGTACGAGGGTGCCGCGAAGCTCGACTGGGCGGCGACCGACGACGTCTCCGACATCGCCTGCCCCATGTACGCGCCGCTGGAGGACTGCGTCGCGCACGCCCTGTCGGGCGAGCAGACCAGGCCCCTGATCCAGTGCGAGTACTCGCACGCGATGGGCAACAGCAACGGCACGCTCGCCGACCATTGGGCGGCCATCGAGTCCACGCCAGGTCTTCAGGGCGGGTTCATCTGGGAGTTCTGGGACCACGGAATTCTGCAACGCGTGAGCGACGGAAGACCGGTCGGGCGCGCGGGCGCCGGGCTGTATGACAACGGTGTCGCCGTGCCCGGCCACCGCTGGGCGTACGGCGGCGACTTCGGCGAGACCATCCACGACGGCGCGTTCATCGCCGACGGGGTGGTCTTCCCCGACCGCACCCCGAAGCCGGCGCTGTACGAGCACCGGGAGATCGCGGCGCCGGTGCGCATCGAGTGCTTCAGGCACGAGGGCATCGTGCTCGGCAACCACCAGCACTTCCGGGGCCTGAACTGGCTGGCCGGCGAGTGGCAGCTGTCGCTGGCCGACGGCCGCACGCTGACCGCGCCCGCCGAACTGCCCGATCTGCGGCCCGGCGAGACGGCGGCCGTGCCGCTGCCCCTCGAGGTGCCGCGCGACGGCGGCGAGGCCTGGCTGACGCTGCGGGTGACGACGGCCGAGGACCAGTCGTGGGCGCCGCGCGGCACCGAGGTGTGCGCACCGCAGGTCCGGCTGCGCGGGCCGTCCGTGTCCTGGGACGTCCCGGCGGACGGTGCAGTGGAGCTCGACGACGAGGGCCTCCTGGTCCACCCCCTGCTGACCGCCGCCCCCACGCTGTCCCTGTGGCGGGCGCCCACCGACAACGACGAACTCGGCGGCATGGCCGTGCGCTGGCGCACCTGGGGACTCGACTCGCTGGTCCGCAAGGCCGTGTCGGTACGGCAGGACGGAACCCGGGTGACCGTCGACGCCGAATACGCCGGCACGGTCGGCGTCGTACGCCACCGCCAGGTGTTCACGCCGGTCGAGGGCGGCATCCTGATCGACGAAGAGGCCGAGCTGCCCGACGAGTTCGACGACGTGGCGCGGGTCGGCACGCTCTTCGAGACGGACGCCGGGCTGGACCTGCTGGAGTGGTTCGGTCAGGGCCCCTGGGAGTCGTACCCCGACCGCAGCGCGGGCGCACCGGTCGGGCATCACGCCCTGCCCGTCGACGAGTTGTTCACCCCCTACCTGCGTCCGCAGGAGAGCGGCGGCCGGCACGGCGTACGGCACTTCACTCTGTCGGCGCCGGACGCCACCGGTCTCGCGGTCGCGCTGGACGAACCGCGCCAGGTCTCGGTCACCCGTCATCGTGCGGAGGATCTGACGGCCGTCTCGCACCACGACGAGCTGGTGCCGCGCTCCGGGTGCGTGGTGCACATCGACGCGGCGCACCGAGGTCTGGGCACGGCGTCGTGCGGGCCCGACACCTTTCCCGAGTACCGGATCGCACCGGGTGTCCATCGCTGGAGCTGGACCCTGCGCGTTCTGTAGAACCCCCCGCCTTCCTGTCGTATGTCACATGTGACATGTCACATCTCACGGAGCACACGTGTGCACTTCGCATGACCACAACCAGGGCGAGGCCGCGCAGGCCGGTGCCGGAAGACGCAGTTTCCTGCGTGCGACGGCGCTGCTCGGCGCCGCCGCCACGACCGCCGCCGCGGCCGGGGTGGCACTGCCGGCCGTAGCCGAAGCGGCCGAGAGGAGCGGCTGGCGGCCCGACTCCGAGAGCCGTCGCTTCACGCTCGCGGTGATGCCCGACACCCAGTACCTCTTCGACGGGCCGAGCATCGACAAGGCGCCGGTCGAGGCGTCCCTGCGCTATCTGCTGGAGCACGGCAAGGACGAGAACATCGTCTTCCTGTCCCACCTGGGCGACCTCACGCAGAACGGTGCCGAGGACGAATTCGCCGCGATCAGCGAGGCGTTCGGGCTGCTGGATCGCAAGGGCGTGGGCTACAGCGTCCTGGCCGGCAACCACGACGTGAAGTCGTCGACGGACGACCAACGCGGCTCGACGCCGTACCTCGACGCCTTCGGCCCCCAGCGGTTCAAGGGCAAGTCGACCTTCGGCGGCGCCTCTTCGGACGGCTACAACACCTACCACCTCTTCAAGGCGGCCGGCCGCGAGTGGCTGGTGCTGGCGCTGGACTGGCGGCTGTCGGCGAAGGGGTACGCCTGGGCGAAGGACGTCCTCGCACAGCACCCGAAGACGCCCGTCATCCTCACCACGCACGAACTGGTCCTCGGGGACGACCAGTTGTCGACCTACGGCGGGCAGCTGTGGGACCAGCTGGTCGAGGACCACGACCAGATCTTCCTCACCCTGAACGGCCACTACTGGCCCGCGGGCCGCGCGACCCGCAAGAACGCGGCCGGAAACGAGGTGCACCTGCATCTCACCAACTACCAGAACCGCTACTTCGGCGGTGCGGCGATGATCCGCCTCTACCGCTTCGACCTGGACCGGGGCGTCATCGACGTGGAGACGATCTCCCCGTGGATCCTCGGCCGGGCCGCCAAGGGCATCAACGAACTGGAGCGGCAGGAGATCGAACTCAGCGGCGACGCGGACCGCTTCTCGGTGGAGATCGACTTCGAGCAGCGTTTCGCCGGCTTCGCCCCGGTCCCCGCGCGTCCGGCCCGCCCGGCGTCCAAGGTCGTCATCCCCGGCACGGTCGCCTACTGGCGCTTCGACAACCACGAGGGCGCCGGTACTGCGGTCGGCGGCACCGTCCGTGACCTGTCCGGGCGCGGCAACGACCTCACCCTGGTCACGGTGGGCGGCGGCGCCCTGAACTGGTCGTCCGACCACCACCCCGACCAACCCGGCCACGGCAGCCTGGAGTTCCAGGGCTACAAGTCGCCGCTGAAGGGCGCGTACCTGAAGACGGTCGACGGGGCGCCGCTCAACTCGGCGACGTTCAGGAGCGGTTACACCATCGAGGCGTTCTACCGCCTCCCCGCCGACTGGGACCCCGACCACAACGCCTGGTCCGGCATTGTCAGCCGCACCGGCACGGGCGGCGCGGCGGGCAAGACCGCCGACGACCCCGACGAGCCGCTCGCCACCCTGTCGCTGTCCAACGACCGCGAGCCGCAGTGGGCGGTGCGCCCGCTCAACCAGGAGGGCATCGCCACCAACTGGGGCCAGGAGACCCCGCTGGAGACCTGGTGGCACCTGGCGGTCGTCAACGACGGCACGCACACCACGCTGTACGTCGAGGGCTGCCCCGTCGTCCGCAATCCCAAGGCCGCCGCGATCGGGCTCGCCTCGGTGGGGCTGCCGTGGCTGCTCGGCGGCTACGAGTACGCGGGCAAGATCGACCAGATCCTGCACGGCCGCCTCGGCGACGTCCGGATCGTCTCGCGGGCGCTGCCCGTCACCTCCTTCATGAACCACTGACGCCCTCGAAGAGGACCTTTAAAGATCATGACCGAGCAGCAGCTGCCCGCCTGGGCCGATCCGTCCGTCTCCCCCGCCGCCCTCGACGCGCAGGGCGTGTCGAGACGCCAACTGATGCGTCGGGCGGGCCTGTTCGGCGCCGCCTTCGCCCTCGGGTCGGCGGCCACGCCCGCGCTCGCCGCCACCCCGGACCGGGGCTTCGGCGGTGACGACCCGCGCCTCGCCTATCTCGTCGGCGACCACCACGTGCACTCCGTCTACAGCCACGACGCCAAGTACACGTTCAGCCAGCAGGCGCAGGCCGCCGCCAAGTACGGCCTGGACTGGATGGTGTTCAACGAGCACTCCAACTTCGGGCACGCCCACTACGGCGCCGCGCTGGAGCACAAGGAGATCCTCAAGGCCCGCGCCGAGAACCCGCGCCAGCTGATCTTCCAGGGCCTGGAGTGGTACATCCCGGCCGCCGAGCACTGCACGATCTTCGCCGCGCCGGGACCGGGCGAGACCGACCTGCTGACCCGGTTCGAGCTCGCCTACGACGGCAAACTGCTCGGCTACACCGACGGCTCGGCGACGGGCACGGACACCGCCCGTAACGAGGCCCACGCCGTCAAGGCGATCAAGTGGCTGGCCGAGCAGCGCCGTTCGGGCTACGTCGACGACGTCCTCGTCCTCGCCAACCACCCGCTGCGCCTCGGCATCGACTCCCCGCACGAGATGCGCAACTGGCGGGACGCGGCCCCCGAGATCATGATCGGCATGGAGGGCGCACCCGGCGCGCAGGGCGCGGCGATCCCCGGCTGGCGCAGCTCCACCTCCATCCGCGGCGAGTACGAGAACAAGCCGTCCGCCCAGTCGTACGCGGGCTACCCGGCCGACGCGTACCTCACCTACGGCGGCTTCGACTGGGCGACCGCGACCGTCGGCGGGCTGTGGGACTCGATGCTCGCCGAGGGCCGGCTGTTCACGATCACCACCAACTCCGACAACCACCGCACGGTCTTCGACACCTGGAAGAACGGCGACTGGCCGGCCGGGCAGAACTTCGACAACACCGGCAAGCTGCCCGACCCGGTGAACACCGACACCCCGCAGCCCGGCAGCGACTTCTGGCCCGGCGAGTTCAGCCGCACCCACGTCGGCGTGACCCGCTACGGCTACCGCGCGGTGATGGCGGGCCTGCGCGCGGGCCGGGTCTGGCTCGACCACGGGCATCTGCTCGACGGGCTCGACGTCCGGCTGAAGCGGGACTGCGACGCCGGCCGGGGTGTCACGCTGGGCGGCCGACTGCGCGTCCGCAAGGGCGAGAAGATCACGCTCCACGTCACCGTCACGACCGCTTCCCGGGCCAACCCGCAGGGAATCCTCCCCGAGTTGGCGCACGTCGACGTGATCCGGGGCGCGGTGCGCGGTCCGGTCACCGACCGCGACACGTGGAAGGCGCCGGACACCAGGGTCGTACAGACGAAGGACGTGTCCGGCCGGAAGGGGACGTACACCCTGCGCATCCCGCTGACCGCCGGGGACGAGTCCTTCTACGTCCGGCTCCGCGGCAGCGACGGCAAGCGTCATGGCACGGGCTATCTGGGCGCCTCGATCGACCCGAACGGGCCGATTCCGCACGAGCCCGGAAACGGTGACCCGTGGGCGGATACGTGGTTCTATTCGAACCCCGTATTCGTCGACGTGGCAGGTGCCTGATGAAGCGTCATCTCGTCCTTCTGGCCTCGTTATTCGGTGCTCTGACCCTCGGCGCTTCCAGCGCCTTCGCGTCCGGCGAACCGCACTGGGTGCAGACCGGTACGTCGTACACGGACACGCTGGGCGGCGGACAGGGGCTGGCGAGCCGTGCGAACGGCTCGCTCCTCCACCGCGGCCTCGCCGACATCCCGCTGGACCTGAGAATCAAGGGCTGGAACCACGTCGGTGACCCGGACATCGCGCGTGGCTACACCTTCGACGCCTACCAGGGCGCCGACACGGCCACGTCGAAGATGTTCGCGGTCACCACACCGGCCGGGAAGCGCTACGACTACGTCCACCGGCTCAATCCGGGCGAGAAGGTCAACAACTCCTTCGCGACCGTCTCGCCCGACGCGCAGTGGCTGGTGTCGGGCGAGTGGGGCGACCAGAACAGACTCCAGGTCTTTCCCGCCCCGCTCCTCAACCCGTCCACCCCGCCCAAGGGCGGTGATCTCAAGGAGGCCTGGCAGATCACCCTGGACAAGCCGGTGCGCAACATCCAGGGCTGCGACTTCGTGACGGACACCCGGCTGGTGTGTGCCTCGGACGACGCCTCGGGTCAGCTGTTCCCGTTCAGCCGACCGCTGCTCCAGGTCGACCTTCCGCACAGGCTGGACGGGCAGCCGGTCACCGGCTCGGTGAAGGCCCTGTTCGGACTGCCACAGCGCAGTCTGTGCACGGACGGCACCTTCGAGGCGGAGGGAGTCGACTACGACGTCAACAGCGGCACCCTGCGGGCGGAGGTCATCCCGCCGGGCGCATGCGCGCTGGCGACGACCGTGTACGCGTACCGGCAAGTCACGGACTGATCGGACGTACGGTGGGCCGCATGACCGGTGAAGAGTCATTGCGGCCCCAGTCCCTGCTGCTGACGTTCCTGGGCGACCAGGTGCTCGGGCGGGACGTCTGCGTGTACTCGGGCAGCGTGATCGACGTCTTCGAGCGCCTCGGGGTGGGCGAGCAGGCGACCCGCTCGACGCTGACCCGCATGGTCAACCGCGGGCTGCTGCGCCGGCAGCGCGAGGGCCGCAAGATGTACTTCGGCCTGACCGAGCACTCGACGGCGGTGCTGCGCGACGGCGAGCACCGCATCTGGCACACCGGCGCCGTCAACCGGAACTGGGACGGCACCTGGACCCTGCTCGGCTTCTCCCTCCCGGAGTCCTGGCAGCGCCAGCGCCACGACCTGCGTTCCAAGCTCACCTGGAGCGGTTTCGGCCCGCTGTTCGGCGGCCTGTGGATCGCGCCGGGCGAGGTCGACGTCTCGGAGCTGGTGTCCGAGCTCGGCCTCGCCGCCCATGTGAAGGTCTTCCGCGCACGCGCCGACGCCGGCATGGACATCGGCGCGATGATCGAGGAGACCTGGGAGCTGACCGAACTCGCCGCGGGCTACAAGGAGTTCCTACGGCGCTGGCAGCCGTGGGAGTCGCAGCTGCCGGACCCGGACGAGGCGCTCGCGCTGCGGCTGCGCCTGCAGATGGAGTGGCTACGGGTCATCCGCCGCGACCCGCGGCTGCCGGTGAAGCACCTGCCGGACGACTGGCCGGCCGAGCAGGCCGAGAAGACGTTCCGGACGGTGCACGACCGGCTCGCGCCGCTCGCGCAGGACGCCGCGAAACGCCTTCTCGACGTGCTGCCGGTCCGCGCCGATCAGGCGTAGAAGCGGGACAGGCTCTGCAGTACGGCGGCCGGCTTGGCACCGCCCTCGATCTCGATCGTGCCGTCGACGGTGATCTGCACGCCGCCCGGCACGTCCTCCACGTCCGCCAGCCTGCCGACCAGGCGGATCTTCGAGCCGACCTTCACCGGGGAGGGGAAACGGACCTTGTTCAGGCCGTAGTTGACCTTCGTGGTGACGCCCTGGACGTCCAGCAGCTCGGTGAACAGCGGGATGAACAGGGAGAGGGTGAGGTAGCCGTGGGCGATCGGGGCGCCGAAGGGGCCCTCGGCGGCCTTCTCCGGGTCCACGTGGATCCACTGGTGGTCGCCGGTGGCGTCGGCGAAGGTGTTGATGCGCTCCTGGGTGATCTCTATCCATTCGCTGGTGCCCAGGTCGCTGCCCGCGAGCTTCTTCAGTTCGTCGAGGCCGTTGACGGTGACGCTCATAAGTAGCCTGTTCCTTAAGGGAGTTGGTCAGTTCCCGTAGCGCTTGCGCACACGGGACTTGAGGAGCTTCCCGGAGGCGGTGCGCGGGAGTTCGTCCGCGAGCACCACCGACTTCGGGATCTTGTACTTGGCGAGGCGTCCGGCCAGCGAGGCCAGCACCTCGTCGGGGTCGAGGGAGGCGCCCTCGCGGGGGACGACGACCGCACGCGGCACCTCGCCCCACTTTTCGTCCGGTACGCCGATGACCGCGCACTCGACGATGTCCGGGAGGGAGAGGATCAGGTCCTCGATCTCGGCGGGGTAGATGTTCTCGCCCCCGGAGATGATCATGTCCTTGATGCGGTCGACGATGTGGACGTATCCGTCCTCGTCGACGCGGGCCGCGTCCCCGCTGCGGAACCAGCCGTTGGCGAAGGAGGCGGCCGTCTCCTCGGGCAGCCCCCAGTAGCCGGGCATGACGTGCGGTCCGCGGACCACGACCTCGCCGGTCTCGTCGACGTCGACCGGCGCGAAGTCCGGCCGTACGACGCGAACATCGCTGAAGAAGTGCGGCACGCCCGCCGAACCCGCCTTGCTGACCGCGTGTTCCGCGTCCAGGAACAGCGTGCCGGGGGACGCCTCCGTCATGCCGTAGCCCTGGAGGAAGGTGAGTCCGCGCTCCTGGTAGGCGGCGATGAGCGGTGTCGAGACGGGGGAGCCGCCGCAGGTCAGGATCCGTAGCGACGACAGGTCCGCGTCCGGCCAGCGCGGGTGCCGGACCACCTGCTCGAACATGGTCGGGACACCGAACATGAAGGTGATCCGGTGCTGCTCGATCAGGTCGAAGGTCGCGTTCGGCTCGAAGGCCTCGACCAGGACACACGTACCGCCCTTCAGCAGCACGGGCAGCGTCAGCATGTTCAGGCCCGCCGTGTGGAACAACGGGGCCGAGACCAGGGCGCGTTCGTCGGCGATCAGGTCGGTGTCGACCAGGACGTTGATCGCGTTCCAGGTGAGGTTGCCGTGCGTGAGCATCGCGCCCTTGGGGCGGCCGGTCGTCCCCGAGGTGTACATGATGATGCAGGTGTCGTCGGGGACGACCGGCTCGTCGATGGGGTCGGCCGCCGCGGAGGCCACCGCCTCCTCGTAGTCGGCGCCCACTTCGACGTACGCACGGACATCGGTGTTGCCCGGCAGACCGGCGACCAGACCCGCGTGCGAGGGGCCGTAGACGAGTGCCTTCGCGCCCGAGTCGGCGAGCTGGAAGGCGATCTCCGGGCCCGCGAGGCGGGTGTTGAGCGGTACGAAGACCGCGCCGAGCGTGCCCGCGGCGAACAGGGTCTCCAGGTAGGAGGGGTGGTTCGGACCGAGGTAGGCGATGCGGTCGCCGCGCCTTACGCCCCGGGCGCGCAGGGCGTGGGCGAGGCGGGTGGTGCGGTCGTACAGCTGCGCGTACGTGAGCGGGGTGCCGCCGTGGATCAGGGCGGTGCGGTGCGGGGTCTTGCGGGCCCGGCGTGCGGGCCACGACCCAAGTCCCTCATTGCGCATCTACGGCCCCTTATGGCTTGGTCAGCCCGAGCAGGCGGGCGGCGTTCTCCTTGAGGATCTTCGGCTTGACCTCGTCCTTGATCGACAGCTTCTCGAAGTCGGCGAGCCAGCGGTCGGGGGTGAGGACGGGGAAGTCGGAGCCGAAGAGGACCTTGTCCTTGAGCAGCGTGTTCGCGTACTGCACGAGCTGCGGCGGGAAGTACTTCGGCGACCAGCCGGACAGGTCGATGTGCACGCCCGGCTTGTGCGTGGCGACGGCGAGGGCCTCGTCCTGCCAGGGGAAGGACGGGTGCGCCAGGATGATCTTCAGGTGCGGGAAGTCGGCCGCCACGTCGTCCACGTGGAGGGGGTTCGAGTACTTCAGCCGGATCCCGCCACCGCCCGGGACGCCGGCGCCGATGCCCGTCTGGCCCGTGTGGAAGAGGGCGATGGTGCCCGTCTCCTCGATCACCTCGTAGAGGTCGTACGCCACCGAGCGGTCGTTGGGGAAGAAGCCCTGGATGCTGGGGTGGAACTTGAAGCCCCGCACCCCGTACTCCTCGACCAGGCGGCGGGCCTGCTTGACGCCGGCCTTACCGCGGAAGGGGTCGATGGAGGCGAAGGGGATCAGGACGTCGGAGTTGGCGGCCGCGGCCTCGGCGACCTCCTCGTTCGGGACGGGCGCGGTGCCGGTCGCGGACTCGGCGTCCACCGTGAAGATCACGGCGGCCATCTTCCGCTCGCGGTAGTAGGCGGCCGTCTCCTCCAGGGTCGGTTTCCGCTTGCCCTCGACCTTGAAGTAGGCGGAGGAGGCGTCGTGCAGGTCGTCGTCCAGGGAGGAGTGGCCCTTGGAGGACACCTCCGCGTGGGTGTGGACGTCGATCGCGACGAGTTCCTCGACGTTGAGGTTCGTCGTCATGGTCAGGCCTCCGGGAACTTCGGGGCGGGGATGCCGACGCTCTGCAGCTCGGCGCCGACCGAGGTGGACCAGACGTCGGCCAGGCTGTCGGGGGTCCAGCCGCCGTCCGCGTACGCCGTCTTGATCTCCTGCGGATGCGACCAGAGTGCCACCTTGTCGCCGCCGATGCCGATGGCCTGGCCGGTGATGCCGCGGGCGGCCTCGGAGGCGAGGAACGGGACGATGGCCGCGCAGTCCTCGGGGGTGCCGAAGCCCTCGCCCTTGCGCAGGAAGCCGGGGAAGGGCTGCCCGTTCTTCAGGGCCTCGACGTACGGCGCGAAGGCGGGGATCGTCTCGGTCATCGCGGTCGCGGCGACCGGCACGATCGCGTTGACCGTGATGTTCGCGCGGCCCAGCTCCATCGACCAGGTGCGGGCGAACGCGGCGATGCCGGCCTTGGCGGCGGCGTAGTTCGTCTGCCCGAAGTTGCCGCGCTGACCGGCCGGGGAGCCGACCAGGATCAGGGTGCCGCCCTCGCCCTGCTCACGCATGCGGACCGCGGCGGCGCGGGCGCAGGTGAAGGTGCCCTTGAGGTGGGTGGTGATCACCGCGTCGAAGTCGTCGTCGGTCATCTTCCACAGCACCTTGTCGCGCAGGATGCCGGCGTTGGTGACCAGGACGTCCAGCCGCCCGAACTCCTCGACGGCCCTGTTGACCAGCCGGTCCGCGGCCTCGGTCGTGCCGACCGGGACGACCTCGGCGACGGCCGTGCCGCCCGCCTCGGTGATGGACTTCACGGCCGCCTCGGCCACGGCCTCGTCGACGTCGTTGACGACCACGGACGCGCCGTGGGCGGCCAGGGCGTGCGCGTAGGCGAGGCCGAGGCCCCGGCCGCTGCCGGTGACGACGGCGACCTTGCCGGAGAGATCGATGCTGGGCACGGGTGGGTCCCTTCACGAGCTGATGCGGGTGGTGCGGCTTCGAGATCGAAGCTAAGAGCAATAATTGTTGACGTCAATAGTTGTTGATGACCTACGGGTGCGACATGCTGGAATCTGCACGAAGCACGTCGCCCTCCGGGACCGAGACCAGGGAGCCCGCCATCACCCGCCAGCACGCCACGAACGCAGCCCGGATCGACGCGGACGAGCCTTGGATGCGCGGGCTGCACGCCGACACGGGCTATCTCCTGTACCGCCTGGGCCTGCGCTCCGGGCAGCTGTTCAACACGTTCCTGCAGGAGTCGGGGCTGCGGTTGCGCCACTATGCGGTGCTGCGCTTCCTCGCCACCTCCGACGGCGCCCTGCAGCGCGAGCTGAGCACCCGGCTCGGCTACGACCCGAGCGCGATCGTCGGCCTGGTCGACGACCTGGAGAAGCTGGGCTTCGCGGAGCGCCGCCCCTCCCCCGACGACCGCCGCAGCCGCATCGTCGTGCTGAGCGAGGACGGCCGCGCCTTCCTGCGCGACACCGACGAGGCGGGCCTGCGGGTGACGAACGAACTCCTCGGCCCGTTGGACGCGGCCGAGCGCGAGACCCTGCACGCCCTGCTGCTGCGGATCGCGGAGGACGGGCTCGGCTGATGTGGGGAGGCACCCGGCGATGACCGTCCGCTCCGCGCCCGACCGGCTGCTGGCCGTGCTCGGCGCGTTCGACCACGAGCACCCGGCGCTGTCCCTGACGGACATCAGCCGCCGGGCCGGACTCACCCTCACCACGGCGCACCGGCTCGTGGGCGCCCTGACCGACTGGGGCGCCCTGGAGCGGGACGACTCCGGCGTCTATCACGTCGGGCTCCGGCTGTGGGAGGTCGCCGCACTCGCGCCGCGCGGACTCGCGCTGCGGCAGCTCGCGCTGCCGTATCTGGAGGACCTGTACGAGGCGACCCACGAGAACGTGCAGCTGGCGGTGCGGGACGGCGGGGAGGTCGTCTACATCGAGTGGATCTCCGGTCGCAGCGCCGTCGGCGTGCACATCCGGGTCGGGGCGCGCTGGCCGCTGCACGCCACCGGGGTCGGGCTGGCGCTGCTCGCGCACTCCGACTCGGACGTCCAGGAGGAGTACTGCGCGGGCCCGCTCGCGTCGTTCACGCCGTACACCATCACCGAGCCGGTACGGCTGCGCAGGGTGCTGGCGGAGGTACGGCGCACGGGAGTTGCCGTGAGCAGCCGTCAAGTCACCGACGACGCCCTGTCGGTGGCCGCCCCGGTGCGCGGGCCGGGCGGGGCGGTTCTCGCCGCGGTGTCGGTGGTGGTGCCGCAAGCCGACGCGCAGGTACCGGTGTTGGTCCCCGCGGTGCGGCTTGCGGCGCTCGGCATCTCTCGGGCCCTGGGGTGGCGCCCGGCGAAGGTCCAGTAGAAAACCGATGCCGAGGCGCGGGGTCAGCAGTTGCCGCGCATCGGTTTGTCCGCGAACCGGTCGGTCAGCCAGTCCACCGAGTCGCCGATGGACTGCGGGTCGCCGAGGAGATGGTCGCCGGCGTACGACTTCCACTGGGTCGCTATCCCCGCGTCGCAGTAGGCCCGGCGCGTGCCCTGGCCGGTCTCGGCGGGGATCACCTCGTCGAAGATGCCGCGGTACTGCAGGACCGGGAAGCCGATCTCGTAGCGGGCGCCGGATCCCGAGCTGCCCACGCCGACGCCGAGTTTGTTGCCGTCGGCGATCTGGCCCCAGGTGGTGCCGTCGGGGCCGCGCAGGGCGTAGAGCTGGTCGAGGGTCAGCCTGTCCTTGGTGTAGTTCTCGACGTGGGCTCCCGCGAAGCGCGCGACCGTGCCGACCGCGCACAGCGACTCGGCGTCCTTGACCGCCTTGCGGCCGGTGTCGTTGAGGAGTCCGTCGAACGGCATGTCCGGGTGGGTGACCGACAGTCCGATCACCGCGTCCACCAGGAACCCGGCGAACGCCCCGCCGTTGAGCGAGTTGCCGACCTGCTTCAGATCGCCCGGCACACCGCCGGACGCGACGCCCACGACGTTCACCTCGGGGGCGTACGACTTGGCGAGCTGCGCGGCCCACAGGCTCCCCGAACCGCCCTCCGAGTAGCCCCAGATCCCGACCTGCGCGTCGGAGCCGAGTCCGCTGCCGGGCAGCCCGGCCGCGGCGCGCACCATGTCGAGGACGGCGTGTCCTGCGTCGGCGCCGGAGACGTACGGGTGGACCTGGCCGTCGAGGTAACCGGCGCCGTCGGTGGCCGCGACGGCGAAGCCGGCCTTGAGCAGCGCGGCGATGTTCGGTCCCTCGTAGGCGTCCTGGTACTGGCCGGCCAGCTGCTTGGAGAAGGCGCACTGCGGTCCGATGCCGAGGGTGCCGGGCACGAAGGCGACGAGCGGACGCTCGCCCGTGCCCTGCCACGCCTCCTTGGGCACGATCACGGTGCCGGCGACGGTGTTCCTCCCGCCGTGGCCGTCGGTGGATCCGTACTGCACCTTCCAGGCGTCGACCGGGGTGCCGGTGCCGATCATGGGCAGCGAGTCGACGCGGCGGCAGGCGATGACATCGCCCGGGGCGGCGCTCGCGGTCGCCGGCGGCCGGTAGATCGCTGCGTCGGCGTCGGTGCACGACCCGCTCGTCGTCCCGGCCGCCGCGGTCACGGCCGGCACGGCCGGCAGCCCGACCAGGAGTGCTCCGGCCCCGAGCAGTGCGGCTCTCCTCTTCACCATCACAAAGTCCCTTCTGCACGGTGAGTGGGAGCCGCGAGGTTACGGACGAGTAGGTAAGCACTGATAGTTAAAGGGTGACAAAGCGGAGCCGGACCGCTGTGCGCCGCTGACTAGCACCGGATATCCCTCTCACCGGCGAGGCACCTCCCCGGGACGCTCGTGATACTGGAACGGTTCTCTCCTTCAGGAGCCGCCCATGTCCCCGCCGCCCTGGTTCACGCACGTCGCCGCGCGCCTACGCACGGCGAACCCGTACGTCGTCGACACCGCCCTCGCCGCGCTCGTGCTGTTCGCCGTCTCGCTGCAGTGGCTCTTCCCCGACGAGGGCGACGACCGGCTCACCTGGCAGGGCTGGCTGCTCGGTGCAGCCACGGCGGTGCCGCTGGTGTGGCGGCGGCGGGCGCCGCTCGCGACCGCATACGCCGTGTCGGCGGCCACGCCCGCCATGGCCGTCTACCACGCGCCGCCGCCCGACGTGATGTACGGCGGGCTGGTCGTCCTCTACACCATGGCCGCCCGCGGCCTGCCCTGGCAGCGGCGCATGATGCTGGTCGGGTGGGTGATCGGGGTCTCCGTCACCATGCAGCACAAGGAGCACGCCAGGCCCTTCGAGTACGCCTTCCATCTGCTCTGCATCGCCTGCGCCTACGCACTCGGGTGGCTCGCCCGCGTCCAGCGCGCCTACACCGCGGAGTTGGAGGACCGGGCCCGGCGCCTGGAGCGGGAGCGCGCCGCGGACACGGCGCGGGCCATCACCCAGGAACGTGCCAGGATCGCCCGGGACATGCACGACATCCTGGCGCACGCGGTGAGCCTCATGGTCGTCCAGGCGGAGGCCGGCCCCGTGGTCGTGCGCAGTGATCCGGAGCGCGCGGAGGCCTCGTTCGACGCGATCGCGGCGGCCGGACGGGACGCCATGGCGCAGTTGCGGCGGATCCTCGGCGTCCTCAAGGAGGAGCAGCGCAACGGGACTTCACCGCAGCCGGGGGTGGCGGCGCTGCCCGTCCTCGTGCGCCAGGTCGGCGAATCCACCGGTCTGCGGGTGGAGTTGCGTACGACGGGCGAGCCGCGCCCCCTGCCCGCGGACGCCGAGGTCGCCGCCTACCGCGTGGTGCAGGAGGCCCTGACCAACACCGTGAAGCATGCGTACGCTTCCTGCGCGACCGTCGAACTCGACTGGGCGGAGGACCAATTGACCCTGACGGTGACCGACGACGGACGGGGTCCGGCGGCGCCGGGCGGCGGGCACGGGCTGATCGGCATCAGGGAGCGGGCCGCCGCCTGCGGGGGCGGCGCGGAGGCCGGGCGCGGACCGGACGGCGGCTTCCGTGTCGTCGTACGCCTGCCCGCGGTGTCGGACCGGCAGGCGGCGCTGGGGTGAGCATCCGGGTGGTCGTCGCCGACGACCAGGAACTGGTCCGCAGCGGCTTCAGCATGATCCTCGAGGCGCAGCAGGACATCGAGGTGGTCGCCGAGGCCGGGGACGGCGCGCAGGCGGTCGCCGCCGTCCAACAGCATGCGCCCGACGTGCTGTTGCTCGACATCCGGATGCCGGTGATGGACGGGCTGGAGGCGGCCCGTCGGGTGTGTGCGCAGTCCTGCTGCAAGGTCGTCATGCTGACGACGTTCGACCTGGACGAGTACGTCTACGAGGCGCTGTACGCGGGCGCGAGCGGCTTCCTGCTGAAGGACGTGCGCCGCGACGACCTCGTGCACGCCGTACGGGTGGTCGCGGCCGGCGACTCCCTGCTCGCGCCGACGGTGACCCGGCGGCTGGTCGCGGACATCGTGAAGCGCCGCCGGGAGGAGGCCGCCACCGAGGTGACCCCCGAGCGGCTGGACGCGCTGACCGCCCGCGAGGTGGAGACCCTGCGGATGCTGGCCCGCGGGCTGTCGAACGCCGAGATCGCCACGACGCTGTTCGTGAGCGAGCACACCGTCAAGACGCATGTCAGCAACGTGCTGAGCAAGCTGGGCCTGAGGGACCGGGTGCAGGCGGTGATCTGCGCGTACGAGACGGGACTCGTGACGCCGGGGACGGCCTAGGTCGTGTCCGCAAAGTCCCGTCGTTCGCCCGAAGGGCGGGCTCCGCGGCGTCTGGTGCATGCTCTCGGCGTGCCGTGCGGAAGCCCTCGTACTGGACGTACTTGGGCTTTCGGCCGGTGCGGCGAGTGGGGGCACCTCCCGCGCCCTTGAGGCGGCGGGGGAGCGTGCCAGGCGTCGCGGAGCCGGCGGGACTTTGCGGACACGACCTACTCGCCGAGTTCCTCGAAGAGGGTCAGCTGGAGGGCGCCCGGGGCCTCCAGACGGGAGTTCAGGGAGTTCCAGGGGGTGCGCGTCGGCTCGGCGAGGACCTCGGCCCCGGCGGCGGCGAGGCGGGCCGTGGCGGCGGTGGAGTCGGCGACCTGGAAGGCGACCCGGATGTGCCCGGCCACGCGGTGGCCCACCTCGACCTCGTCGATGAAGGCGGCGTGGTTCGGGTCGGTCAGCTCCAGGGTGGCGCGGCCCGCCTCCAGGATGGTGACGCGGCCGTCGGGCGAGGAGAACGCGGCGCGCTCGGGCAGGCCGAGGGCGTCGCGGTAGAAGCGCAGGGCCTCGTCGTAGTCGGGTGCCGTGACGACGAGGCGGAGTTCGCGGACGGCGGGCTCTTCGGACATACGGGCTCCTCCATGATCACGGCTTCCTGCTCGGTCAACCCGGCATCGGCCGGGAGGATTCCCGCCGCCTCCCTCTCAGGAGTGAGCCGAGCCGCCGTCTCCCCCGCACGACCGAGGCCTGGAAACCGCTCCTTCCGGCGATCCGGCGGCACCCTCCCTGGCACGAGCCTGAGGGCGTTGAGAATCGACGACTCGCCGGGAGGCACCGTGCTCTCCTCACTCGCCCGGACGGCGACCCGCCGCCCGCTGACCGTCATCCTTCTGTGGGTGCTCTTCCTGCTGCTCGGCTTCGGGCTGGGCACAGGCGTCTTCGGGCGGCTCTCCGACAACGTGCCCGAGGTCCCCGGCACCGAGTCTGAGCACGCCGCCGAGTATCTGGACCGCGTCGACCCGACGGGCGAGTCGATCACCGCCGTCGTGGAGGGCGTCGCCGTCTCCGACCCCGGCCTGCGCGGCCAGGTCGAGAAGGCGGTGGCCGACGTGCGCCGTATCGCCGGGGTGGCCGCCGTGCCGGACCCGTACACGACGCGCGGCCTGACCGCAGAGGACGGACGGGCGCTGATCGTCCCGGTCACCCTCAAGGGCGGCCTCGACGACGACGCCGAGGAAAAGGCGGTGGACGCGGCCGCGGACCGCGTCAAGCAGATCGACGCGCCCGAAGTCCACGTCAGCGGCGGCCCGTTGCTGGGCAAGCAGCTCGGCGAACGGGCCCAGGAGGACGTGAAGAACGCCGAGTTGATCTCCCTGCCCGTCGTACTCGCCCTGCTGCTCGTCGTGTTCGGCGGGCTGCGCGCGGCCGCGCTGCCACTGGTGATCGCGGTCAGCGGGATCGCGGGCGCGTTCCTGGCACTGTTCGGGTTCAGCCAGGCCACCGACATCTCGGTGTACGCGATCCAGGTCACCACCATGCTGGGGCTCGGACTGGCCGTGGACTACGCCCTGTTGATGCTGGTGCGCTTCCGCGAGGAACGCCGGAACACCACGGACGTCACCGAGGCCGTGCACCGGACGGTCGCCGCGGCCGGACGGACCGTGCTGTTCTCCGGGCTGACGGTGGCCGTCAGCCTGACCGGACTGCTGGTCTTCCCCAGCGTGTTCCTGCGCAGCATGGGCCTCGCCGTGGCGGCGGTCGTGGTCATCGACATGCTCGCCGCGCTGACGCTGCTGCCGGCGCTGCTCGCGAAGTTCGGCGCGCGGATCGCCCCCGCGAAGACCAGGCCGGAGGGCGAGGAGGGCCGCTTCTTCGCCCGCGTCGCCCGCTTCGCCGCCCGCCGCCGCATCGCCGTACTCGCCATCGTGGTACCGGCGTTGCTCGTCCTTGCCCTGCCCGTCACCGGCATGAAGATCGAGATCGGCGACGCGACGCAACTGCCCGCCGGCACCGAGGCACGGCAGTTGTACGACACGGTCGACGCGCACTTCCCGCCGGGCGCCGGCGTCTCCCCGGTCACGGTCGTCGTCAAACCGGGCACCGATCCGGCGACGGCCGACCGGATCAGCGCCCTGTCCCCCACGGCCCGCTCCCGTGAACTGCCGGGCGGCACCACGGTCGTTCAGCTGCAGCCCTCGGGCCGGGTGGACGGCACGGAGGCCACCGACCTGGTCGAGCAGGTACGCGACATCCGAGGTACCGAACCGGTCCAGGTCACCGGCCCGGCCGCCCGCCTGGTCGACTTCCGGGCGATGCTCTCCGACCGGGCGCCCTGGGCCGCCCTGACCGTCCTCGCGGGCATCCTCGTCCTCCTGTTCGCTTTCACGGGCTCGGTGCTGATCCCGCTGCGCACGATCCTGACCACGCTGCTCAGCCTGGGCGCCGCGCTCGGCGTGGTGGTGTGGGTCTTCCAGGACGGCCACCTGGCGGGCCTGCTGGGCGCCGAGGGCCTGGGCGCCCTGAGCCTGACCGCGCCGCCGCTGATCGTCGCGATCGCCTTCGGACTGGCCATGGACTACGAGCTGTTCATCCTGGCCCGGATGCGGGAGGCGAGGCGGCTGACGGGCGACGACCAGGAAGCCGTGGTCGAGGGCCTGCGCCGCTCGGGTCGCGTCGTCACCTGCGCCGCACTGCTCCTCGCGGTCGTCTTCGGCGCCTTCATGACGGGCGGGTTCTCCCCGATCCTCCAGATCGGCCTCGGGCTCACCCTGGCCGTGCTGATCGACGCAACGGTCGTACGAATGCTGCTGGTTCCGGCGACGATGACGCTGCTGGGGCGACGAGCGTGGTGGGCACCGAAGCCGCTGCGACGGGCGCACGACCGGTTCGGGCTCCGTGAAGAGGCCCCGGTCCGGCGGGAGTTGGCGAACCGCTGAGCCGACGAGCCGCGGCACCCAGGGCTCGGCGCCGCCGTCACTCCGGCGGTGGCGCCCAGCCCTGTCGTGCGGCTCAGGCCGGCAGGCCCGCCCGCATGCGGCGGTCCCGTGGGGCCTCCTTGCGGTCCAGGCGGGTGTCCAGCAGTCGCCGTGCCGCGTCGCACCTGCCCGCCGCGACCAGGGCGTACAGCAACGTCTCCTCGACGACCTCCCGTTGGGCCGCGCTGCCGCCGACCCGGCGCAGGACCGGCAGCAGTGCGTCGAGGCCGTGGGCCGCCTCGTGGAAGCGTTCCTCTACGAGTGCGGCGAAGGCCTCGCAGAGCGGGGCGATGACCTCGCGCTGCACCTCGTCGGCCCCGGCGGCGTGGTCGCGCAGCCGGTGCAGGGCCGGCAGGTCCCCCGCGGCGGCGAGCGCGACGGCTGCGTGCAGGCCGGTGAAGGCGGTCGCCGGACGCTCCAGGACGTCCCGCGCGACCGTGTCCAGCACGTCCGCGGCGGGCAGTTCGCCCCGCCAGCTGTCGCTCAGCCGGGCCCGCCACAGCAGCGACCCCGAGTCGACCAGCGCCCGCACCCCGGTCACCACCCGGCCCGGCGCGAGCTGCGCGAACCAGCGCCTGCGCACCGCCGCCGGGTCGTCCAGGGCGAGTTCGTGCAGGGCGATGTGCCAGGAGAAGTGCGCCCGGTGGACCGCGCCGCGCCCCTGCCCGGACACCCAGCCGTCCAGCCAGTCGCGGCCCGCCTCGTGCGCGCCGGACTCGTAGTGGACGTGCGCGAGCGCGTGCACGGCATGCCCCGAGGAGGGCTCCAGCGCCAGGGCCCGGTGCGCGAGTTCGCCGGCCTCGTGCAGCCGGCCCTGCTCCTGGCGGAGGAAGGCGAGCAGCGAGGTGTGGAACCAGTGCCCGTCGTAGGCGGGCGACGTCCGCTCGACCAGTCGCAGGGCCTGGTCGTCGTCGAGGTCGGTGACGCCGGAGAAGGCGATGGTGGGCACGGCCGCGGCGAGCGCCAGCGCGTCGGCCGGGTGCGCGTCGAGATGTCGTACGAGCGCCTCGTCCCCCGCGTCGTCGTGCACCCGGCGGGTGACCATGTCCACGAAGGAGCGCTCCCGCTCGTCGGCGCGTTCCCGGGCGCTGCGCTGCGCCTCGGCCAGGGCCCGGGGCACGTCGACGGCGGCACCGCACTCGTGGCCGAGCAGGGCGAGGGCCGCATGGCCGAGGGCGAATCCGGGGTCGAGGGCGACCGCGCGGGCGAAGGCGTCCTCGGCGCCCGTGCGGACCTTCAGGACCCGGTTCAGGCCGGTGCGGTAGGCCGCTGCCGCCTCGGCATGGGTGGTGAGCGCGAGGCCGTGGCCGTCGACGGGACGGCGGGAGGGGCGCTGTCTGCGAGTCGGCGGGGCGAGCAACTGCCCTGCCAGGGCGGCGGCCTGGACCCGGATCTCGGGGATGGCCGTCGTCTCCCACAGCTCGCCGCGGCGCGGGGCGCCCAGCGTGAACAGCGGGCGCTCCACACGGCCTTCGGCGTCCAGCAACCGCCCGTCGCGGGTGGCCACGCCCATGCCGAGCGGGCCGGCGACCGCGGCGCCGGACGCGAACAGCGAACGCCACAGGGGGTCGTCGAGGTGCCGGCCCGGCCCGGTGCAGTCGATCACCCAACCGACGTGCAGCATACGGCCGTTGGAGAGCGTCACCGCGAGCGAACCGTCGTGTTCCACCGCGTCCGTCACCGTGCCCGTGTGCACGCCGAGCCGTCGTGCCGTGCGGGCCCGGGAGACCCACTCGGCGGTCGCGGGCGCCATGCGGTGGCGGTGGGTGTTCCACAACGTGCCCTCGCGGGCGAGGAATTCGGCGCGGTCCTCGGGGGTGAGGCTGTGCCACAGGCGCGCGGTGTGCGGGCGCAGGCTGTCGAGGGCGGGCCGCCAGTCGCCGTGGGTGCGCACGGAGCGGCTGATGTGGATGTAGACGCTGCGGCGCAGGTGGCCCAGGGAGATGCCGTCGAGATCGTCCGGCGGGCTCATCGGGCCGGCCGGGATGAGCGCGTGCGGCTGGGGCAGCAGGCCGCTGCGGGACAGGGCGTGCAGCGTGCGGCCGGGGCGGTCGAGGGTCAGGGCGAGGTCGACGGCCGTGAGTCCCGTGCCGACGAGGAGGACGTCGGCGGTGTCGGAGAGCGGGCCGTCCAGGGCGCCGGTGGTCCAGGGTTCGGCGACGAAGCGGGCGCAGGCGCGCAGGGCGGGCGGGGCCCAGGCCGCGGAGGGGGCCGCCGGGCCGGTGGCCAGGACCGCGCTGTCGGCGGTGAGGTGCCCGCCGTCGGCGAGGCGGAGGTCCACCCGGCCGTCGGGCGTGCCGGCGCAGCTCTCGGCGCGGGTGCGCAGCCGTCGTACGCGAACCGTCCCCTGGGCCCGGACGACGACCTGCGCGAGGGTGTCGGCGAGGTAGGCGCCGAAGCGGTAGCGGGTGGCGAAGTCCGCGCCGGTGACGGCGGGTTCGCCGTGCCGGCACAGCCAGCGGGTGAAGTGGTCCGGCTCGTCGGGGTAGCAACTCATCCCGCCCGCGGGCACGTTGAGGCGGTGCCGTGGGTCGCGTGTGGCGTACGCGGTGCCGCGGCCCGCCTCCGGTGCCGGGTCGATCAGGACCAGTTCGAGCGGTGTCCGGCGGCGCGTCGCCGTCTCGCAGAGCTGGACGGCGGTCAGCGTGCCCGCCGCGCCCGCTCCGACGACGGCCACGGTGTGCGGCTCGCGGACTTCGGTCACGTATACCTCCGGCGGTGGTCGGTCGTTGCTCGTTTCCCCACTATTCCGACCGGGAAGATGGGAAAGCCATACACGTGGCACGTACCTCACCCGATACTCAGCCCCGGTCGGGCCGCTCATACTCTGTTCACAATCCCAAGGGCTGAGACAACCGTGGTTTCGGGCCTTCTCAGGGCGACTCCTCACAGGAATCTCAGGAATCGGCCCGGAAATTCAAAGGATCAACAAATCTACGCGGCGCAGGATGCACCCGGAAAAGGTGGACATCCCAGAAAGGCCTGCCGTGGGCGTCTCGCACATATCGAACCGGTCCGAGCAGCAGTCGGAGAGGTGGTCCCGGCGCGGGCTGCTGGCGGTGCTCGGCATCGCACCGGCCGCCGCCGCACTGACCGGATGCAGCAGTTCGGCGGGCGCCTCGGAGGGGACGACGAAGTCGGACACGTCCGCGAAGGCCGCCGCGAAGAGGCCCACCGTCTCGGTCACGCCCGCCGACGGCACCAAGAAGGCCGGGTTCTCCAGCCCCGTCGAGGTCACCGTGACCGACGGCACCCTCGCATCGGTGAAGGTCACCGGCAACGACGGCTCCACGCTGGCCGGTTCGTTCAACGACGCGAAGACCAAGTGGACTTCGGCGAAGAACCCGTACTCGGGCACGAAGTACACGGTCTCGGCCACCCCGGAAGGCGCCTCGGCGCAGACCGCGACCTTCACCACCAAGTCGCCCGGCGAGACCTTCGTCGGCTACTTCACGCCCGAGGCGAACTCGACGTCCGGCGTCGGCATGCCCGTCTCGATCAACTTCACGCACGCGGTGAAGGACCGGGCCGCCGTCCAGAAGGCGATCACGGTGACCGCCGAGCCCGCGGTCGAGGTCGTCGGCCACTGGTTCAGCGACACCCGGCTCGACTTCCGTCCGCAGACGTACTGGACGTCCGGCACGAAGATCACGCTCGGCCTGCACTTGAAGGACGTCGAGGGCTCGGACGGCGTCTACGGCGTGCAGCAGAAGGACGTCACCTTCCACATCGGCCGCGCGCAGATCAGTACGGTCGATCTCTCCAGCAAGGAAATGGTGGTCGAGCGGGACGGCAGGACCATCGCCACCTACCCCGTCAGCGGCGGCAACGCCCAGCACACCACCTGGTCCGGGATCATGGTGATCAGCGAGCGGTTCAAGCAGACCCGTATGGAGTCCTCGACGGTCGGGCTCGGCGACGAGTACGACATCTCCGACGTGCCGCACGCCCAGCGCCTGACCACCTCCGGCACCTTCGTGCACGGCAACTACTGGGCGTCCACCTCGGTGTTCGGCCACCAGAACACCAGCCACGGCTGCGTGGGCCTGCACGACGCCAAGGGCGCGAGCGACAGCTCGGTGGCGGGCTACAAGTTCTACAACTCCTCTATGCTCGGCGACGTCGTCATCGTCAAGAACTCGGGCGACAAGACGGTGGATCCGGCCAACGGCCTGAACGGCTGGAACCTGTCGTGGGCGGAGTGGAAGGCGGGCAGCGCGGTCTGACGCATACCGCACAGAAGCGCATTCATGGGGTGAACTCACCTGCGAGGAAAGGACTTTCCTTGCTTTAAGTCTTGACGGCCGGGGTGACCGGGAGCACATTGGGCCCACTTTGAGAGCGCTCTCAAAGGCACCCGCAGCCATCACCCCGTACCCGGGAGGCACCCCCATGAGTGCAACCTCCGGCATACCCAGACGGCGACGCTCACTCATCGCCGTGCTCAGCACGATCGGACTGGCGGCCGCGCTCGCCACGGCCGCCACCCAGTCCGCCGACGCCTCCGCGCCCACTCCCCCGGCGGGCTGGTCACAGGTCTTCCTCGACGACTTCAACGGCTCCGCCGGTACCGGCGTCAACACCTCCAACTGGCAGTACGACACCGGGACTTCGTACCCCGGCGGCCCCGCCAACTGGGGCACCGGCGAGGTCGAGACGATGACGAACAGCACCAGCAACGTCGCGCTCGACGGCAATGGCAACCTGAAGATCACCCCGATCCGCGACTCGGCCGGCAAGTGGACGTCGGGCCGTATCGAGACCCAGCGCACCGACTTCCAGCCGCCGGCCGGCGGCAAGCTGCGCGTCGAGGCCCGGATCCAGATGCCCAACGTCACCGGCACCGCGGCCGAGGGCTACTGGCCGGCGTTCTGGGCGCTGGGCGCTCCCTACCGCGGCAACTACCAGAACTGGCCGAGCGTCGGCGAGCTGGACATCATGGAGAACGTCCAGGGCCTGAACAAGGTCTGGGCGACGATGCACTGCGGCACGAACCCGGGCGGGCCGTGCAACGAGACGACGGGCATCGGCAATTCGACCGCCTGCCCGGGCACGACCTGCCAGTCCGGCTTCCACACCTACACGATGGAGTGGGACCGCTCGGTGAGCCCCGAGGCGATCCGCTTCTACGTCGACGGCGTCAACTACCACACCGTGACGGCCAGTCAGGTGGACGCCACGACCTGGGCCAACGCCACCAACCACGGCTTCTTCCTGATCCTGAACGTGGCGATGGGGGGCGCCTTCCCGGACGCCTTCGGCGGCGGCCTGGACGGCGACACGCAGTCCGGGGTGCCCATGACCGTCGACTACGTCCAGGTCCTGTCCGCGAGCGGGAGCACCACGACCCCGCCCTCCGGCAACCGTGACGCCTACAGCGCCATCCAGGCCGAGTCGTACGACAGCCAGTCCGGCATCAGCACGGAGACCACCTCGGACACCGGCGGCGGCTCGGACATCGGCTACATCGCGAACGGCGACTGGGCCCTCTACAAGGGCGTCAACTTCGGCTCCACGGCGGCCACCCAGTTCTACGCGCGGGTGGCGAGCGGCGCCGCCTCCGGCGTGAGCGGCCTGGTCCAGGTGCGCCTCGACAGCGCCACCGCCACACCCGTCGGCAGCTTCTCCATCGCCAGCACGGGCGGCTGGCAGACCTGGCAGACGGTCCCGGCCAACATCAGTTCGGTGACGGGCACGCACGACGTGTATCTGACCTTCAGCAGCGGCCAGTCGGCGGACTTCGTGAACGTGAACTGGTTCGACTTCGGGCACTGAGCGGTGTGTTGCTGATGCCCCGCGAGGCCGCCGGTGCGGCTTCGCGGGGCATCGGCCTGTCACCCCAGATAGGCGGGGGCGAGGGCGGACGTCATCAGGCGGCGGGCCGTACCGGTGCCGTCGGCGGGGACGGTCCACAGGTCCGAGCCGTAGTCGCCGGGGAGGGAGTAGACGAGGGTGGAGTCGTCGGCCCACAGGGCCTGGTCGTCGATGTTGCGCGACTCGGCGGTCGCGGTCTCCTTCATGGTGCGCAGGTTCAGGACGTACAGCCGCCAAGGGGCGTCGGGTGAGGCTTCCTTGACGCGCTTCTTGTACGCGATGCGGGTGCCGTCGGGAGAGAGGGAGGGGCATTCGACGTTGCTGTGCAGGGTGGTGAGGGTGCGTGCGGTGACGTCGCCCCGGACGAGGTAGGTCCGGCCGCCGGTCGCCAGCGTGGCGTAGAAGCGGTTGTCGTCGGCGAAGGTGACGCCCCAGATGTTGATGTCCGCGGCGTGGTAGGACCGGCCGTCCTTGATGACGCGGAAGGTCTCCAGGTTGTCGTCGATCGCCCAAGTGCGGGTGTCGACGATGGCTGTGCGGGTGGAGAAATTGGTGCCCGCGTACGAGTCTCCGCTGACGAAGACCGTCCAGGCGACCATGTGGCCGGAGGGCGAGACCCGCGCCCGCGTGGGGATGCCGGCCGCCGGGAAGCTGTGCCGCTTGTGCAGGTGCGCGTCGAGCACCACCGCCCGGTAGGTGTCCGTCAGCGGGCCGTGCACCGCTTGCAGGCAGATGCCGGTACCGGCTGCCGCGTGGAAGCGCAGGCACTTCACGCCCGACACGGTGCGCGGGCCCTGCGGATCGTCGGCGGGCACGGTGGCGATCTCGTCGCGGTGCGGGCCCCAGGCCAGGTTGCGCACCAGCAGCCGCCGTTGGGTGGTCGGCCGGAGCGAGACGGTGCCGGTCTGCACGGTCGGACCGTCCGCCTGCTGCTGGTCCTTCATGCCCGAGCGGTGGGCGGCGTACAGCACCGACCCGGTGCCGACCGCGCCGAGCAGGACGACGGCGACCAGCAGGATCACCAGGCGGGTTGTTCGGGTCATACGGGCACCTCATCGACGGTTGCGGGCGCCTCGTCGGCGGTACGGAGGACGAACGAGGCCACGACGGCGCTGACGGCCAGTGCGGCGGCGGTGACGGCGAGCGCGCTCCGCCCGCCCCACAGGCTCCAGGCCGCGCCGAAGACGAGCGAGCAGGCGAACCGGGCCAGCGCCTGGCCGGTGCCCACCAACGCCTGCCCGGCGCCCTGGTGTTGTGTCGGAACAGCCCCCGCGGTGGCGGCCGCGAGCACGCCGTCGGTGGCCGCGTAGAAGGTGCCGTGCAGCACGAGGACGGCGACCACGGCCGGGATCCCGTGCCACGGGGAGAGCACCAGGCCGTAGCCGAACAGCAGGACACCGTGGCCGCCCAGGAAGAGCCGGCGGCGGCTCACGCGGTCGGCGAGGGCGCCGAGCGGGACGGCGAGCAGCAGGAAGGAGGCGGCGGTGCCCAGCGGCAGCAGTGGGAACAGGTGGGCGGGCAGGTCGCCTTCGCGCTGCAGCAGCAGATACAGGAAGGAGTCGCTGACGGTGGTCAGACCGAGCAGGGCCGCGCACACCGTGAGCCGGCGCAGTTCGGGACGGTGCAGCAGCCCGATCGCGTCCCGCAGCGCGGGCCGGGTGGGCTCGGGCGGTCGTACGGCATCGGCGGGGGCGACGATGTGCCGGGGCACGAAGAGCACCAGGACCAGGACGCCCAGTGCGGCGACGCAGCCGCTGACCGCGAAGACCGCGTCGTAGCCGTCGACGGTGGCCCGCAGTACCGCGAAGGCGACGAGCGGGCCGAGCAGCGCACCGGTGGTGTCCATGGCGCGGTGCACCCCGAACGCCCGTCCCCGGTGGTCGGGTTCGGTGGCCAGCGAGATCATCGCGTCCCGGGGAGCCGTGCGCAGGCCCTTGCCGGTGCGGTCGACCGCGAGCACGGCGCTGAGCACGGGGAGGGTGTGGGCGAGCAGCAGGAACGGCTTGCACACCGCCGACAGGCCGTAGCCGAGGCCCGCCACGACCTTGTGCCGCCGGCCTCCCCCGTCGGCGAGATGGCCGCCGGCCAGCCGGACCAGGGCGCCGACACCGTTGTTGATGCCGTCGAGGAACCCGAAACCGAGGGGCGAGAGGCCCAGGCCCGCGACCACGTAGAGCGGCAGGACGGCCGTGATCATCTCCGAGGAGATGTCCGTGATGAGGCTGACCGCACCCAGGGCCAGCACTGTGCCGGGCACGGCGGCCGGCCGCCGCCCCGGACGGGAGTCCGGGACGACGGCGGCCTTGGTGCTGCGGGAGTCCGCGAGATACACGGGCGTCAGTTCCAGATGCCGGTGATGTCGGAGGCCGAGGCGGCGTTGCCCGCGTGCGCGCTCAGACCGGCGAGGTCCTCCACGGTCCGCAGGACGTTGTAGTGGTTGTAGGTGGTGGAGCTGGAGCTCCCGGGAGTGACGTGCTGCCCGTAGAAGACGGTGGGGATGCGGTTGCCGGACTGCTTGTTGTCCTCGTCGAAGGTGACGGCGAGGATGCTGTTGTGGGTCTTGGCCCAGGTGGCGTACGCGCCCAGGTTGTTCTTGATCCAGGTGTCGCCCGTGGAGACCGAGCAGTCGTGCATGTCACTGCACAGGTTCGGGACGACGAAGGAGACCTTGGGCAGGGTCGTGTAGTCGGCCGGGAACTGCGCGAAGGTCATCGCGGTGTTGGTCGGCACGTTGGAGAAGCCGAACCAAGGGTTGTGCTTCTGCGCGTAGTTGCCGCTGCTGCAGGTCGTCGAACCCTGGCTGGGCAGCGACTCGTTGTAGCTCTTCCAGGTCTTTCCGGCGGCGATCAGCTCGGAGGCCAGGTTGGGTGCGGAGATCGACCCTACGCTGACACAACTGTCGTCGGTGCGGCCCTGGTTGGAGCCCGAGAACAGCATGTAGTAGTTCGGCTCGCTGGGGTGGGTGAGGCCGTAGGACTGGGTGAGGTTGGCGCCACCCGCCTTGAGGGTGTTGTTGATGTACGGGGCGCTGGAGCTGCCGATCACCTGGGAGTAGGCGTGGTTCTCCATCACCACGACCACCACGTGGTCGGGGGTCGGAAGAGCGGCGGCCTGAGCGGTGGAGGCCGTGACGGCCCACAGCCCGATCGAGGTGGCGGTGAGGGCGACGGCCCCGGCGAGAGCGGTGAGGGAACGGCGGTTGCGCTTCGGTGCCTTGACGGCGGTCATGACTGTCCTCCGGACAGAGGTGACGGACGCGCGGGGGGAGGCGCCGTAACGCTAGAGGCCCTGTGCCGGGACTGAGTGAAGGCCAGAAGAACCGTGGGACCCGGCGGGCAAAGATCACGCCACGCACAGGCAACGCACAGCAAAGCCCGGGTCAAGCAGACGCCAACTCATCGTCTGCGCCCGCCCGTTCGGTCAGCGCAGCTCCGCCCGGAACGCCGCCGGCGTCATCTCCGTGTGCTGCTGGAAGAACTTGGAGAAGTTCGCCGCGTCCGGAAAGCCGACTGCCGCGCCGACGCGGCCGATCGGTATGTCCGTGTGGGCGAGGAGGCGCTTGGCCTCGAGGACCACCCGCTTGTCGATGAAGCCCTTGGGGGTCTCGCCGGTGGCGGCGCGGACCGCGCGCACGAGGGTGCGGCGGGAGTAGCCGAGAGAGTCCGCGTAGGCGCTGACGCTGTGGTTGGTGGCGAAGTCCTTCTCCACGGCGTCCCGGAAGAGGGTGAACGTGGTGTCCGACTGGCGGCGGGCCGCCTCCGCGGAGCTGGCGGCCAGGTGGGCGAGGCGCAGCAGGAACGCCGTCAGGGAGTGGCGCAGCACCGCGGTGTGCAGGCTCAGCGGCAGGGTCGTGGTGTCCTCGTACTCGCGTCGGAGTTGGGCGAGCGCCGACTGCAGGGCGGTCAGCCGCGGCCCGTCGGGGTGGAGGAGCGGCGGCAGGTCGTAGCGGTAGAGGCCGGTGGCCTCCACCGTGGCGCGGGGCAGGAAGCCGGGCTGCATGGTCAGGACGGTTCCGCGGTACTCGCTCGTGCGCGAGAAACGGTGGACCTGTCCGGGGCGGATCCACAGCAGGTCGCCGGCCGCCGCCTCGTACTCGGCGAAGTCGATCATGTGGCGGACGGGGGCGCCGTCGAAGAACATCACGACATGGAAGTCGATGCGGTGCACGCGCTCCAGCGGCGCGCCCTCGGCGTGCCAGGGGCGGTCGAGCCCCATCGGGCCGACGTGCATGCCGACTCCGCCCACGCTCAGCTCAACCGGGAAAGGGAACGTTCGAATGCCGTCCACCCCTCCGTCACCGTCTCCACCTTGGATGGTTCTGTCCGCCATGTCCTTCTCACGCCGCCCGGTCGAAGCCCTCCGTGTCCCACTTTCACCACAGGCTGACACACGGCGACCTTCCTTCTTAAAAGTCAGACTTTTAAGTTTGAACGCACCAGAGCTGAATCCCCTCTTCGATCGAGGACTTCTTGAAGATGAGTACGCAGACACCGGACAGCTTCGAATGGACCGAACTCGACCGGCGTGCCGTCGACACCGCCCGTCTGCTGGCGGCGGACGCGGTACAGAAGGTCGGCAACGGCCACCCGGGCACCGCGATGAGCCTGGCCCCTGCCGCGTACACGATCTTTCAGAAGTTGATGCGTCACGATCCAGCCGACCCCGAGTGGACCGGCCGGGATCGTTTCGTTCTCTCCCCCGGGCACACCTCGCTGACCCTCTACACCCAGCTGTTCCTCGCCGGGTACGAGGTCGAGCTGGATGACCTGAAGGCCTTCCGGACGCACGGCTCCAAGACCCCCGGCCACCCCGAGTACGGGCACACCGCCGGTGTCGAGACCACCACCGGTCCGCTCGGCCAGGGCGTCGCCAACGCCGTCGGCATGGCGATGGCCGCCCGCTACGAGCGCGGCCTGTTCGACCCGGAGACCCTCGCGGGTGAGTCCCCCTTCGACCACACCATCTGGGCGATCGTCTCCGACGGCGACCTGGAGGAGGGCGTCTCCGCCGAGGCCTCTTCGCTCGCCGGCCACCAGAAGCTCGGCAACCTGGTCTTCCTCTACGACGACAACCACATCTCCATCGAGGGCGACACCGCGACCGCGTTCTCCGAGGACGTCCTGAAGCGCTACGAGGCCTACGGCTGGCACGTGCAGCGCGTCGAGCCCGCGCTCGGCGGCGACATCGACGTACCCGCCCTGTACACGGCACTCAAGGCCGCGCAGGACGAGACCGAGCGGCCGTCCATCGTCGCCATGCGCACGATCATCGCCTGGCCCGCCCCGAACGCCCAGAACACCGAGGCCTCCCACGGCTCCGCGCTCGGCGCCGAGGAGATCGCCGCCACCAAGCGCATCCTGGGCTTCGACCCCGAGCAGTCCTTCCAGGTCGACGCCGACGTCCTCGCCCACACCCGCGAGGCCCTCGACCGCGGCGCCGAGGCGCACTCCCTCTGGGACAAGCACCTGGAACAGTGGCGCTGGGACCAGCCGGCACGGGCACGGCTCTTCGACCGGATCGTGGCCGGCCGGCTGCCCGAGGGCTGGGAATCCGAGATCCCCGTCTTCGAGGAGGGCAAGGCGGTCGCCACCCGTGCCGCCTCCGGCAAGGTGCTGCAGGCGCTCGGTGCCGTACTCCCCGAGCTGTGGGGCGGCTCCGCCGACCTGGCCGGGTCGAACAACACCACCATCGACAAGACGTCGTCGTTCCTGCCCGAGGGCAACCCGCTGCCCGAGGCCGACCCGTACGGCCGTACGGTCCACTTCGGCATCCGCGAGTTCTCGATGGCCGCGGAGATGAACGGCATCGCGCTGCACGGCAACACCCGCATCTACGGCGGCACCTTCCTGGTGTTCTCCGACTACATGCGCAACGCGGTGCGGATGTCGGCCCTCATGCAGCTGCCCGTCACCTATGTGTGGACGCACGACTCCATCGGTCTCGGCGAGGACGGGCCGACCCACCAGCCGGTCGAGCACCTGGCCTCGCTGCGCGCCGTCCCGGGCCTGAACATCGTCCGCCCGGCCGACGCCAACGAGACGGCCGTCGCCTGGGCCGAGATCCTCAAGCGGCACGCCACCCACCCGGCCCCCCACGGCCTCGCGCTCACCCGCCAGGGCGTCCCGACCTACGCGCCCAACCCCGATGCGGCGAAGGGCGGTTACGTCCTGAAGGAGTCCTCGAAGGAGACCCCGGACGTCGTCCTGATCGCCACCGGCTCCGAGGTCCAGCTTGCCGTCGCCGCGCGCGAGCAGCTGGAGGCCGAGGGGATCGGCACGCGCGTGGTTTCGATGCCGTCCGTGGAGTGGTTCGAGGAGCAGCCGCGCGAGTACCGCGAGCGGGTCCTTCCGCCGTCCGTGCGAGCCCGGGTCGCCGTCGAGGCCGGGATCGGTCTGACGTGGTACCGGTTCACAGGTGACGCAGGACGCATCGTCTCCCTCGAGCACTTCGGCGCCTCCGCCGACGCCAAGACCCTGTTCGCCGAGTTCGGCTTCACCCCCGAGAACGTCGCCGCCGCAGCGCGGGAATCCCTCGCTGCCGCCCGCGGTTGATCCGATCGCCAGAAAGAAGATGATCCAAGTGACCGAAGCATCCGCGACCGCGGAAACGCTCAAGCGCCTCTCCGACGAAGGCGTCTCCATCTGGCTGGACGACCTGTCGCGCCGGCGCATCGAGTCCGGCAACCTCGCCGAACTCGTCGAGAACAGCAACGTGGTGGGCGTGACCACCAACCCGTCCATCTTCCAGGCCGCCATCGGCTCCGGCGAGGGCTACGAGGAGCAGCTCGCCGACCTGGCCGTCCGCGGTGTCACGGTCGACGAGGCCGTACGGATGATGACCACCGCCGACGTCCGCGCCGCCGCCGACATCCTGCGGCCCGTGTACGACGCCACCGACGGTCGCGACGGCCGGGTCTCCATCGAGGTCGACCCCCGTCTCGCCCACAACACCGGGGCGACCATCGCGGAAGCCAAGCAGCTCGCCTGGCTGGTCGACCGCCCGAACGTCATGATCAAGATCCCGGCGACCGAGGCGGGCCTCCCGGCGATCACCGAGGTCATCGGCCTCGGCATCAGCGTCAACGTCACGCTGATCTTCTCCCTGGAGCGCTACCGCGAGGTCATGGACACCTACCTGGCGGGCCTGGAGAAGGCTGTCAAGAAGGGCCTCGACCTCTCCACGATCCACTCCGTGGCCTCCTTCTTCGTCTCCCGCGTCGACTCCGAGATCGACAAGCGCCTGACGGTGCTCGGCACGGACGAGGCCCTCGCCCTCAAGGGCAGGGCAGCGCTGGCGAACGCGCGACTCGCGTACGAGGCCTACGAGGAGGTCTTCGCCTCGGCCCGCTGGACCGCCCTCGCCGGCGCTCGGGCCAACAAGCAGCGCCCCCTGTGGGCCTCCACCGGCGTGAAGGACCCGGCGTACAAGGACACCCTGTACGTGGACGAGCTGGTCGCTCCCGGCACCGTCAACACCATGCCGGAGGCCACCCTCAACGCCACCGCCGACCACGGCGTGATCACCGGCGACACGGTGACCGGCGGCTACGCGCAGGCCCGCGCCGACCTGGCCGCCGTGGAGACGCTCGGGATCTCCTACGACGAGGTCGTGAAGCAGCTCGAGGACGAGGGCGTCGCCAAGTTCGAGGTGGCCTGGCAGGACCTGCTGAACGCCGTCACGAAGTCCCTGGACAGCAAGGGAGTTGAGACGGAATGACCGAGCAAGTCACGGTCGGGTCGGCTCTCGACTGGACCAACCCCCTGCGCGACGCGCGCGACCGCCGTCTCCCCCGCATCGCGGGCCCGTCCGGTCTCGTCATCTTCGGCGTCACCGGCGACCTGTCCCGCAAGAAGCTGATGCCGGCCGTCTACGACCTCGCCAACCGCGGCATGCTGCCGCCGGGCTTCTCGCTCGTCGGGTTCGCCCGGCGGGACTGGGAGGACCAGGACTTCGCACAGGTCGTGCACGACTCGGTGCGTGAGCACGCCCGTACCGAGTTCCGCGAGGAGGTCTGGCAGCAGCTCGCCGAGGGCATGCGGTTCATCCCGGGCGACTTCGACGACGACACGGCCTTCGACCAGCTGCGCCGGACCGTCGACGACCTGGACAAGGCCCGAGGTACGAGCGGCAACTACGCCTTCTACCTCTCCGTACCGCCGAAGTTCTTCCCGAAGGTCGTCCAGCAGCTCAAGAAGCACGGCCTGGCGGACGCACCCGAGGGCTCCTGGCGACGCGCGGTCATCGAGAAGCCCTTCGGGCGCGACCTCGGGACGGCCCGCGAGCTGAACGCGCTCGTGCACGACGTGTTCGAGCCGGACCAGGTGTTCCGCATCGACCACTACCTCGGCAAGGAGACCGTCCAGAACATCCTGGCGCTCCGCTTCGCCAACCAGATGTACGAGCCCATCTGGAACCGGTCGTACGTCGACCACATCCAGATCACCATGGCCGAGGACATCGGCATCGGCGGCCGGGCCGGCTACTACGACGGCATCGGCGCCGCCCGTGACGTCATCCAGAACCACCTGCTCCAGCTGATGGCGCTCACCGCGATGGAGGAGCCCATCGCCTTCGACGCCGAGTCGCTGCTCACCGAGAAGCTCAAGGTCCTGAAGTCGGTGCGGCTGCCGGAGAACCTGGGCGAGCACACGGTTCTCGCGCAGTACGCCGAGGGCTGGCAGGGCGGTGCGAAGGTCCTCGGCTACCTCCAGGAAGAGGGCATCGACCCGAACTCCAGGACCGACACCTACGCGGCCATCAAGCTCGAGGTGGACAACCGCCGCTGGGCGGGCATCCCCTTCTACCTGCGCACCGGCAAGCGCCTGGGCCGCCGGGTCACCGAGATCGCGGTCGTCTTCAAGCGGGCGCCGCACTCCCCCTTCGACTCCACCGCCACCGAGGAGCTCGGCCAGAACGCGATCGTCATCCGCGTCCAGCCGGACGAGGGCATGACCGTCCGGTTCGGCTCCAAGGTGCCGGGCACCTCGATGGAGATCCGGGACGTGTCCATGGACTTCGCCTACGGCGAGTCGTTCACGGAGTCCAGCCCGGAGGCGTACGAGCGGCTCATCCTGGATGTGCTGCTCGGCGACGCCAACCTGTTCCCCCGTCACCAGGAAGTGGAAGAGTCCTGGAAGATCCTCGACCCGATCGAGGAGTACTGGGCGCGGCACGGCAAGCCGGCGCAGTACCCCTCGGGCAGCTGGGGACCCGAGGAAGCCGACGAGATGCTCGCACGAGACGGACGGAGCTGGCGCAGGCCATGAAGATCGACCTGACCGACACCACGGCAAGCAAGATCAACAAGGCGCTGGTGCAGGGCCGCCGCGCCATCGGGACGCCCGCCGTGGGCATGGTCCTGACGATGGTGATCGTCACGGACGAGGAGAACGCCTACGACGCGATCAAGGCGGCCGAGGAGGCCTCGCACGAGCACCCCTCGCGCACCCTGGTCGTCATCAAGCGGCACGCCCGCACCCCGCGCGACCGGATGGCGTCCAAGCTGGACGCCGAGGTCCGGGTGGGTGCCGACGCAGGCACCGGCGAGACGGTCATCCTGCGCACCTACGGCGAGGTGTCCGACCACGCCGACTCGGTCGTGCTGCCGCTGCTGCTGCCGGACGCGCCGGTCGTCGTGTGGTGGCCGGTGGACGCCCCGGAGGTGCCCGCCAAGGACCCGCTCGGTGCCCTCGCGCAGCGCAGGATCACCGACCTGTACGCGGTCGAGAACCCGCTCGAGGCGCTGGAGCAGCGGGCCCGCTCCTACGCGCCCGGCGACACCGACCTCGCCTGGACCCGGCTGACGCCGTGGCGCTCGATGCTGGCCGCGGCCCTCGACCAGGCCCGCACGAGGATCGTCTCGGGGGCCGTGGAGGCCGAGGCCGAGAACCCGGCCGCCGAGCTGCTCGCGCGCTGGCTGGAGGCACGGCTGCACGTGAAGATCGACCGTGTCGTCACCGCCGGCCCGGTCGTCACCGCGGTCCGTCTGGGCACCCACAACGGCGAGATCGTCATCGACCGCCCCGAGGGCCCGCTGGCCACGCTGACCCTGCCGGGCCAGCCCCCGCGCACCCTCGCGCTCAAGGTCCGCACCACCTCCGAACTCATCGCCGAGGAGCTTCGCCGCCTCGACGCGGACGAGATGTACGCCGTCGCCCTGCGGGGCGAGGCCACCAAGGAGACCGCCTCTCATGTCTGACTCTTCGTCCGACTCCCCCAGGCTCACCCGCCGGCCCGAGTGGGCCGCCCTGGAGGACCACCGTGCGGACGCGCTGCAGCGCCCGCGGCTGCGTGAGCTGTTCGCCGTGGATCCCTCCCGCGCCGAGCGGTACGTGGTGCACGTGGGTGACCTGCGCATCGACTACTCCAAACACCTGATCAACGACGAGACCCTCGCCCTGTTGCAGGAACTGGCCGCCGCCACCGACGTGTTCGGGCTGCGCGACGCCATGTTCGACGGCGAGCGGATCAACGTCACCGAGGACCGGGCCGTGCTGCACACCGCGCTGCGGGCGCCCCGGGACGCGGTGACAGAGGTCGACGGCGAGAACGTCGTCCCGGGTGTGCACGCCGTGCTGGACAAGATGAGCGACTTCGCCGAGCGGGTCCGCTCCGGCGCCTGGACCGGGCACACCGGCAAGCGCATCCGCAATGTCGTCAACATCGGCATCGGCGGCTCGGATCTCGGTCCGGCGATGGCGTACGAGGCCCTGCGCACCTTCACGGCACGGGAGTTGACGTTCCGCTTCGTCTCCAACGTCGACGGCGCCGACCTCCACGAGGCGGTGCGGGACCTGGACCCGGCGGAGACGCTGTTCATCGTCGCGTCCAAGACGTTCACCACGATCGAGACGATCACCAACGCCACGTCGGCCCGCTCCTGGCTGCTGCACGGCCCCGGTGGGCTCGGCGATGAGAAGGCGGTCGCCAAGCACTTCGTGGCGCTGTCGACGAACGGCGGCAAGGTCGCCGAGTTCGGCATCGACCCGGACAACATGTTCGAGTTCTGGGACTGGGTCGGCGGCCGCTACTCCTTCGACTCGGCGATCGGCCTGTCCCTGATGATCGCCATCGGCCCGGCCCGCTTCCGGGAGATGCTCGACGGCTTCCGCATCGTCGACGAGCACTTCAGGAACGCACCGGCCGAGGCCAACGCCCCGCTGATCCTGGGCCTGTTGGGCATCTGGTACGGCAACTTCTTCCACGCCGAGTCCCATGCGGTGCTGCCGTACAGCCACTACCTGTCGAAGTTCACGGCGTATCTGCAGCAGCTGGACATGGAGTCCAACGGCAAGTCCGTGGACCGCGACGGCCATCTGGTCGGGTGGGAGACCGGGCCGGTGGTGTGGGGCACGCCCGGCACCAACGGCCAGCACGCCTACTACCAGTTGATCCACCAGGGCACCCGGCTGATCCCCGCGGACCTGATCGGCTTCGCCCGTCCGGCGGCCGAGCTGAGCGACGAACTCAAGGGCCAGCACGACCTGTTGATGGCCAACCTGTTCGCACAGGGCCAGGCGCTGGCCTTCGGCAAGACCGCCGAGGAGGTGCGCGCGGAGGGCGTCCCCGAGGCGCAGGTGCCGCACCGCACGTTCCTCGGCAACCACCCCACCACCACCATCCTGGCCCGCGAGCTGACCCCGTCGGTGCTGGGCCAGCTGATCGCGCTGTACGAGCACAAGGTGTTCGTACAGGGCGCCGTCTGGAACATCGACTCCTTCGACCAGTGGGGCGTCGAGCTCGGCAAGGTTCTCGCCAAGCGCGTCGAACCCGCCCTGACCGAGGGCGCGGACGTCCCCGGCCTCGACCCCTCCACCACCGCTCTCGTGGCCGCGTACCGCGAGCTCAAGAACGCATCGGATGTGAACTGACATGCAGATCGGACTCATCGGTCTCGGCAAGATGGGCGGCAACATGCGCGAGCGGATCCGCCGCGCCGGCCATACCGTCATCGGCTACGACCGCAACCCCGACCTCTCCGACGCGGCGAGCCTCGCCGAACTGGTCGACAAGCTCGAAGCGCCGCGCGTGGTCTGGGTGATGGTCCCGGCGGGCGCCGCCACCCAGTCCGTCGTCGACGAGCTCGGCGGCCTCCTCTCCCCCGGCGACACCGTCGTCGACGGCGGCAACTCCCGCTGGACGGACGACGAGAAGCACGCCGCGGAGCTGGGCACCAAGGGCATCGGCTTCGTCGACGCCGGTGTCTCCGGCGGTGTGTGGGGCCTGCAGAACGGCTACGCGCTCATGGTCGGCGGCGACAAGGAGCATGTCGACCGCCTCCAGCCGATCTTCGAGGCGCTCAAGCCCGAGGGCCCGTACGGCTATGTCCACGCGGGCAAGGTCGGCGCCGGGCACTTCTCCAAGATGGTCCACAACGGCATCGAGTACGCCATGATGCAGGCCTACGCCGAGGGCTGGGAGCTACTGGAGAAGGTGGACTCCGTGGACAGCGTCCGCGAGGTGTTCCGGTCCTGGCAGGACGGCACGGTCATCCGCTCCTGGCTGCTCGACCTGGCGGTCAACGCCCTCGACGAGGACGAGCACCTGGACAAGCTGAAGGGCTTCGCGCAGGACTCCGGCGAGGGCCGCTGGACCGTCGAGGCGGCCGTCGACAACGCGGTCCCGCTGCCCACGATCACCGCCTCCCTCTTCGCGCGGTTCGCGTCCCGGCAGGACGACTCCCCGCAGATGAAGATGATCGCGGCGCTGCGCAACCAGTTCGGCGGGCACGCCGTCGAGTCCAAGTAGGCGCGCCGTGGGGGACCTTCTCCTGGTCCGCCACGGCGAGACGGAGTGGAGCGTGTCGGGACAGCACACCAGCTGGACCGACCTGCCCCTCACCCAGCACGGTGAGGAGCAGGCCAAGTCCCTCGCTCCACTCCTCTCGCAGCGGACCTACGCACTCGCCCTGACCAGCCCGCTTGGCCGCGCGATACGTACCGCCGAACTCGCGGGCATCACGGGCACGTTCGTCGAACCCGACCTGCACGAGTGGGACTACGGCGCCTACGAGGGCATCACCACCGTCGAGATCCACCGCACCCGTCCCGACTGGGACCTGTGGACCGACGGCGTACCGCCCGGCCCGGACGGACACCCCGGCGAATCCCCCGAGCAGACCGGCCTGCGCGCCGACCGCGTACTGTCCCGCGTGGACGCGGCTCTGCCGTCCGGCGACGTGATCCTGGTGGCGCACGCCCATTTCCTACGGGTCCTGACGGCCCGCCGGCTGGGTCTGCCGCCCGCGGACGGACGGCTCTTCCAGCTGGCGACGGGCACGCTCAGCCGCCTGTCGACCGAGCACGACCGCCCGGTGATCGCCGAGTGGAACAGCCGGCCGTAACCGACGGTCTCTCGTGGCCCGGGCTACAGCACGTCTCCGAACTCGCTCAACACCCCAGGTGGAGCAAGCGCGTTGACGTAGTGGCCCGGGCCGTGGTCGTCGAAGGAGTACTTGAACGGGATCGTGCGGGTCAGGGCCAGGCGGGTCGCGAAGAACGCCAGCGGGGCCACGACGGCGAGACCGGCCAGGCTGTCCATCTGGGGGTAGTGCAGGCCGGGTTCGGTGACCTCCGTCCAGCCCTGCGTGCCGGTGCGCAGCAGGGGTCGTACGGATCGCCGTACGCCTTCGGTGACGCGGACCAGGAGGCCGCCCCAGTCCCCGTCGACGACCGTGCGCAGCACATCGCTCGGCAGGGTGAGGCCCTCGATCGCCGAGTCGGCGGCGAAGGTGAGGGTGGCGTCGACGGGACCGTGCCGCCTGCGGTAGTGGAACTCGCGGCCGAACTGGGCGTAGGGGCCGACCGGGCGGGGCGGCAGGGCGGGGACGACGTCGCGGTCGAAGATGTAGCGGAGCATGCGGTCGCGCAGGACGTAGGTGTCGTTCGGGCCGGGTGTCTCCTCGCAGGCCTTCGCCAGGTCGGGGCCGCCGACCATGGGCTGGCCGAAGGTGTAGACGCCCTTGAGCCTGTCGGCGATGTGCCAGTAGCGGGGCTCGTGGACGAGGGTGATCGCCATGAGCGCGGCCATCGCGGCGCCGAGGCTGTGCCCGGTGATGTAGAGGGCCTCCAGGCCGCCGCCGCGGGTGCCCTGCCTGCCGGGGTCCAGGGACTCGCCGCGCACGGCGCGGTCCAGTGCCTCGATGATCAGATGCCGGGTGGCGCGGACGTTGCGGTAGAAGCCGGCGTGGACCTCGTACTTCCGGCCCTCCAGTTCGACGGCGAGCATCTCCGGGCGTACGTCGGCGTCGGTGAGGATGCTGATGATGTCCTCGGGCTGGGTGCCGCGGTAGCAGAGGATCGCGACCCTGCGGTCCTTGTCCTGGACGAGATAGGCGGCGGAGGCGATGTACATGGCGTCCACGCGCTGCTCGAAGGCCCGGCAGTCGTTCTCCTCCAGGCCGAGCCGGGTCATGATCATGGAGAGGGTCTGCACGTCGCTGTGCTGCTCGAATCCGGCGTACGAGTAGGCCGCGCAGGTCGCGAGGACGTGCGGGACGACTCCGTCCACGTCGGGCTGGTGCTTGTCCTCGACGAGCCGCTCCACCAGGTCGGGGTAGACCGGGAAGCTGCTCGGATCGGTCTCGGGTTTGCAGGGGCGCAGCGCGGTGTAGCTGGGCCCTTTGACGTATGTGTCCCGCATGTGGGACCTCCCCCGGTCGTCTGCGGGTGGTGAGCACACCACCGGGGCCTTGAGCCGTCAACCGAGAAGGAGTCGTTCCCCGGCCACGGCGGGGGCGGCGGATGGGGTTGCTGGGAAGCGGTGACGCCCCCGGTGCGGGCACCGCACGTTACGGCCCCCTCACACGCCCGGCTGACGTGCGCAAATGCCGCTCGGCGTGCAATTGTTCGCATGGGGCGCAAGGTGGCGCACATCGGCGCGAACCATCGCTGTGAGTGCAGTTTCGCGCCGGTAGCGTGCAGGGCTCTGTCCCGTACGTATCCGTACGTAAGGAAACGACCGATGGCCGAGAGCGGGCAGCAAGAACCGCGGTACGAGCGGTACGAAGGCGGCAGTCCCGAAGCGGAGCGGCTGGTGTTTGCGCAGCTTGCCGCCGAGTTGATGAAGGTGCAGGTCAGGAACCGGCGGGCGGGGGGCGGCGGGGTCGCCCGGACCTTCCATGCCAAGGCGCCGGTGGCCGTGGGCAACGCGCGGCTGCGCTTCCACGACGATCTGCCGGCGGCGCTCAGGGTGGGGTTCGCCCAGCCGGGCGCCGAGTATCCGGCGACGGTACGGCTGTCGAACGCGAGCGGCATCCGGCAGGGCGACGGCTCTCCCGACCTGCGCGGGGCGGCCGTACGTGTGCAGGTGTCGGACGAGGAGAGCCACGACCTGCTGGCAACGAGTTACCCCGTCTCGCACGCCCGCAACGCGCGGGAGTTCGTGGCCTTCGCGAAGGCGATGGCGGGAGCACGGAGTCCGGTGCAGAAGGCGTTCGGGCTCTTCGTGAAGCTGCCGCTGGCCGTCGGCCTCGGCACCGCGAACCGGATGCGCCGCAATGTGCGGGCGGCCACCCGGCACACAGTCAACTCCCTGGCCGGCGAGACCTTCTGGAGCCGTGGGGCGATCCTGTGGGGAGAGGCGGGACCGGTGCGGTTCCTGTTCCGGCCCGCGCCCGGCAGCCCGCCGGCGCCCGCGCCGGACCGCCGCGACCCCGACCTGCTGCACCGCGAGTTCACGCACCGGCTGGCGCAGCAGGACGTCAGCTACGACCTGTGCGTACAGCGGTTCGTGGACGAGCAGCGCACACCGGTCGAGGACGCCTCGGTGGAGTGGAGGGACGCCGTCGCGCCCGCGATCGCGGTGGCCCGGCTCACCATCCCCAGCCAGGACCTGAACACCGCGGAGGCCCGCGCGACCGCCCGCCGGATCGAGGACCTCTCCTTCAACCCCTGGTACACCACGGACGAGTTCCGCCCGCTCGGCAACATCAACCGGGCCCGCAAGGCCGCCTATCAGGCGGCGAGCGCGCACCGGCTGGGGTTGAAGTTCGTCACCGAGGAGCCCTTGCGCAACCGGATCATCGGCCGCCCCATGGAGGCCGCGTTCGCGCTGCTCAACCGGTATGTCCCCTGGCACCGGCTGCCGTTGCAGCTGAGCCTTTTGAACCTGGTGTTCCTGCGCAAGGTGCTGCGCCGCCTCAACCTGATCGACACCGAGCCGCGCGAGGCACCGCCGAAGGCCCAGCGGGTGCCGGCCCCCATTCCCGAGCGGCTGCGCGGCGAGCGGTCCTACGACGGGACGTACAACGATCTGTCGGAACCGAGGATGGGCGCGGTCGGCGCGGCCTTCGGACGCAACCTGAAGCCGGACTACCGGCCCGACCTCTTCGACACCCCGAACCCGGTCGCGGTCAGCCGCCAACTGCTGTACCGCGAGAGCTTCGTGCCCGCGTCCTCCCTCAACATCCTCGCCGCGGCCTGGATCCAGTTCCAGGTGCACGACTGGGTCAACCACCGCCGCTACAAGCCCGGCGAACGCAGCGTCGAGGTGCCGCTGCCGCCCGGCAGCGGGCCCTGGCACAACACGCCCGGCGGGCCCGGCGAGAACGTCATGCGGTTCGCGGAGAACGAGGGCATCGAGGTCCCCGGCCGCCCGCCGATCCTGTTCGGCAACAACGCCTCCCACTGGTGGGACGGATCCGAGGTGTACGGCGAGGACGAGCAGACCGCCCGCTTCCTGCGCGAGGCCGACGGGCGTGCCGAACTGCGCCTGGAGGACGGCCACTTGCCCAGCGGCAGCAACGGTCACATCCCGCTCACCGGCTTCAACGAGAGCTGGTGGATGGGCCTGAGCGCCGTGCACACACTCTTCGCCCGCGAGCACAACGCGGTGTGCGCCGCGCTGCGCGCCGAATACCCGTCGATGAGCGAGGAGCGGATCTACCAGACGGCCCGGCTCGTGGTCTCCGCGCTGATCGCGAAGATCCACACGGTGGAGTGGACGCCGGCGATCCTCGCGACGCAGGCGATCGACATCGCGCTGAAGACCAACTGGCAGGGCCCGCCGCAGAATTGGCTCAACCAGCTGGGCCTGTGGCTGTTCGAGGCGCACTCGCTGACGGGCATCCCGAAGACCTTGCCGGACCACCACGCGGCGCCGTACTCGCTGACGGAGGACTTCGTCACCGTCTACCGTATGCACCCGCTGGTCCCGGACGACTTCGAGCTGCGCGAGCACCACTTCGGGCAGCGGCTGGAGACGGTGGGCTTCCTGGACATCCAGGGTGGCGCCGCCGAGTCGCAGATCCGCAAGACGGGCCTGGCGAACACCCTGTACTCGTTCGGCATCGCCCACCCGGGTGCGATCACCCTGCACAACTACCCTCGTGCGCTGCAGCAGTTCGAGCGGGACGGGGAGATCATCGACCTGTCGGTGGTGGACCTCGTACGGACCCGTCGGCGGGGCGTTCCGCGCTACAACGACTTCCGCGAGGGCCTGCACAAGCCGCGTATCCGCTCCTTCGAGGAGCTCACGGAGAACGCCGAGACGCTGGCCCGGCTCAAGGACGTGTACCGCTCGGTCGACGAGATCGACACGGTGGTGGGCCTGTTCGGGGAGAACCCGCCGACCGGCTTCGGCTTCAGCGACACGGCGTTCCGCATCTTCATCCTGATGGCGAGCAGGCGGCTGCAGTCCGACCGCTTCCTCAACGTCGACTACCGGCCCGAGGTGTACACACCGCTCGGCATCGACTGGGTGGAGCGGGGCGGTATGAACTCCGTGATCCTGCGGCACTGCCCGGAGCTGGCGGCGCTGCTGCCGCGCGGGGCGAGTGCGTTCGCGCCGTGGCGGACGGTGCGGCCGACGAGCGACGGTGACCTGGACGGCGAGCATGAACGGGGCCGTGAATGACGACAGTTGACGGCCACCCGGGGCTGGCCGACCTCCTCGGCCGGCCCCTGCTTGACACGGTCTGGCACCGGCGCACGCACCGCGTCAGCCGCGGCGCCTCGGTGCCGGCGGGGTCGATGAGCTACCGCTCCACGCACACCCAGCAGCCGCTGTCGGAGCTGGAGGAGGCGGTGCTGATCGCGATCACCGGCTGTACCGGCCTCACCATGCCGGACCGGCCCTTCGAGGACCCGCGCGACGGCAAACCCATCATGGCCAAGCCGAACCTGACCATGGCGGGCCGGACCGCGGGCAGCCCGGACAACGCGCAGGGCACCCACTTCTTCATGATCAACGACACGGGCACGTACTACCTGCGCAAGCTGCCGCCCGCCCCTCAAGAGCCGTTCGACGCCGAGACGTTGGCGGCGCGGGCGGCGCAGTCCAAGGTGAAGGTCCTGGACCACCGGCTCGACGTACCGCAGAACAGGCGGGACTTCCCGGCGTACCTGGACTCGAACCGCTTCCTGTCCAACCTCGCCGGGACGACGGTGTTCTTCCCGGTGGTGGACCTCTCCCACCAGTACATCAACGCGCTGATGTACCTGCTGACGCAACCGGACGGGGCCCGCCCGACCCTCGTGGACGACCGCAACTTCTACCGCCCGGCCGGGGTGAAGAAGTGGGTCGAGAACGGCTTCCTGAACGCCGACCTGAAGCTCCCGCTCGGTGCTCTCGGCCCCATGCGTACGCAGATCGAGGCCGACCTGCTCCTCCAGAACCTGATGCTGACGGCGGAGGCGATGGGGCTCGGCGCCTGGATCCATGCATCGATCAACCCCCAAATAGCCCTCGGCGACCCGAAGTTCTCCCGAACGTACGGCAGAATGCTCGGCTTCACCTTCGTCACCCCGCGCTGGCGGCTGGCGGACGTATGGCGCTGGCACGTCCCGCTGCCGAAGTACGCGAACCTGCGTTCGCACCCGGTGGGGCTGACGTCCAGGGAGGGCGAGCCGCTCATCGCCGCCGCGTGTCCCCCGGCCCACAAGTCGATGGCGGACGCGGTGGATTCGGTGATCCGCTCGAAGTTCGGCACCGGCGGGATCTACACCGACAAGGACGTCTTCACCCGTATCTACAAGGAGGACTACGGGCAGCGCTATCTCGCGGAGGCCAGCGAGTACGAGGAGCGGGTGATCGACTGCGCCCGCGACATCTGCGAGTACATCATCCGCACGCACCGCCGGTTCCCTGCGCACACGGACGCGATCCACGTGCCGGGCATCTGGCTGCAGGCCCATCACGTGGAACGGGAGTACTACGAGCGCTTCTTCGTGAACGGGTTGACCGACAGGCATCGGCGGCATGCGGAGCTGTGGGATTAGAGTCCCGCAGTGTGGAGATCAACGATCTGACGCCGGCCGAACAGCGAGTATGGCGGGCGTTCGCGACGGGGACCGCGGTCGACTTCCAGGAGGAGGCCGACGAGGACACGGCGGAGGGCGCGCACTGGGGGCCCGAACGGACCGTTCGAGCAGCCGTGTTGCGCGCCCTTCTGCTCAACGGGCCCCAGGAAGTGGGGGAGATAGCCGCGCTCAAGCTGAACGGGGCGCGGATCACCGGAGTGCTCGATGTGCGGTACGGCACGTGCGAGCACGCCGTGCGGCTGAGCCACTGCCACTTCGACGAGGTGCCGATGCTGTACGGCGCCCGGTTCCGCCAGCTCAATCTGAGCAACTCGGTGCTGCCCGGCCTCACGGCGGCCACCGTACGGCTGGAGGGCGTGCTGCGGCTCACTGACTGCCGGATCACGGGGCCGGTACGGCTGGGCGGAGCGCAGATCTCCGGGGCGCTGTTCATGGAACGCGCGCAGTTCTCGACGGAGGACGACGCGGAGCCGGTGCTCCAGCTGAACCATGCCGAGATCGGGGACGACCTGTGGGCACCGGAGATGCGGGCACACGGTCAGGTGCGGCTCGACGGGGCGGCGGTCACCGGCGCGGTGAACCTGGAAGGGGCGGAGTTCCACAGTCCCGGGGACACGGCCGTGAGTGCCCTGACCTTCGACACGGGCTCGGACCTGCGGATGCGATTCGTGCGGGCCCGCGGACGTGTCGACTTCCGCGGCTCCCGCGTCCCGGGCCGCTTCGACCTGACCCGGGTGCAGCTGTCGAACCCCGACGGAACGGCGTTGCGCGTGAGCAGCTGCACCATCGGGGAACTCTGGCTGCTCAAGGGCGGCATGGAGGGCATTCTCAATCTGCGCCGCGCACACATCGAAGTCCTGTACCTGGACCCGGAGATGGTGCCGGCCAAGGTCCTGCTCAGCGACCTCACCTACACCACTCTCACCCCGCACGAGCCCGCCGAGCGCCGCCTGCCCATGCTGGAGCGCGACCTCGCCTACGAACCCCACGCCTACGAGCAGTTGACCGCGGCCTACCGCCGTATCGGCGACGACTACGCGGCCCGCATGGTCCAACTCGCCAAGCAGCGCCGCCTCCGCTCCACCCGCGCCTGGTACGGCCGCCTGTGGGGCTACGTCCAGGACGCCACCGTCGGCTACGGCTTCCGCCCGCTGCGCGCCGCCGTCTGGCTGCTGTCGCTGCTGGTGATCGGCTCGGTCGCGTACGGTCTGCACCACCCGCGCCCGCTCAAGGCGTCCGAGGCCCCGCACTTCGACCCGGTCTTCTTCACCCTCGACCTGCTCCTGCCGGTGATCTCCTTCGGACAGGAGGGGGCCTTCTCCCCGGACGGCTGGTACCAGTACCTCTCCTACGCCCTGATCATCACCGGCTGGATCCTGGCCTCGACGGTCGTCACCGGCGTGACCAGAACCGTCAGCCGCCAGTGAGCCGCCGCACGGCGTGCTGGGCCGCCAGACGGACGGGGGCGTTCTGGGCGCCGTAGCCCCTGTACTCCCCGTCCCGCTGGACGAGTTCGAAGAAGACGCGGCCGATGGTCCGTGTGTAGCAGTGCCGGAACTCCCCGTACGCATCCCGGTCGTAGAGAATCCCGAGCTCGCGATACGTCTCCAACTCCCCCTCGGCGAACTCGAACCGGGCGGCCAGGTCGTCGTAGTAGTTCGCGGGCATCGCCAGCAGCAGCCCGCCCGCAGCCCGGAAACGCCGGGCCGCGGCCACCACGTCCTCCGTCGCCAGGGCGATGTGCTGGGCGTGGACCGTGTCGTCGGCGGGCGCCGCGCCGACCGACAGGGCGATACGGACGTCGCCTTCGGCGTTGGTCACGGCACGGCTGCGCATCAGGCCGTACGGGTCGGCGACGTCCACGCTCTCCTGCGCGCTCAGGCCGAGCACGCTGCGGTGGAAGAGGGTGGCCTCGTCGAAGTGGTGCCAGGGCTGGACGAGGGCGAGATGGTCGATCCGGGTCACGGCCGCGACCCCCTCGCCGTGCCCGGTGTCCTCGAAGTCGCCGCGCCAGTCGGGCAGTTCGGGCCGGTCCGTGGCGCAGAAGAACAGTTCCGTGCCGTCGGGGGCGGCCACCGCGTCCAGCGGTGCGTCCTCCGGTGCGCGGCGGCGCGGCAGCACCGGCGCGAGCAGGGCCTCGGCGCGGCGGGCGGCGCCGGCCGGGTCCGGGGACTCCAGACCGATCGCGGCGAGCCCGGTGCCGTCACGGCGGGCGGCCGGCCCGGTGTTGACCAGGACGCGCGCCTCGCCCTGCTGCCACAGATCCACCGGCTTGCTGCGGTGCCGCGCGGTGCGGGCGAACCCCAGCGCGGCCAGGACCGCGGACACCGGCTCGGCGTCGGGCGTGACCAGCTCGGCGAAGGCGACGCCCGTGGGGACGACGGGCGCGGGCAGCTCGGCCAGACCGACCTGTTCCTGGAGGACCAGGAGGGAGCGGTGGGCGTCCACGGCGGTGGGACCTGCCTCGGCCTGCCGGAAGACGTCGTTGAAGACCTCGAGGGAGAGCGGTCCGGCGTATCCGGTACGCAGCACATGCCGCACCAGCCCGGCGACGTCGAACCCGCCCTGCCCCGGGAAACAGCGGTAGTGCCGGCTCCACTGCAGGACGTCCATCGCGAGCAGCGGGGCGTCCGCGAGCTGAAGGAAGAAGATCTTCTCGCCGGGGATGTCCTCGATGCCCTTGGGATCGGACCCGCGGGAGAGAATGTGGAAGCTGTCCAGGCAGGTGCCGAGCGCCGGATGACCGGCGGTCTCCACGATGTGCCAGGCATGGTCGTACGTACTGACGTGTCGCCCCCAGGCGAGCGCCTCATAGGCGACGCGGATGCCGAAGTCCTGGGCGAGGTCGGCGAGTCGGCCGAGCTGCTGGGCGGCAAGGGCGTCGTCGTCAATGGCGAGCGGCGAGACACTGGAACAGACGAGAACCGTGTCGACCCCGAGCCGCCCCATGAGCTCGAACTTGTGCCGAGCGCGGCGCAAGTTGCGCCCGAACTCCTCCCCCGGCACAGCCTCGATGTCCCGCATCGGCTGGTAGAGGTCGATGGTGAGCCCCAGGTCGACACAGCGAGCGCGGATCTCCTCCGGAGTGAGGGGACTGGCAAGCAGATCGTTCTCAAAGATCTCAACACCGTCGAACCCGGCCCGCGAGGCGGCCGTCAGCTTCTCGGTGAGGGATCCGCTCAGCGAAACAGTGGCAATGGACGTACGCACGTCGGTACCTCTTCTTCCGAGATGCCCGGGACTACTTCTGGGCCGCTACGGCACCGGCCAACTCGGCGATGTCGGCGAGCATCCGCGCCGCGTCGGGTTCCCGCCCGGTGAACAGGCGGAACGCGTCCACTGCCTGGAAGACGGCCATGCCGCCGCCGTCGAGGGTGGCGCAGCCCAGCGCGCGAGCCGTGGTCAGCAGCTCGGTCTCCAGCGGGCGGTAGACGACCTCGGCGACCCACAGGCCGGGGTGCAGGAGCTCGGCGGGGAAGGGCAGGCCGGGGTGGGCGGCCATGCCGGTCGGCGTGGCATGCACGATGCCGTCGGCGCCGGCAAGCAGCTCGGCCAGGCGGTCCGGGCCGGCGGCAGCCGCCCGCCCCGCACCGAAGTGCCGGTTCAGCGAGGCCGCCAGATCCGCCGCCCGATCGGCCAGCGCGTCAACGACGGTGACCCGCTCGGCCCCGAGGGTGAGCGTGGCATGCGCGACCGCCGCCCCCGCCCCGCCCGCCCCCAGCTGCACCACCCGCTCCAGCGGCACGTCCGGCAGCCCGCGCGCGAACGACGCGGCGAACCCGGTGACGTCCGTGTTGTGCCCGACCGCCCGGCCGTCCTCGAAGACGACGGTGTTGACCGCGCCGAGCGCCTCGGCCTGCGGGGCGAGCGCGTCCAGGTGCTCGATGACCAGCTGCTTGCAGGGGTGCGTGATGTTCAGCCCGTCGAAGCCCAGATCCCGCGCGGCCCGCACCAGATCGCCCACGGCCTCCGGCGGGACGCCGAGCGTGTCGATGTCGATGAGCCGGTACAGGTAGCGCAGACCCTGCCGGTCCGCCTCCCGCTCGTGCAGAGCCGGGCTGAGCGACGGGCCGATGCCGGAACCGATCAGTCCGACGAGATACGAGTCCTTGGCCACGGGCCCTCCTGAGCGGCTCACTAATGTACGAACTAGTACGTTAGTCATAGCAGGCGGAGACGGAACGTGGGAAGACCCCGCCGGGCGCGGGCTTCTACAATCTGCGGCACTGGCCCTACGCCGTAAGGAACCCGATGACCAGCGTCGACGAACCGGCACGCCCCAACGGACGCATTCGTGACGCCGTCCGCACCAAGGCCGAGATCCTCGACGTCGCGACCCACGAGTTCGCCCGGGCGGGCTTCGCCGGGGCCCGGGTGGACGAGATCGCCGCCCGCACCCGCACCACGAAGCGGATGATCTACTACTACTTCGGCGGCAAGGAGCAGCTGTTCACGGCCGTCCTGGAGCGGGCCTACGGCGTGATCCGCGAGGCCGAGCAGGAGCTGGACGTCGACCATCTGGACCCGGTCGCGGCCATCCGGCGGCTGGCCGAGGTCACCTTCGACCACCACGAGCAGCACCCGGACTTCATCCGCCTGGTCAGCATCGAGAACATCCACGAGGCCGAGCACATCGTGGCCTCGGAGAAGCTCGGCAAGATGGGTTCGCCGGCCCTGGACGTCATCCGCCGGATCCTCAAGTCCGGACGCGAGTCCGGGCTGTTCACGGCCGACGTCGACGCCGTCGACCTGCACGCGATGATCAGTTCCTTCTGCTTCTTCCGGGTCGCGAACCGGCACACCTTCGGCGCCCTGTTCGGTCGCGACCTGGTCGACCCGGCCCAGCGCGAGCACTACCGGAACATGCTCGGCGACATGGTGATCGCGTACCTGACGGCGGACCGCACCGACGACTGATCACGGATCGAAGCGCGGCAAGATCCTTCGGCACCACCCCTTGACACCCGGGAAACGTGAGCGCAACATCCCTGGACAACCGCTACTAACTATCCAGTGCGTTAATTAGCCGGGTAGCACCCGGCACGGCCGTCCCGCCACCCCAGGGTCCCGGCATCTCCCCTCTCCGCTCACTCCGCCTACGCTGGAGTTCCCTCGAAGGAGCAACGCCGTGTCGTCCGTCCCCGCCGAAGCCGTCGGGCAGCCGAAAAAGGCGGCAACTGCCGCCTGGATCGGCAGCGCCCTGGAGTACTACGACTTCTTCATCTACGGCAGCGCGGCCGCGCTGATCTTCCCGAAGGTCTTCTTCGACGAGTCCGACCCGGCCACCGCGACCCTGCTGTCGCTGGCCACTTTCGGTGTCGCGTACGCGGCCCGCCCGGTCGGCGCGCTCTTCCTCGGCCACTTCGGCGACCGTGTCGGCCGTAAGAAGATCATGGTCTTCACGCTGATCCTGATGGGCCTGTCGACCTTCCTGATCGGCTGTCTGCCCACCCGCCACCAGGTCGGCACCCTCGCCCCGGTCCTGCTGGTCGCCTGCCGTGTCCTGCAGGGCATCTCGGCGGCCGGCGAGCAGGCCAGCGCCAACTCGATGACCCTGGAACACGCGCCACCGAACCGGCGCGGCTTCTTCACCAGCTTCACGCTCAGCGGCACCCAGGGCGGCCAGCTCATCGCCACCCTGGTCTTCATCCCGGTCGCCGCGCTGCCCGAGGACCAGCTGCTTTCGTGGGGCTGGCGGGTCCCGTTCTGGGCGAGCGTCGCGGTCGCCGTCGTCGGCTATGTCATCCGCCGCAAGCTGGAGGAGACGCCGGCCTTCGCGAAGCAGGCGGCCACCGAGGGCGTGGCGAAGCTGCCGCTCGCGATCTTGCTGCGCGAGCACTGGGTGGACGTGCTGCGGGTGATCGGGGGCGCGCTGATCGCCTCGGTCTCCACGATCTTCACGGTCTGGGCCCTCGCCTACGCCACCAGCGACTCGGTCGGCATGTCCCGTTCCTCGATGCTGTGGGTGGGCGCGCTCGCCAACCTCGTGGCACTCGCCGCGATCCCGCTGTGGGCCTCGCTCTCGGACCGCATCGGCCGCCGGCCCGTGTTCCTGATCGGTGCCGTCGGCAGCGCGATCACCATGTTCCTGTACCTCTGGGCGATCTCCACCGGCAACTACCCGCTGATCCTGTTCCTGGGCATCGTCACCTTCGGTGTCGTCTACAGCGCCGCGAACGGCGTGTGGCCCTCCTTCTACGGCGAGATGTTCTCCACCCGCGTCCGGCTGTCCGGCATGGCGATCGGCACCCAGATCGGCTTCGCCGTGGCCGGCTTCGCGGTCACCTTCGCCGCGCAGATCGCGGGCCCGGACGGCAACGACTGGTCCTCGGTGGCCCTGTTCACCGCGGCCCTGTGCGTCCCGCCGGTGATCGCCGCTCTGTCGGCCCGCGAGACCCACAAGGTCCCGACGGAGCACCTGGGCGAGCGCATCGCGCAGGAAGCGTCACAGCCGGAGACGGTCACGGCCTGACGACCCGCCGCCCCGAGCACCCCCGGGTTCCGGACGCCACAGGCTCCGGGGCCCGGGGGTTCGTGTGTGTTGCGGGCGTACGTCAGCTGTGCGCTGTCGGATGGCGCGGCTCGTAGAGGCCGACCTCGCCGCCGCCCGGGAGCCGGAAGGCGGCCACCCGGCCCCAGCGTGCCTCCTGCACTTCGCCGGTGAACTCCACGCCCTTTCCGGCGAGTTCGGCGATGGTCTCGTCGAGGTCGTCGCACATCAGCATCAGTTCGTGCGACGGCTCGCCCTCGGTCGGATGGAAGGCGACCTCCGTGGGCGGCGCCTTGAAGATGAGCCAGCCGTGGCCGGCGTCGACGTGCGTCCAGCCGAGGACGTCGCGCAGGAAGGCGCGGTCCGCCTCGGCGTCGCGGCTGTAGATCACGACATGTGCACCATTGATCACGGGCGGAGGCTAGGTTCCCGGCCGGGTCCACGGCAAGGGCGGCACGCGGTGCGTCAGGCGGAGGCCGCGGCCACGCAGACCTCGTTGCCCTCCGGGTCGGCCATCACGATGTGGTGGCCGTCGAACTCGTCCAGAACGCTCCCGCCCGCCTTCACCAGACGCTCGGACTCCGCACGGATGCCTGCCCACCGCTCGCCGGGGCCGCCGTGCCCCGGCACCCGGACGTCGATGTGGAGCCGGTTCTCGGCGGTCTTCGGTTCGGGGACCTGCAGGATCGACAGCCGGGGGCCGACACCGTCGGGATCGCAGAGCCAGGCGCCGTCGTCCGCCGAGTCGTCGTCGGGCAGGTCGAACTGTGCGAGCCACTCCTCACGCGTGGCGAAGGGAACGGGCGGCGGCTCGTCGACATGGCCCAGCGCGGTCTTCCAGAACGCGGCGAGCAGCGGCGCGTCCGCGCAGTCGAGGGTGGGATCGAAGGTGGCTGCCATGACGGGACCGTACTGCGCGCCACTGACGGTCGGACCGCCGCCGGAACGGTGTCAGGAGTTGGACCAGCCCCGCTCGCACAGCACCAGCCGGTACCCGTCCGGGTCCTCCACCGTGACGCCCCAGCGGTTCCAGTAGGGGTTGGGCGACGGCACCCGCTTGCCGCCGTGCTCCTCCAGGCGGGCGACCAAGTCCTCCGGTACCGGTCCGTCGACGTAGACGACGAGCAGGTCCTCCTCGGTGGGCCGGGGCTCGACCGGGCGGACGGGCTCGTGGACGAGTTCGAGGTGCCAGCCGGCGTCCGGCCAGCCGAGCATGAGGAGGTCGTGCTCACCGGGTTCGGAGCCGCCCTCGGTCCGCCACACCACGCTCAGGCCGAGCCCCTGCGCCCAGAACCGCTCGGCGGCGGCGAGGTCCCTGGACGGGCGGGCGAGGCGGATGTGGCTACGGCCGTTCACGGGCATCGTGACCTCTTCCTGAGCTGCGGGGTCTTCTCCCGCAGCGTAGGTGGCCCGTGATCGCCGGACCATCGGTCGTCCGCCCTGCACCCACGGTCCTAGGACTCCGCCAACCACCCCTCCTCCGTTGACAGTTGACGTTTTCAGCAAGAACATCGGCCGAAACAAGCAGAAAAGAACAGCGCTGCGGCGCGGCAACCCCATGGCTCTCCCGTCTTACGCAGAAGGACATGAGTGGTGCGCATCTTTTCCCGCAAGTCCGGCTGTGAACCCCAGCGCGAAAGGCGCTGTTGAGGCCCTGCGCGCTCTGCGGTAACCATGGGGGACTCCGCGCGCTCCGGCCGGATTCAGGGGCGGCCGGAGCGCGCGGACCGTGCGGTGTCCGGGTGCCCATCGCCGAGAGGGCGCTCAGCCGAGGAGGTGGCCGCCGATCGACCGGGCGACCTCGGCGTGGGAGAGGTACTCGACGATGCTGTGCGCCCGATCACGGGCATTGACGACGGCGAGGTCAGCCACTCCGTCCGCCCAGTCGTCGCCGAGCGGGCATCCGATGGCCACCGCGTCGGTCGGGCACCATGCGTTGAGCCAGTCGGCCACCTTGTCCGGACGCTTCGGCCCGCCGACGAGCAGCCTGCTGTACACGCTGTCCATGCCGAGCGGGCTTCCCGCGGTGGTCAGGTGCACGAGGCCCACCCCCGGGGACAGTTTCGTGATGAGATCCATGCCCACGACCGTGCCGAGGCTGTGGCTGACGAGGACCAGTTCTCCCTGGTCCGGGACGGTTTCGAGCACGCAGTCCAGGATCTCGTCCCGAACGGCCCGGTTGTCGAGGTAAGCGGCCACGTCACGGAAGATCAGGGCGATGGCCCACTCGTCCAGGTCGCTCCGGGCGGCGAGCCAGCTCAGCTGCCGCTGCAGGGCACCGACCACGTCGCCCCAGCCGAACCGCTCGGTGGCCAGCTGCCTCTCCTGCGGCACGTCCCACTTGCCGGCCGCCTCGTTGATCATCTCCTCGTACACCGAGCGGGCACCCGGTGAGACGGGCGCGACCACCTCCGCCACCGTGGCGGTCGGCGCCTCGGCCATGCGCGGGACCGCCTCGTGTGCGGTCAGGGCCTGTGCCAGCCGGTCGCCGTAGTAGGGGAACCAGATGTTCGCCGGGTCGACCGGAGCGAGGCCGGCGCGGACGAGTCCCTGATTGAGTCCGGCCGCCCATTCCCGGCGCAGCTTCTCGGGGTCCTTGCCTTCCTGGGAGCGGCCGTGCAGGAAGACCAGATGCCGGTCGCCGCCGAACGCGCCGTCCCGGGCGCGCAGTCCGGCGTGTGCCGTGGCCCGTTCGGTGGCCGGACGCGACGCGGCGAGGACGGGGACGGGACCCGCGGCAGGGCCGGCAGCAGCGGCCTCGACGGCGCGCAGCCCGGACTCCGGGCCCATCTCGGCCAGCAGCGCCCGCTGCCGGGTGGCGAGGGGCAGCGCGGCGAGGTGTTTCAGGATGGAGCTGATGCGTACGCCCTCGTTGGCCACCCAGTCGATGGCGTCGTCGCCGTCACCGGGACGCCAGATCTGTCCGTCCCGGCGCAGGACGCGACCCTGGTCGTCCTTCCTGGGCACGCCGCTGTGGTGGAGCGCGACGACCTCCCACTGGTCGTTGAAGACCGGGGATCCCGAGTTGCCGGGCTCGGTGTCGGTCAGGTAGTGCAGGAAGTCGTCGAGGCGTACCTGAAGCATGTTGTCGCGTACGGCGATCTCCTTGAGGCGTCCCATCGGGTGGCCGATGACGTTGACCGGCTCGCCGATCACCAGCTTTCCCGGCTGGGCGCTGAGCCGGTTCCAGCCGAACGTCTCCCCCGGGGGCCGCCGTTCCGGGCCCGGGGCGACCTGTACCAGGGCGAAGTCGAGGCGCTCGTCCGCCACGAAGAACCCGTCGGGGTCGAGTTCCAGTCGCGTCGGCGTCTGCGGTGCGTTGTCGACGGTGACCTGGGCGTCGAACTCCAGGAAGCACTGCCGGGCCGCCTCCGCGTCGGTGAGGACATGGTGGTTGGTCATCAGCAGGCTCGGCGACACGAGGAAGCCGGTGCCGAGTGGCAGCTCGCGGCCGTTCTCCCGCACCGAGATCCGGGCGACGGTCCGGGCCGCCCGGGCGCCTCGCGGCAGGAAGCTCCATGCCTGCAGATCCTTGGACACGCCGAGGATGCGCTCGTACGCTGCGGGCGCGGCCAGCGGCTCCGCCCGGATGGCCTCCACCGCCAGCGCGGCGGGCACCGCCTGCCGGTCGAGCAGGCGGGCCGCGCGCGCCGCGAGTGCCTCCGGCGAATCCGGGAAGGTGACCCCGGCGTCCTGCTTGCGCTCGACCACCTGCCGTTCGTCACTGGTCTCTTCGTATCGCGCGGCCGCCGCCGCGATCTGGCGCTCCCGCTCCTCACGGGACCTGTCGGTCGCTCCCATGTCGGATCACCGTCCTTCAGGTGCCGGGCCACGGCATGCGACACCGTGGTCGCGCTGTTGTGGATCTCTGCCTGCCGTGCCGGCGCACGGCTTTGGGATGTGGAGCCCGGTGCGCCCGCGCGCGTACACAGCGGATACCGGCCGGTCCCCGTGCCCCCGGAGAAAGCCCAGGTCCCGGGCGTGCGGAGGCGTCCGTGCTACCGGTGCCTCCGGTGCACATGCGCAGCCTGACGGCTCCGCAGGCGGGGCTTGGGCTGATGCTGCCTACGCCGCTTGCCCGACCGGTTCACCGCAGCCTGCGCACGGGGCTTCACGGGCGGGCCCGTCTGCTTGAGGCCCTCGATCGTCTCCTCGATCCTGTGCAGCTCGTCCTCGGCCCGCCCCGGCTCCTCGGCGTCGAGCCGGGCGAACGCGTGCCTGACCTGTTCGTGCGCGCGCAGGACCTTGCCCCGGGGGCGGCCCCGGCCCCGGTACGAGGTGGCGAGGACCGCTTGGGCGTGGGCTCGGGCGTACCTGAGTTTCCAGGCGCGCGCGTCGATCTCGTCGTACAGCGACAGCGCCCGCCGGGCAGCGGCCTCGGCCCGCGCGGAGCTCTGTCGCACGGCGGCCGAAGCGGAGCGCGGCCGGTCCACGGTGCCCAGCGCGAGCAGGACTTCTGCCTCCAGGCAGCACGTCCACGCCTCATGGACGCGATTGGCCCATCTGTCCTCCTTGCGCATCCTCTCGTACTGTTCCAGCGCCTCCTCGGCGTGACGCAGCGCCCGTTGCAGGTCCTCGTGCTGCCCCTGCGCGGGCCGGGAGCGCGCTCTGCCCAGGTAGGCGTCCGCCAACCGACCCAGCGCGAGGGCGTGTTGCGGCCGTACGGCTTCGCGATACTCCCGTTCCAGGGCGTTGTAGTGACCGTCCACGGCCTCGCCGTGCCGGACGATGCACGCGTCCCAGTCCCCCTGGGCACCGTGCTGGACGCCCAGCACGGACAGGGCCTCGGCGATGTCCCGCCTCCAGAGGCCGGGACACCGTCGGCGCAGAGCCTCGTAGACCTCGACGCTCTCGGTGGCCTTCGCCACCGCCTGATCGGCGTGGCCGCTCGCGCCGAGTTGCCAGGCCAGGCCGCGCAGTGCGAACGCCTTCATGCTCTGGATCTCGTCCGGCTCGTGCTCGTCGCCCTCGCCGGCCGGCGGCAACTGCTCGATCAGGTCACATGCCTCTTTCGCCGCCTGCAGCGCCTCGCGCTGGCGGCCGATGCGGTGGGCCGCCGTGGCCTGGGTGCACAGGGCCTTCACCAGACCGAAGGCGTGCCTGCGGGTGGGGTCGCGCCGGTACAGCGCCTCAAGACGCCGGATGGCGTCGCCGGCGCAGTTGTCGGCGTCCTCGAACCGCCCGACGTCGACGAGCCGGTCCGCCAGGTCCTTGAGAGCATCGGCGAGGCAGAACTCGTGCTCGTCGGACGGGCTGAGCTGCTGCAGCGCGTGGTACGTGTCGACCGCCTGCCCGGCAGCCTCGTGCGCCCGGATACGCAGTCCCGAGCTGGCCAGGTACAGCGACCAGCGTTGCAGTGCCTGAGCCAGTTCCCTGCGGTTCTCCCGGGTGGGCGGCCCGTGGGTGCGCCGGTGGTACTGCACCGCGTGTTCCGCGACGGCCGTGGCCAGTTCCAGCAGTGCGTCGGGGCAGGACACGTCGAACTCGCGGAGGACCTGGGCGGCGACCTCCTGCGCCGACTCCTTGCGCAGTGTGGAGTTGAGGGCGGCGGCCAGCGATGTACCGATGGCGCTCGCGAACCGGTCCTGCTCGGTGACGGCGACCTGCTTGACGAGCCTGACCACCGCAACGGCGTGGTCCCGCAGTGCCTGCGTCAGCGCGGCGCGGGCCTGCTGTTGGGCCGACGGCTCGCCCATGCCGTTCACGAGGGGCTCGTCGATGCCGTGTGCGGCCGCGTTCGTGTCGGTGAACCGGGAGGCCTGGGAGCCCGCGGTCAGCTGCAGGACGTGGAGCACGTTGAGTATCTGGCGGGCCTGGGCTGTCGGGGCCTTCGGTATCCCCGGTCCGCCACCGTTCACGTCGAGCAGGTTCGCGGCCAACTCCGGGAACGTCACGATCACTTGGGCACTGAGCCGCTCGGCGAGCCTGAGCGGTTCCAGCGACCGCAGGTAGCCGTCACCGGTGAACTCCGCGTGCTGCCAGCGGGCGAAGGCGCGTGTGAGCCACTCCGGTTCGTCCGCGAGGTCGGGAACGAGCCGGAGCCTACGCGCCGCCTCGGTCTCCCGTTCCCCGTCCGTCTCTCCCTGGGCCACGGCCAGGCTGCAGACGGCGACGATCCGCTCCAGCAGAACCGGGTCGTGCGGAAGCTTCTGCCTCATCGCGGACGCCTGCCACCTCTGCCGTTCCACGTCGATGGCGTAGTCCAGCAACGCGTTGGCGCGTGACCGCGAAGGCGGGCCGGCCGCGGTGGAGGGCATCTTGCCGAAGCCGGCGCGTGCGTCCACCAGCGCCTGGATCAGTATGAGCAAGTAGCTGCCGAAGTCGGGCCCTTCGAGGCCGGGCGGGCTCGGTTCGGCAGGCGGCGCTTCGTCCGCCCCGGCCTCGGTGCTGGTCGTGTCGTCACTCGTCGTGTCGTCACTTTGCTCTGCCGCAGGGGCGGCCTCGTCGCCCTGTTCGTACCAGGTTCTGAAGGCGTCGAAGGCCGCACGGTAGACGTCTTCGCGGTCGGACTCGTCCAGTGGCGGAAGCGGCGGGGGATCGTCCTCGTCGACCCATGCCTCGTACCGCCGTCTGATCGCCTGCCACCACGGTCCGCCGCTCTGGGCGACGGCCAGGACACGCAACGGGTGATGGGGATGATGGCAGGTCGCCTCGGTGAGGAGGACGTCCAGCTGACCGGCATGGGCATCGGCGTCGTCGACGATCAGCAGGCGTCTCTCCTTCAAGGCGCAGACACCGCTGAACTCCACCTGCAGCGGGTCGACGACCCCGGCGACCCAGCCCCTGGCGGACATGGTGCGGCACAGCTCGCGGGCGAGCCGCGACTTTCCCACGGTGCCACCGCCGGTGAGCAGTCGAAGGCGCTGCCCGTCACCGCGTTCGCACCAGTCGGCGAGCGCGTCCAGCGGCTCGGTGCGCCCCCGGAAGGGCACGACGCCGTGGCGGGACTCGAGCAGGTCCCCCTCGGACCACTGTTCGCGCGGGGGCAGCGGGCTGTACGCCGGCGTCAGGATTTCACCGCCCGCCCATACGGGGTCCAGGGAAAGTCGCGCGGGGGCCCGCTCCCCGGCGCTCCTCAACAGGAGATCATCCGCCTCTACGACGCCGTCCTCGCCGCAGATCGCGTCGACCGGCAGCGCCATCAGCCGCCCCTCGATCGTGGCGCGGTCCTCGGTGATCACACCCACCAGGTGTTCCCCGCTGAACAGCGCCGCACCCGACATACCGCTCCACAGCGACGAGCCCTGGACGATGGGCGAAGTTCCCGTGCGGATCTGGAAGTTCAGCCGTCTCGCCTCGCGCCGCGAACCGGTGAGCGGAAGGACGGATCCCCGGACGTCCTCCACGTTCACCCACCGTCTCGAGCCGTCCTGCTTCACCGCCGACCTCGGGAAGCCCAGCGCCTGTGCGGGAACGGCCTCCTCACCGACGAGGCGCCCCGGGCGCACTTCGTCACGACGAACATCCAGCCCCGTACGGAACGGGTCGTCCTCGATGGATTTCAGCAGCGCGAAGTCGAGATCCGCGTTTCCCCTGACCTCGACCCGGAAGACGCGTTTCTGGTCCGAGAGTTCGTAACTCCTTCCGCAACGGGAGTATTTACGCACCGCGACATCGGAGCCCTTCGAACCGACACAGTGACCGGCGGTGAGAACGATGTCCGGCGCCAGCAGATATCCCGTGCCCCGCTTTCCGTCGACGGAAAGCGACACCAGGCGCTCGGCATCCAGCCCGGTCATGTCGCGCCGTCTCCCTCGTCGGCGATGAGCGTGGACGGGGGCACGGTGAGGTTCAGTTTTATCCGCTGAGTCGTGGCGTTGCCGCGCGCGAGCTCACCACCCGCCTGAACCACCCAGAACTGCACACCTGCCTTGCCCGCAGCGCTTTTGGTGATCTGGACGGTGGCTTCCACTTCGACGCCGGCGATACCGAACCGCAGCTTTTCTCGCTCGGCACGGTGCTGTGCGTCCTCCAGCTCACTGCGCAGTGCGGCAACCATCTCCGCGAGACCCAGCCCATTGACCTGGCCCGCCTGCTGATCGTCTGCCATGACGGCACTCCCTCGTGAAGGAGTTCCTCGCCCGAATTCGGCATCCGGCGGGAGATGCCTCTCTCAGTAATTCTTCAAGATTCCCCGGGCAAGGCAACTCGATCACTTGAGTGGCGGTGCACCGCTCGACAGGGAGGTGACAGTGCGTCAATCAGTGATTCACCCCCGGTTGGCCCCCTTGGGGATCCCGTACGCCCGGTCCACCTTCAGTCGCACCACCAGGCGCCCGTCGCGGACCATCGCGGCGCGGTAGTCGTCCCAGTCGGGGTGTTCGCCCAGGACGTCGCGGTAGAGGCGGATCAGTTCCTCGACCGTGTCGTCGTGCGGGTCCTTCGCGACGGGCGTGAGCTCGGCGGTGCCCTCGACGACCGTGTACGCGCGGCGGTCGGGGGTGGACACGTGGTAGGAGGCGCGGGGGTCGCGGCGGAGGTTGCGGGTCTTGGCCCGGTCGTCCGTGACGGAGATCCGGACGATGCCTTCGTCCGGGTAGTAGTGGTGGCTGACGTTCGACAGCTGGGGGCGGCCGTCGCGCTTGAGGGTGACCAGCACCCCGCTGCGGTGGTCGGAGAGCAGTTCGAGCAGTGTGTCCTGGGTCATATCCGGTTCAACTCGTCGGGGCGATCTCGGCATTCCCGCGTGCCGCGGTACTCCGTCGGTTCGAGTAGACACTGTCTACGCGAGCCTGGTAGACAGTGTCTATGGATACGTCGCCCATGGATGCGTCGGAGAGCGGTCTGCGGGACCGGCTGGTCGAGGTCGGCGTGGAGCTGGTCGCCCGGGAAGGGGTCCAGGCACTGACCCTGCGGGAGATCGCACGCCGGGCGGGCGTCTCGCACGGGGCGCCCCGCCGCTACTTCCCCACCCACCTGGAGCTGCTGTCCGCCATCGCCCGGCGCGGCTTCACCGACCTGGCCGCAGGCGCGACAGCGGCAGCCGGGGACGGGGACGGGACGGCGGACCCGCGAGAACAGCTGGAAGCTCTGGCGCGCGTCTACCTCGACTTCGCCCTCACCAACCGCGGAATGTACGAGCTGATGTTCCGTCACGACCTGCTGGAAAGCGGTCACTTGGGGCTGCGGGACACCAGCCTTCCGCTGTTCGGCCGCCTGGTGGAGCTGGTCGGCCGGGTCCGCCCCGACGCGGACGCCCGGCTCGTCGCGGGTGCGCTGTGGGCGAACCTGCACGGCGTCGCTCAGCTGTGGGGCTGGGGCAGTCTCCAACTCGCCACGGACGCCGACGACTTCGTACCCCTGCTGCGGTCGGCCCTCGACGCGCACCTGGGCAGCGGCGCATGAGCCGCCACCGCGCCCTGACGCTGGCGAGCAGCGTGGTCGGGGCTGTGATCGTCGCGCTGGACGGCACGGTCCTCACCGTCGCGCAGCCCACCCTGCAACGGGACCTGGGCGCCTCCTTCGCTCAGGTGCAGTGGACCAGCACCGGCTATCTCATCGCGGTGGCGGGCCTGTTGGTGTTCTCCGGGCGGCTCGGCGATCGGTACGGGCATCAACGGGTCTTCGGCGTCGGCATGTTGGGCTTCGGAACCGCGTCGGCGGGCATCGGGCTCGCGCCCGGCATCGGCTGGGTGATCGGACTGCGGATCGTGCAGGGCGTGTTCGGAGCGCTGTTGCAGCCGGCCACGCTCGGGATGCTGCGGGCCGCGTTCCCGCCGGACCGGCTGCGGATGCCGATCGCCGTGCGGACGAGTGCGATCGGGGTGGCGGCCGCGGCCGGGCCGGTGCTGGGCGGGGCGCTGGTGTCCGGGCCGGGCTGGCGGGCCGTCTTCTTCCTCAACGTCGTACCGGCGCTCGTCCTCGGCATGCTCGCCCTCACCGTGCGCGACGTCCCCCGGCAGCCCTCCCCCGCCCGCCTGGACCTGCCCGGCGCGCTCCTCCTCGCGGTGACCCTGGCCTGCCTGGTCCACACCCTCGTGGCGCTGCCCGACAGCGGGTGGACGGCGGCGAGCACGGCCGGCCTGGCGGTGGTCGCCGTCGCAGGCACTGCCTTCGTACGGCACGAACGACGCGCCGCGAGCCCGCTCGTGCCGCCGGACGTCGTCGGCTCGGCGGCCATGGGCTCGGCGCTCGGCTTGCTGGTGGCCGCGTCGGCGGCCCTGCACGGCACCCTGTTCGTCGCCACCTTCCTGCTGCAGGACACGCTCGGCCTCGACCCGCTGCGCATGGCCCTGCTCAGCCTGCCGCTGGCCGCACTGATGATCACCGCCGCGCCGGTGTGTGCGCTGTTGCTGCGCCGGGCCGGGGCCCGCCGTACGACCGTGACGGCGATGGCCGTCCTCGCCGCCGGGATCCTGCTGCTCGCCCGGGCCTCGGGCACGCTCGTGCTGTGCACCGGATTCGCGCTGCTCGGCGCTGGTTTCGGCACGGTGATGGTGGCGGCGACGCATGTCGTCGTACGGCAGGCCGCCGTGGAGTCGGCGGGTGTGGCGGGCGGGCTGCAGCAGACCGCGCTGAACGTCGGGCCGGTGCTGGGCGTGGCCGCCGCGACCACGCTTCTGGGGCTGGGGCACGGGCACGGGCTGCCGCTGCTCGTCCTCGCCGCCGTGGCCGCGGTCGGGGCGGTGGCGGGCAGCGCACTGCCGAAACGTTCCGCCGCGACGATCAATCCTGGTCGAGCGGGGGACCTCGACCGGGTTCCTGAGCGACGATGAGGTCTGAGGCCGGTCCGGCGGGGTATTTGCCGGACCGCACCTCGACGAGCGCATTCGGAGGAGAGCGATGGCACAGCTGCGACAAGAGGTCGACCCGGGCGAGGCCGGGCTGGACGTGAAGGCGCTGGACCGCCTCGACCAGCACTACGCCCACTACGTCGACGAGGGACGCCTGCCGGGCTTCCTGGTGGCCGTGGCCCGCGGCGGACGCGTCGCCCACCTCACCACGCACGGCATGCGGGACGTCGCGGCCGGGCAGCCCGTCGAGGCCGACACCCTGTGGCGGATCTACTCCATGACCAAGCCCGTCACCTCGGTCGCCGCGCTGATGCTGGTGGAGGAGGGCCGGCTGGCGCTGGACGACCCGGTCGCCGCCCACCTGCCGGCCTTCGCCGATCAGCAGGTGTACGAGAGCGGCTCCGGCGCGGAGATCAGGACCCGCCCGGTCTCCCAACCCCTCCTGGTCCGGCACCTGTTGACCCACACCGCGGGCCTGACCTTCGCCTTCTACCACTCCCATCCGGTCGACGCCCTGTACCGCGAGGCCGGTCTGGAGTCGGCGGTGCTGCCGGGTTCGAACCTGGCCGAGACGGTCGACGTGTACGCGAGCCTGCCGCTGCAGTTCGAGCCGGGCACGCAGTGGAACTACTCGGTGGCCACCAATGTGCTCGGCCGGGTGATCGAGGTCGTGTCCGGGCAGCCGCTCGACACGTTCTTCGCCGAGCGGATCCTCGGCCCGCTCGGCATGACCGACGCGGGCTTCTGCATCACGGACGAACAGGCGCCCAGGCTCTCGGAGTTGTACGGCGAGAAGGACGACGGCAGCATCGAGCCGGTCCCCGGGCTGCCGCTGCGGGGCCGGCCCCGCTTCCTGTCCGGCAGCGGCGGCATGGTGGCCTCCGCGCACGACGTGCACCGCTTCATGGAGCTGCTGCGCCGTCGCGGCGAGCTCGACGGGGTGCGCCTGCTCGCCCCCGAGACGGTGGACCTGATGACCAGCAACCACCTTCCGGGCGGCGTGGACCTGCGGGCCTTCGGCAGCCGCCCGGCGCATGACCAGCCCGGCAACGACGGTGTCGGCTTCGGCCTCGGCGTCTCGGTGGTCGTCGACCCGGAGCGCACCCTGGCCCCGTCCGGCCTCGGCACGTACGGCTGGAGCGGGGTGGCGACGACGACCTTCTGGGTGGATCCCGGGCGCGACCTGACCGTCCAGTTCATGACGCAGGTGCGGCCGCAGACCTTCAAGCTGTTCCCGGACCTCAGACGGCTGGTCCAGGAGGCGATCACGGACTGAGGGCCAGGGCCTGTCCGGCGGATCATGCCGACGTCGCGGGCCCTGGCACGCCCTCCCCCACTGCCTCAAAGGCGTGGGGGGACCCCCAGCGGCGTCGTCGTCACTCTCCCCCACTCTCGGCTTCGCCCGAGCGGGGGGACCCCCATGACCCCGCTCGGGGCGGCCAAGAAGAGCTGTCTCCCGAGGCCGACCCGATCCGCCGGACGAGCCCTAGGGGGCGACGGTCAGGGTGAAGTCCACGCCCTGTTCGGTCAGTTCGCCCAGCCATTCCTCGGAGCGGGCCGCCGTCTCGGCGGCCCGGTTCAGGCCCGCCGACAGGGAGCCGTCCAGGATGTGCCGGACACCGAGGGCGAGCGGGCGGGAGACGAGGCGGGCCATCGCGCTCTCCTCCGCGTCGCCCACCAGGTCGAGGAGGTAACTCCCCGACCAGCTCTGCCCCTCCTCACCGCGCACGTCCAGGGACACGGCGAGGACGACACGGTCGCGGTCGGCGTCCGTGGTCGGATAGCGGGCCGCCAACTCCTGTGCCAGGGCGGCGATCCGGGCGTCGTCGCCGCCCTTGAGCTCCTCGAACACGGTGTCCCACGCCTGCAGCCAGCCCTCCAGCCGCAGGGTGCCGCGCACGAAGGACCGTGCCTGCCAGGCCGCCGGCAGCCCGTACTGCTCGACGAAGGGGACGCTGTCGCGGTTCGGGTAGACCTCGAAGGTCTCGCCGTCCAGGACGTGCGGCCGGGTGACCTCCCAGGGCCGCTCCGCGGTGGTCTCGGCGCCGTCCTCGATGTAACGGGCGGGCGAGCGCAGGGCGTTGAGGACGCCGGCCGGTGCCCAGCTGAAGCGGTACCTGAAGTCGTTCGGGACCGCGGGGATGCCGCCGCAGTACGAGGTGAAGGTGTACGAGGCCGCCGTGCCGTCGCCGAGGGCCTCCCGGGCGCGGGCGACGAGGCTGTGGGCGAAGAGGTGGTCGATGCCGGGGTCGAGCCCGGCCTCCGTGAGGACGACCAGGCCGGCCTTCGTGGCCTGGGGCACCTGCTCGAGTACGGCGTCCGAGACATAGCTGGAGCAGGCGAAGTGGGCGCCGGCCGTGACACAGGCGGCCAGGATCCCGGCGTGGTCGGGCGCGGGCAGCATCGACACGACGACGTCCCCGGGCGCCAGTTCCGCGCTGAGCGCGGGGAGCGTGTAGGCGCGGGGCTCGGCGCGTCCGGCAAGGTCCAGCCGGGCGAGGGTGTCGGCGGCACGCTCCTCGGTGCGGTGCCACAGCCTTACGCTCTCGGCGGTCTCGCAGAGCCGGGCCAGACCGCTGCCGGTGGACAGTCCGGCGCCGACCCAGTGGACGGTGCCGCTCGCCGGAACCCGGTCAGACATTGCGGAACTCCCCGCCTTCGATGCCGAGTTCACGGCAGGCCTGGTGGAACCGGTCGAGACAGCGCCCCCACGGGCCGCCGACACCGAACTCCAGCAGCTGGAGCACGAGCGCCGACGAGAAGTCGGTGCTGGACTCGGCCGGCAGCAGGGACGGCAGGTTGTCGATGGCGATGAGGTCGAGCGGGGGTTCCTTGCGCAGTCGGCGCGCCGGGTCCGTCCAGTCGGTCGTGCGGTCGTAGACCGGCAGGACGTTGAGGGGCGAGCCGACGTCGCAGGTGACGTCGCACAGGGTGCGCAGACGACGGGCGGGGTCGTCGAGGTCCTCCTCGCGGACGAAGGGCGGGACCGGGGTGGTGGCGAGGACGGCGTTGACCATCACGTCGTGGGCGAGCAGGGCCGGGCGGTCCAGGTCGCGGGTCTCGGCGAGATCCCAGCAGGTGGGCTCGATCCCCGCGGTGTGGAAGGCGACGCGTGCTCCGCGGCCGCTGCGGCCCAGGGCGCCGATCACCAGGGCCGTGAACTCGGCATCACCGGCGGCCGGTTGGAGCGTGACGTCCAGCTCCTCCTTCGACGTGGGCGTGAGGGGCGCGAGGAGCCTGCCGCGCTGCTGGAGCACGGCGAGGGCGGCGCCCAGGTAGCCGGCCCAGAACCCGAACGCGGCGAGCCGACGGCCGTGGTCGTCGACCAGGTACTCCAGGTCGAGCAGCGCCCCTCCCCCGGCCGCGAAGCGCCGCAGCAGGGTCTCCGCTCCCGGCTGCTGCTTGTAGGCGTGCCCGAAGAAAATGTGCCGGTGCGTCAGTTCGCCCGGCCCGTCCGGGAGTTCCTTCAAGCCGAGGACGACGGCATCCTCGGGGGCCGACACCCAGGAGCCCGCGGGCGCGACGCCGCAGCCTGCCGCCTCGTACTCCTCGATCGGGAAGATCCGCTGTGGGGACTCCTCCACGGTCAGCGTGACCCCGCTGTCGACGAGCCGCCGGGCGTCGGACGGCACGATCGGCGTGCGGCGTTCGGTGCTGCGGACCTCGTGGCGCAGCCACAGGTGGAGCTCTGTCATACGAGGTGGGCCTCCGGGCGCGGGCGCCGGCCGCGAAACGGCCGACGTTCATGGGGCTGACGTCCACGAAGGGTACGCGGCCCGGGCACGGGTCGCGGATCACCTCGCCGACGGCCAGCCCCGGCCCCTCCCGTGCTCAGGACAGGTGCGCCACCGCGTCCAGGTGCGGCAGGACATGGTCGAGGCGCTCCCGCTTGGTGCGCAGGTAGGTGATGTTGCTCTCGCACGGCGGGATCAACAGCGGTACGGTCTCGGCGACTTGGATGCCGTGCCGTACGAGCGCCTCACGCTTGCGCGGGTTGTTGGACATCAGCCGCACCGAGTTCACGCCCAGGTCCTGGAGGATCTTGGCGGCGACACCGTAGTCGCGGGCGTCCACCGGCAGCCCGAGCGCGAGGTTCGCCTCCACGGTGTCCAGGCCCTCCGCCTGCAGCGCCATCGCCCGCAGCTTGGCGAGCAGACCGATGCCGCGCCCCTCGTGGCCCCTCAAGTAGACGACTATGCCGCTGCCTTCGGCGACGACGGCCTTCAGCGCGGAGGCGAGCTGGTCGCCGCACTCGCAGTGCTGGGAGCCGAACGCGTCACCGGTCAGGCACTCGGAATGCAGCCGGGTCAGGACATCGTCCGTGCCGATCTCGCCGTGGACCAGGGCCACTTGTTCATCCCCGCGGTCGTGATCCATATAGCCCACTGCCCGGAATTGCCCGTACACCGTGGGCAGCGGGGCATTCACGATCTGTTCCACACCCGTGCGCTGCGGGGACTTCTTGCCGAGTACACCAATTTTTTCTGTCATGATCTGGTTCCTAAGCAGAGACGAAAGGCCGTGAAGAAATGAGTGGTTCGGGCGCGCGTACGGCGGCAGGCGGGCTGGTGCCGGCGGACACTACGGAAGAGGTACGGACCAGGGCGGCGGGTGTCTCAACGCAGGTCGCCGTCCTTCCGGTGGGGAGCTTCGAACAGCACGGTCCGTTCCTTCCGCTGGCGACCGACACGCTCGTCGCCTGTGCCGTGGCCCGGGAGATCGCCGCTGCGTACCCGGTGCATCTCCTTCCGCCGGTGACGATCTCCTGCTCGCACGAGCACGCGGCCTGGGCCGGTACCGTCAGCATCTCCTCGGTGACCCTTCATGCGGTGGTGTCGGACATCGCGGCCTCGCTCCGCCGCTCCGGCGTCGACGCCCTGGTGGTGGTCAACGGACACGGCGGAAACTACGTACTGGGCAACGTCGTTCAGGAATCCTCCGCCCGCGGCGAGCGAATGGCGCTGTTCCCGGCCGCGGAGGACTGGGAGGAGGCGCTGCGGCGGGCGGGGGTGGCCACCTCGCTGCTGACCGACATGCACGCGGGAGAAATCGAGACCTCCATCCTTCTGCACGCTCACCCCGAATTGCTCCGGCCCGGTTATGAGACCTCCGATTTCGTCGCGGACGACCGGCGTCATCTGCTCACCCTCGGTATGTCCGGCTATACCGATTCGGGCGTCATCGGACGCCCTTCGCTGGGCTCCGCGGAAAAGGGGAAGGAACTGCTCGCGAGCCTGGCGGATTCCTTCGGAGCATATTTCTCGCTGCTCACCTCAACTGACGGACGCGCATAGTCGCCGCCCGGTTCCGGGGCTGCTTCGGCCGTCCCGGAACCGGCGCGCAGACCGGTGTACCAGCGGGCGACCAGGACCACGGCGCCCGGCAGGGCGGCCACGAAGCTGAGCACGCCGTACACGACGGCGACGGCCACCCCGCTGTCCGCCCCCAGTCCGGCCGCCGCGAACGCCCAGGCGGCGACGCCCTCCCGGGGTCCGAAGCCGCCGACGTTCAGCGGCAGCCCCATGGCGACCAGCGCCAGCACCGACAGCGGTACCAGTACGGCGACGGACGCGCCCGAGCCCGCGACCCGGGCGGCGAGCACGAACATCCCGATGTGACCGGCGAGGATGAGCAGGGACGAGAGGGTGACTCCCGGCCAGTTGCGGCGCGAGAAGAGCCCCTCGCGGGCCTCGGCGAGCGTCGCGCGCAGGGCCTGCCCGCGACGGGACGGCGCCGCCCGGTTCATCCGCAGCGCGACGAGGACGGCGAGCGCGCCGACCGCGGCGAGCGCGACCAGCGGGGCGAAGTGCCGGACCTCGCTCAGCACCGGAGACGGCATGGTCAGCAGCACGGCCGCGCCCACGACGGTCAACGCGATCTGCCCGGCGACCCGTTCGAGCACGACCGAGCGCACCCCGCGGCCCATGTCACCGGCGCTCTGCCCGTGCCGTACGGCCCGGTGCACATCGCCGAGGACGCCGCCGGGCAGGGCGGCGTTGAGGAACAGCGCCCGGTAGTAGTCGGCGACGGCGGCGCCCAGCGGCAGCCGGATCTTCAGCCCGCGGGCCACCAGGGCCCAGCGCCAGGCGCTGAGCACCGTGGTGGCGACCCCGATCACGAGAGCCACCAGCAGGGTCGTCGCGTCGATCCGCCGCAGCCCGTCGAGAAGTACGCCGGTGCCGAGCTTCCACAGCAGCGCGCCGAGGATGACGACTCCGGCGACCGTGCCGAAGTGGGTGCGTACGGCACGGGAGTTGAGGATGCTCAGGAGACCGCGCCACCACGACCGGCCGGCCGTGTCCCCGGTCCGGGAGGAGGGGACGATCACGCCGATACGGTCCTTGGAGACGGCCGGTCCGGCGGGCGGGACGGCGGCGACGCCGACCCTCGCCCGGACAGCCGTACCCGCCGGCGCCACGGACACCGTGCCGCCGAGCAACCCGCCGCGTGGCTCGCGCAGTGCCACGTGTGCTTCCACCGTCTCCACGCTCATGACGCCCCGCCCGTCGGCCGGGACAGCGCCAGCAGGTCGCTGTGGTGGATCACGACGTGCAGCTCGCCGGCCTCGCAGGCGGCCAGGCGGTCCTGCAGATACCGTTCTGCACGCTGCTTCAGCTCGGGGCGCTGTTCGACGGCCGCGCCGACCCAGCCGCGCAGCCACTGGGCCGTCAGTGCGGCCTCGCCGGGGCCGAGCCGCCAGGCGCTCGGGTTGACCCGTACGGTCGCGCCCCGCTCGGAGAAGGCCTCGCAGGCGACCGTGATCGCGTCCGGGCCGAGGAGGCCGCCGCGACGCTGGTGCTCGTTGAACGCCTCGGCGATCTCCGCGTCCATCGGGTCGGACGGGGTGAGCTCGACGCGTCCGGCCACCGAGAGCGTCAGCAGCGCCGGGCAGCCGGCTCCGGTGCAGGCGGCGGCGAGGGTGTCGATCTCCTCGCGGGTGAGCACGTCGAGCAGCGCGGAGGCCGTGACCAGCGAGGCGCCGGCGAGGGCGTCCGGGGTGAGCCGGGCGACGTCGCCGCGCCGCGTCTCGACGGTGACCCGGCTGCCGTCGGCGGCGGAGCGCGGGGAGGCCACGGCTGCGAAGTGCAGCAGGTAGGGGTCGCGGTCGTGCAGGATCCAGTGCTGGGGGCCGTCCAGGCGGGGGGCCAGCCAGCGGCCCATCGAGCCGGTGCCGCAGCCCAGGTCGTGGATGACCAGGCCGGCCTTGCCCGGCAGGTTGGCCAGCCGGATCCGCAGCGGGTCCAGCAGGTCGTGCGCCCGCGCCGCCGCGTCGGCGGGCTCGCGCAGCTCCAGCCACTCGGGGGCGTAACGTGGCGGCTCCTCCGGCCCGTCCTCCCGCAGCCGTACGGTGGCGCGCTCGCCGGGGCGGGAGGCGGGGCCGGCGCCGGGGATCACGGAGTCCATCGCCTCGGACTCGTCCCTCGGCCCGGGCTGCGCCGGGATCTTCCCGTCGATCTGTGCCGTCCTGTTCATGCCGCCCTCCTGGGTTCGCTCGGCAGCCGGCCCAGTACTCCGGCGAGGCTTCGGGCCGTGGTCGCCCAGCCGTCCAGGGCGGCCCGTCGGCCCCGGGCGGCTGACTTGAGCCGGCGTCGTACGTCGGCCTCGCCGAACCAGCCGCGCAGTTCGGCGGCGAGCGCGGCGGGGTCCTCCGGCGGGACGAGGATGCCGGGGACACCGCCGTCGGGGGCGCGTCCGACCGCCTCGGGCAGCCCGCCGACATCGGTCGCGAGCACCGGGATCCCGCGCGCCAGGGCCTCCGTGACCGCCATGCCGTACGTCTCCGCGTACGAGGTGAGGACCATCAGGTCGGCGGTGTTGTAGCTGGCGTCGAGTGCGGCGCCGGCCTGGGGGCCCGCGAGGTGGATGCGGTCCTCGAGGCCGTGCTCCGCGATCAGCAGCCGCAGATGGGCGACGTACTCGGGGTCCTGATTGAGGCCGCCGACGCACACGCAGCTCCACGGCAGGTCGGCCGCCGCGGCCAGCGCCTGCACCAGCCGGTGCTGGCCCTTGCGCGGGGTCACCGCGGCAACGCACAGCAGCCGGGAGACACCGTCGGTGCCTGAGGCGAGGGGCGCGATGTCGGCGCCGGGGGCGGCGACATGGACCCGCTCGGGCGCGAGACCGTGGTGCGCGACGAGGCGTCGTACCGCCCAGTCGCTGGTGGCGACGACCGCGGGCACGGCCCGCAGCACGTCGCGCTCCTTGGCGTCCAACTCGGCGGCCACGGCGGGCTCGAGGCCCGTCTCGTCGCCGAGCGGGAGGTGCACGAGAACGGCGAGGTTCAGCCGCTCCGTCTCCGGTACGACGATCTCGGGGACGCCGCAGGCGACGATCCCGTCCAGCAGGACGACCGTCCCGTCCGGGAACTCCCGCAGCGTACGGGCGAGTTCGGCACGGGCGGCGACTCCCGGCCGGGGCCACTCGCCGGCCACGGCGTGCTTGTGGACCTGCCAGCCGAAGCCGGGCAGATCCAGACTCACGCGCCGGTCATAGGCGTTGCCGCCGCTCGGCGCGGCCGGGTCGTCGACACCGCCCGGCATGACGAAGTGCACGGAGCGCAGGGACATGGGAATGATCTCGGCGTTCTTCAGGGCGGAGTGCTGCACCGGCACATAGCCGAGCGCCGACCGCTCCACCTTCCCCAGCTGCTGGTTCACCTTCTCCAAGGTCACGTCGGTCACAGGGCACGCTCGTAACTCGCCCAGGCGACGTGCGACTCGTGCAGGGTCACGGAGATCCCCGCGATGCCCTTGGCGCCCTCGCCCATGGCGCCCTTCTCGATCCGCTCGGCGAGCCGGTCGGCGATGACCTTGGCCAGGAACTCCGTGGAGGTGTTGATTCCGGCGAAGTCGGGCTCGCTGTCGAGATTTCTGTAGTTCAGCTCGCTGACGACCGCGCCGAGTTCCTGGGTGGCCAGTCCGATGTCGACGACGATGTTGTCGTCGTCCAGCTGCTCGCGCCGGAAGGTGGCGTCCACCAGGAACGTCGCTCCGTGCAGGCGCTGCGCGGGTCCGAAGACCTCGCCGCGGAAGCTGTGGGCGATCATGATGTGATCGCGGACGGTGACACTGAACAACGGACGACCCTCCAGGTGCGGCGCGTCTGGTCCCCCGGCCGTTGGCCGCCGGGGGATGCCCTTGTAATACGGCTCTGCGGTTTCCCGCGTTCAACCGAGTCTCACTCTTTTCTCAGGTCAGGCGGCCTTGCCCTCCCGAAAGTCGTCCCCAATTGAACGACTCCGTCAGTCTGTGTCCGCGTACCGCACCCGGTGACACAGCGCCGGAATCTCCCCCGAAGCCAGGCGCGGCATGACGTCCGGCAGTTCGTCGAAGGCGCACTCGCCGGTGACGAGGGCGTCGAGGGCCGGGTCGGCGAGCAGGTCGAGGGCGAGGGCGAGCCGGTCGGCGTACGTACGGCTGGAGCGGCGCGCCGGGGAGACGGTGCCGACCTGGCTGCTGCGGATCACCAGCCGCCGGGAGTGGAAGGCCTCGCCGAGCGGGAGGCTGACCTTCCGGTCGCCGTACCAGCTCAGTTCGAGGACGGTGCCCTCGGCGGTGAGCAGTTCCAGGGACCGGGCGAGGCCCTGCTCGGTGGCGCTCGCGTGCACGACGAGGTCGCGCTCGCCGAGGGCGTCCTCGGGCAGCGCGAAGTCGACGCCGAGGGCCTGGGCAACCTTGGCCCGGCCGGGATCGGCGTCCACCAACTGGATACGTACGCCCGGAAAGCGGGCCAGCAGAGCGGCCACGGAGCAGCCGACCATGCCGCCGCCGACCACGGCGATCCGGTCGCCGACCAGCGGCGCGGCGTCCCACAGGGCGTTGACGGCGGTCTCGACGGTACCGGCGAGAATGGCGCGCTCGGCGGGGATGGTGTCCGGTACGACCGTGACGGCGGAGGCGGGGACGACGTACCGCGTCTGATGCGGATACAGACAGAAAACCGTCCGCCCCACCAGCTCCTCGGGCCCCTCCTCCACCACCCCCACATTGAGGTAGCCGTACTTCACGGGTGCGGGGAACTCGCCCTCCTGGTAGGGCGCCCGCATGGCCGCGTGCTGGCTCTCGGGCACCCCGCCCCGGAAGACGAGCGTCTCGGTGCCCCGGCTCACTCCGGAGAAGAGCGAGCGCACCAGCACCTCGCCCTCGGCGGGTTCCGGCAGCTGGGCGTCCCGGATCTCGCCCAGACCCGGACGACTGAGCCAGAACGCGCGTGCGATGTGGTTCATCTGGCCTCCTCCTGAACCATCTGGAAGTTGTTCACGTACCGAGGTGTGCACAGGCTGCGCACAGTGCGCGGCGTTGATCGACTCTGTCATACGGCCGGAGGGTGTGCGGTGGCCCTGAACAACACTTACGAAGCAAGGCTGGTCCAGCAGGAGACCGCTGTGGGAGCGGGCGTTCAGATCCTGTTGCTGGCCCTGCTCGGCACGGCGATCGGCTTGGGGCCGGCGGGCTGGCTGACCGGCCTCGCCTTTGCCGTCGCCACGTGGGCGGTGCTCTCGCGGGCACTGCACCGCACCCGGCCGCGCTCCTTCGGCCCGGCCAACCGGGTGACCCTCGGCCGGGCGACGCTGGTGGGCGGTGTGACGGCCCTGGTCGCGGACTCCTTCGAGAGCTCACCCCCGGTCACCGTCTTCGTCGGCCTGACGGCCGTGGCCCTGATCCTGGACGGCGTGGACGGCAAGGTGGCCCGGGCGACCGGCACGTCCACCCCGCTGGGCGCGCGCTTCGACATGGAGGTCGACGCGTTCCTGATCCTGGTGCTCAGCGTGTACGTCTCCATGGAGTTCGGCCCCTGGGTCCTGCTGATCGGCGCCATGCGCTACGCCTTCGTGGCGGCGGCCCGCGTCTACCCCTGGCTGAACGCCTCGCTCCCGCCCAGCATGGCCCGCAAGACGGTGGCCGCGATGCAGGGCATCTGCCTCCTCCTGGCAGCCTCGGGCTACCTCCCCCACCTGGCGTCCTTCGCCGTCGTCGTGGTGGCCCTGACCTCCCTGACCTGGTCCTTCGGCCGAGACGTCCTGTGGCTGCGCCGGACGTCACGGGTCCGGGACGAGGAGGTCGAGGAGATGCTGGAACTGGCGGCGGAGCGGGAAGCGGTGGCTTCCTGAGCGGAGGTCATGTCTGCGGCGGGGGACGGGGTGTCCTGAGCGGACGGTCATGCAGCGGAAGACGGGGGCGTCCAGAAGGCACGGGCACTCGTACTGCGGGGACACCTTGGCGTCCGGAACACCGGTCACCCGTCGAGCGGAAACCGGTACACCCTCGACTCCCTCGACTGGAAACCCAACCGCTCGTACAGCCGGTTCGCCGCCTCCCGGTCCGGTCGGGACGTGAGGTCGACGGTCCGTGCTCCGGCCTCCCGGGCGATGCGCAGGGCCTCCTCCATCAGCAGGCCGGCGATCCCGTGACCGCGTGCCGCGCCGTCCACGACCACGTCCTCGATGCGGGCCCGCAGTCCGGACGGCAGTGGGAACATCGCCAGGGTCAGGGTGCCGACGATCTCGCGGTCGGCCCGCGCGACCAGCACCGTGTTGGCGTCGCAGGCCAGGATGCGGCCGACCGCGTCGGCGTGGAGCGGCTTCGCGGACCGCGACAGCTGCGGCAGCAGCCGGCCGAAGGCGTCGACGAGTTCCTGGTCCGCTTCCCGGGCGATCTCCATCTCGATCTTCATGGCGGCGACCCTATCGGCGCGAAAGCAGGGATGTACCCGTCCGTCAGCGCAGCGAGGCGCTCCCTGGATGGCACGTCGTCCAACAGACAGGCGAAGTCGACCTCATATTTGCCACCAGCGGAAGCGAGCCGGTGGGGCGAGCTCCCGCTCGCCCCACCGGGCGTCCGGGCCGGACTCAGGCGGCCCGGCTTGCCTGGCCGCGGTGGGCGCGGACGATCTCCGCGTACCGATACCCACTCCCCTTGACGGTCCGCACCTGCGTCCCATAGTCCACGTGCACCAGCCCGAACCGCTTGTCGTAGCCGTACGCCCACTCGAAGTTGTCCAGGAGCGACCAGGCGAAGTAGCCAGCCAGCGGGGCGCCCTTGCGGGCGGCCGAGGCGCAGGCGGCTAGGTGGCGTTCCAGGTAGTCCTGGCGTTCCGGGTCGTTCACCGTGCCGTCCGGGCGTACGACGTCCGGGTAGGACGAGCCGTTCTCCGTCACGTACAGACGCCGCGCGCCGTACTCCTCGGTGAGGCGGAGCAGCAGGGTCTCGATGCCGCTCGGGTCGACCTCCCAGTCCATGCCGGTGCGCTGGACGTCGGGGCGGCGCACGGAGCGGACCCGGGGCGCGGGGCCGGTGGGGTCGTCGGCGACGGTGGCCGGCATGTAGTAGTTCAGGCCGAGCCAGTCGAGCGGGGCGGCGATCGTCGCCAAGTCACCTTCCTGCTCGGGGAGTTCGACGCCGTACACCTCCCGCATGTCGGCCGGGAAGCCGCGGCCGTGCAGCGGGTCCAGCCACCAGCGGTTGACGTGGCCGTCCATGCGGTGGGCGGCCCGTACGTCCTCCTCGTGGTCCGTGGCCGGATGCACCGTGGAGAGGTTGGTGACGATGCCGACCTGGGCGGCGGGGGCTTCGGCGCGGATCGCTTGCGCGGCCAGGCCGTGCCCCAGCAACAGGTGGTACGAGGCACGGACGGCGGCCGTCAGGTCCGTCAGGCCGGGGGCCATCCTGCCTTCCAGGTGGCCGATCCAGGCCGAGCACAGGGGCTCGTTGAGCGTGGACCAGTGGGTGACGCGGTCGCCGAGGCGTGCGGCGACCGTCGAGGCGTACTCGGCGCAGGCAAGGGCCGTGTCCCGCTCCGGCCACCCGCCGCGGTCTTGCAGGACCTGCGGCAGGTCCCAGTGGTAGAGGGTGACCGACGGTGCGATGCCCGCCTCCAGCAGGCCGTCGATCAACTCGTCGTAGAAGGCCAGGCCCTTGGGGTTCACCGGCCCGTCCCCGCCCGGCATCACCCGCGGCCAGGCGATCGACAACCGGTAGGCGTTCGTGCCCAGTCGGCGCATCAGGCCGATGTCCTCGCGCCAGCGGTGGTAGTGGTCGCAGGCCACGTCACCGTGGTCGTCGCCCGCCACCTTGCCGGGAGTGTGCGAGAAGGTGTCCCAGATCGACGGCGTGCGGCCGTCCTCCGCGACGGCTCCCTCGATCTGGTACGCCGATGTGGCCGTGCCCCACAGGAAGTCGTGCGGGAAGGCGGCGAGGTCGATGCGGTCGGACACGTAAGTCCCTTCGGAATGAGCGGAGTTGGTTGCCCTACGGTTCACTGGACGGGTCACTTGACGGCTCCCGCCGTCAGTCCGGCGACCAGATAGCGCTGCAGCAGCAGGAAACCGGCCACCACGGGCACGCTGACGACCAGCGAGGCGGCCATGATCTGGTTCCAGTACACGTCGTTGAGCGTGGAGTAGCCCTGGAGGCCGACGGCCAGGGTGCGGGTGGTGTCGTTGGTCATGACGGACGCGAAGAGCACCTCGCCCCAGGCGGTCATGAAGGCGTAGACGGCGACCGCGACGATGCCGGGGATCGCCGCCGGGACGACGACACGGAAGAGGGCCCCGAGCGGTCCGCAGCCGTCCACCAGTGCCGCCTCGTCCAGATCGCGCGGCACCGAGTCGAAGTAGCCGATCAGCATCCAGATCGAGAACGGCAGCGAGAAGGTGAGATACGTCAGGATCAGGCCGCCGCGCGAGCCGAACAGGGCGATACCCGTGGCGTTGCCGATGTTGACGTAGATGAGGAAGAGGGGGAGGAGGAAGAGGATGCCGGGAAACATCTGCGTGGACAGGACGGTGACCGTGAAGACCCGCTTGCCGCGGAAGTTGTAGCGGCTGACGGCGTACGCCGCGAACACCGCGATCACCACCGAGCAGACGGTCGCCGCACCCGCCACGATCAGCGAGTTCACGAAGTAGCGGGCGAGTGGGACCGTCGACCAGATGTCGATGTACGGGCGGATCGTCAAACCACTGGGCAGCCAGCGGAACTTGCCCGTCACGTCGGCCAGCGGTTTCAGCGAGCTGGAGACCATGACGTACACCGGTACGAGGACGAAGCCGGTGAGCAAAGTGAGGAAGACCCGCCGGGACCAGAGGAACGAACTCGGCGGTGCCATCGGTGACTCAGGCATCGGCAGCCCTCCGTCCGCGTGATCCCCTTGAGGTGAGCACCAGATACACGCCCGTCACCACCAGCAGGAACAGCAGCAGGAGCACGGACATCGCGGAGCCGGTGCCGAAGTTCCACGTCACGAAGGACGCCTGGTAGATGTGCACCGAGATGAGGTCCGCGGCCTCGGGCGCGGCCTTGCCGAACAGGACGTAGGGCGTGTTGAAATCGTTGAAGGTCCACAAGAACAGCACCAGGACCAGGACTTGGTTGACGGGACGCAGTGACGGCAGGGTGATGCGGCGGATCTGCTGCCACATCCCTGCGCCGTCCAGCGCCGCCGCCTCGTACAGCTCGCGCGGGATGTTCTGCAGCCCGGCCATCACGATGAGGAAGGCGAACGGCCAGCCCTTCCACACCGATACGACCAGCAGCGCGTAGAAGCTGTTGTCGCCGATCAGCCAGAACGACGGCTTGTCGGTGAGGTGGAGCTGGTCGTGCAGGACGTGGTTCACCAGGCCGTTGTCGTGCTGGAACATGAACACCCAGGTGATGACGGCCGCGTAGACCGGCAGTGCGTACGGCACCAGGAACAGCGCCCGCAGCAGACCGCGGCCGGCGAACGTGTCCTGCATGTAGATCGCCGCTGTCGTGCCGATCAGCCAGCACAGGCCGACCGAGAGCAGCGTGAAGCCGACGGTGACGAAGAAGGAGTGCAGCAGGGCCTCGCCGACGGGCGCGTCGAAGTCCACCGACACCTTGTAGTTGCCGAGGCCGGACCAGGGCGCGGTGCCCCAGTCGCGGATGTAGAACTGCGTGAGCTCCTTGAAGCTCATCACGATGCCGATGACCATCGGCACCAGGTGGACGAGGAGTTCGAGGAGGAGGGCGGGCAGGAGGAGCAGGTACGGGAGTCCGATACGGCGGATCCGGCCCGGGCGGCGGCGACGCGGTTCGCGCGCCGCCGCCCCGGACGAACTCCCCCGCACCGAAGGCTCCTTGAGGGCGGTGGTCGTCATCGGGCTCACTTCGCCGGCATCTGCTGCTGGGCCTTCTCGAGCTTCGCCTTCACCGACTCGGTGGTGACCGCGCGCCCGGCCGCCACGTCGGCGAACAGGTCCTTGACCGCCGTACCGACCGCCGTCTCGAACTGCGACTCGTCGGCGACCTGCGGCAGCGCGGCGGCGCTCTTGGCGAGGGTGTCCTTGAGGACGGAGTTCGAGGGGGAGTTGAAGGCGGCCTCACCCTGCGCGGCCTTGACCGGCGGGATCGAGCTGTACGCCGTGTTGAGGATCTTCTGCTCGGCATCGCTGGTCATGAACTTCACGAACTTCGTGGCGCCGTCGAGGTTGTCGGTGTTCTTGAAGACGGCGAGGTTGATGCCGGCGACCATCGAGTTGATCTGGGTGCCGGTGCCCGGGGTGCCGGACTGCACGGGCACCGGCGCGATGCCGTACGAACTCTCGCTCATGCCCTGTGACTTGAGGTTGGCGGACGCCGACTGCCACAGCAACATCGCCTGCTTGCCCTTGGCGAAATCGCTGACGGACTGGTTCTGCGCGTACTCGGCGTCCCCGGTCGGGATGACCTTGTCCTTGGCCATCAGGTCGACGTACTGCTTGACCGCGGTGACCACGCCGTCGCTCGTGAAGTCGGCCTTGCCGTCCGGGGTGAAGAAGTCGGCGCCGTGCTGCTTGGCGAAGACGAAGACGTGGTGGATGTTCTCCGACAGGTTCGAACCCTCGGCGCCCAGCGGCGACTTGCCCTTCGCCTTGATCTTCTTGCCGTCGGCGATCAACTCGTCCCAGGTGGCCGGGGGCTTGGTGATGCCGGCGTCGGCGAAGATCTCCTTGTTGTAGTAGAGGGCGTAGGCCATCGAGTACAGCGGTACGGCGGCCGGGTCCTTGCCCTCGGCGCCCGTCGAACCCAGCGCCGAGTCGACGAAGCGCTCCTTGCCGTCGATCTTGGCGAAGTTCTTGGCGTCCCAGGGCAGCAGCGCGCCGGTGGCCTGCAGCGAGGCGCTCCAGGTGTTGCCGATGTTCAGGACGTCGGGGCCCTGGCCCGAGGTGGTCGCGGTGAGGATCCGGTTGAGCAGATCCGACCAGGGGACCACCTCCAGCTTCACCTTGATCCCCGTCTGCTTCTCGAACTTGTCGAGCTCGGGCTGCAGGACCTTCTTGTCGACGGCGATGCTCGCGCCCTGGTTGGAGGCCCAGTAGGTGAGGGTCTTGGGCGAGTCGTTCGACCCGCCTCCGCTGGACGAACCGCCTCCACAGGCCGAGGCGGCAAGGGCGAGTGACACGGTGACGGCGCCTACGGCCGCGGCTCGGATGCTGCGCATGGCTCCCGGTGTCCCTTCAGGGATTGCACTCATGGCTTAATTTAGGACGTGAGTTAAACCTCAAGAGATGGGCCCGTCAAGGGGTGCGGCACCGCTTGGAGAACTCCGGTCGCACCTCTTGACGCACTCGTTCGGGCAGTTGAAGCATTCACCGGCGAGAGAGCGCTCCCAAACCCCACCTCGTTCACTTCCTGAACAGGAGAGCCGCCCCTATGTCCCTGCCTGCCAGCAACAGCGTCAGACCCGCCATGGGCCGCAGAACCGTGCTGGGCGCCGCTGCCGCCTCCGCCCCCGCGGTGCTCGGCCTGTCCGCCCGCGCGTCCGCCGCACCCAGAACGCCCGAGAAGCAGCGCCCGCTCCCCGGTGGCGGCGACCTCGGCCCGAACGTCCTCGTCTTCGACCCGTCCACGCCCGGCATCCAGGCCAGACTGGACGAGGTGTTCAGACAGCAGGAGTCGGCCCAATTCGGCACCGGCCGCTACGCGTTGCTCTTCAAGCCGGGCACCTACAACGGCCTGAACGCCCAACTAGGCTTCTACACCTCCATCGCGGGCCTGGGCCTCTCCCCCGACGACACGACCATCAACGGGGACGTCACGGTCGACGCGGGCTGGTTCAACGGCAACGCAACGCAGAACTTCTGGCGTTCGGCGGAGAACCTGGCCCTGGTCCCGGCGAACGGCACCAACCGCTGGGCGGTCGCGCAGGCGGCCCCCTTCCGCCGTATGCACGTGCGCGGCGGCCTCAACCTCTCGCCCACCGGCTACGGTTGGGCCAGCGGCGGCTATATCGCCGACAGCCGCATCGACGGCCAGGTCGGCCCGTACTCCCAGCAGCAGTGGTACACCCGCGACAGCGCGATCGGCAGCTGGCTCAACGGCGTCTGGAACATGGTGTTCTCGGGCGTCGAGGGTGCCCCGGCGCAGAGCTTCCCGAACCCGCCGTACACCACGCTCGACACGACACCGGTCTCCCGCGAGAAGCCCTTCCTGTACCTCGACGGCGCCTCCGAGCTGCGCGTCTTCCTGCCGACGAAGCGGACGAACGCCCGCGGCGTCACCTGGGGCAACGGCACCCCGCGCGGTACCTCGCTCCCCCTGTCGCGGTTCTACGTCGCCAAGCCGGGCGTCACTGCGGCGACCCTCAACCAGGCGCTCGCGCAGGGACTTCACCTGCTGCTGACGCCCGGCATCTACCACCTCGACCGGCCCATCCAGGTGGACCGCGCGGGCACCGTCGTCCTGGGCCTGGGCTACGCAACTCTCGTACCGGACAACGGAGTTACCGCCCTGCGCGTGGCCGACGTCGACGGCGTACGGCTGGCGGGCCTCCTCATCGACGCGGGGCCTGTCAACTCCCCCACCCTGCTGGAGGTCGGGCCCCGAGGTGCCTCCCGGGACCACTCAGCCAACCCCACCACCGTCCAGGACGTGTTCGTCCGCATCGGCGGCGCGGGCGCCGGCAAAGCCACCACCGGCATGGTCATCAACAGCCGCCACACCATCGTCGACCACACCTGGGTCTGGCGCGCCGACCACGGCACCGGCGTCGGCTGGGACACCAACCGCGCCGACTACGGGGTGGTCGTGAACGGCGACGACGTGCTGTGCACCGGCCTGTTCGTGGAGCACTTCAACAAGTACGACGTCCAGTGGTACGGGCAGCGGGGCCGCACGATCTTCTTCCAGAACGAGAAGGCGTACGACGCCCCGAACCAGGCGGCGATCCAGAACGGCCCGGTGAAGGGCTACGCCGCCTACAAGGTCGGCGACAACGTGACCGCGCACGAGGGCTGGGGCCTGGGCAGTTACTGCTACTACAACGTCGACCCGACGATCGTGCAGCACAACGGCTTCGCCGCGCCGAACCGGCCAGGGGTGCGCTTCCATGACCTGCTGGTCGTCTCCCTCGGCGGCAACGGCCAGTACGAACACGTCATCAACGAGACCGGTGCACCGACGTCGGGGACCTCGACGGTGCCGTCCACAGTTGTGTCGTATCCGTGAACCGGGGGCGGCCCCGCCCGCGTACGGGAGGGGCCGCCGTTTCGGTCACCGGACCGACGTCACAGCCGGAGCCGGTGCGTAGCCGGTGGGCCGGGCGGTGAACGTGCCGCGGCCCTGCGTCCGGCTGCGCAACCGGGTTGCGTAGCCGAAGAGTTCGGCCAGCGGCACGGTGGCCGTCAGGACCGCCGAGCCGCCGCGCGCGGTCGAGCCCGAGACCCGGCCGCGGCGCGCGGCGAGGTCGCCGAGCACCCCGCCGACCGCGTCCTCGGGCACGGTGACCGTGACCTCGACGACCGGTTCCAGGAGGACCATCGCGCAGACGCGCAGGGCTTCCCTCAGGCCCAGCCTGCCCGCCGTGCGGAAGGCCGTGTCCGAGGAGTCCTTCACATGGGTCGAACCGTCGGTGAGGGTGACGCGCAGCCCGGTCACCGGGTGACCGACGAGCGGGCCCTCGGCGAGCGCGTCCCGGCAGCCGGCCTCGACCGCGCGCACGTACTCCTGCGGCACCCGCCCGCCGACGACGGCCGAACGGAACTCGAAACCCTCCTCCAGCGGCTCGACATCAAGGACGACATGGGCGAACTGCCCTGCCCCGCCGTCCTGTTTGACGTGCCGGAAGACCAGCCCGGACACCCCGCGCCCGACCGTCTCGCGGTAACTCACCCTCGGCCGACCGACGGTGACCTCCAGCCCGTGGCCGAGCCGGAGCTTCTCCGCCGCGACCTCGAGATGCAGTTCGCCCATGCCGGACAGCACCGTCTGGCCGGTCTCCGGATCCGTCCGTACGACCAGCGAGGGGTCCTCCTCGACGAGCCGCGCGAGCGCGGAGGCGAGCTTGTCGGCGTCGGTCGACCTGCGTGCCTCGACCGCGACGGAGACCACCGGTTCGGCGACGCCGGGCGGTTCCAGCACGAGCGGGGCGTCGGGGGCGCACAACGTCGTACCGGCGCGGGCGGACTTCAGCCCGCCCACGGCGACGATGTCCCCGGCGACCGCCCGGTCCACCTGGGCGTGCCGGTCGGCCTGCACCCGCAGGATCCGCCCGATGCGTTCGGTGCGGCGCGCGCCCGTGTCCCACACGGCGTCTCCCTTCTCGACCGTTCCCGAATACACCCGCAGGTACGTCAACCGCCCGGTCTGCGTGGCGTTCACCTTGAACGCCAGCGCAGCGAACGGTGCCGCCGGGTCGGCCGCCCGCTCCTGCTCCGTACCGTCGTGCGTACCTCGTACGGCGAGCACGTCGAGCGGCGAGGGCAGGTAGGACACGACGGCGTCGAGCAGCGGCTCGATGCCTCGGTTGCGGTAGGCCGAGCCGCAGAGCACGACGACGCCGTCGCCGCTGCGGGTCAGGTCGCGCAGGGCAGCGGCAAGGGTCTGCGGCGAGAGGGTCGCCTGCATGCAGAACTCCTCCAGCGCCCCCGTGTGCAGTTCGGCCACCGCCTCCTCCAGCATCCGCCGACGCCGCTCGGCCTCCTGTCGCAGCTCCTCCGGCACCGGTCCTGCCACGGCCGTGTCGGCGCCGTCGGCCCAGACCAGCGCGCGCATGCGGACGAGGTCGACGACGCCGCTGAAGCCGCCCTCGGTACCGATCGGCAGCTGCACCACCAGCGGTGCCGGATGCAGCCGCTTCCGGATCGAGGCGACGGCGGTGTCGAGGTCGGCGCCCGCGCGGTCCAGCTTGTTGACGAACGCGATCCTCGGCACGCCGTGCCGGTCGGCCTGCCGCCACACCGACTCGCTCTGCGGCTCCACGCCGGCGACGGCGTCGAACACCGCGACCGCGCCGTCGAGCACCCGGAGAGAGCGCTCCACCTCGTCGGCGAAGTCCACATGCCCCGGGGTGTCGATGAGGTTGATGCGGTGACCGTCCCAGGCGCAGCTCACGGCCGCGGCGAAGATGGTGATACCGCGGTCGCGTTCCTGCAGGTCGAAGTCGGTGATGGTGGTGCCGTCGTGGACCTCGCCGCGCCGGTGGATGGTGCCGGTGGCGTACAGGATCCGCTCGGTGACGGTGGTCTTGCCGGCGTCGACGTGGGCGAGGATGCCGAGGTTGCGGACGACGGCGAGGGTGTTGAGGTTGGTGCGCACGGCCCGTTGGCCTTTCTGGTTCTCCGACGATCGGAACGGGGCAGCGCGATTCCCGGCGAGGACATGCATGAGGGACACGGCCTGACGACACGTCAACAGACGGGCGTACGACAGGTGTTGGCTTGCTCAGATGCTCGTCGCGGGCATCCGGTGCCGGCCGCGCAGCGGGCACCGGGCGGACGAGGACACGAGGATCACCTCGTACTGGGCTCGGGGAACGACGACAGCGGTGCGGTACTGCACGGCCGGTCTCCCCTCGTCACTCGTCCCGCGCGTCACGGCGACGCACGATGCGTGGCGAGTGTAGGGAATCCGGAGGGGACGGGGCACCGGATTTTTCTCCGCCGGTCACCTTGGTGCTTCTCCGCAGGTCGGCTCGGTGAACTTCCTCGGAACGTCCGGAACTTATCCCCCGGGCCATGAGTTTCCAGGTTGCTGTGGATACCGATGAGGCATCGCGCCGCCACCCGGGCGGGCCGAGCCCTCGCCCCGAACGTCTGGAGTTCACATGGCCCTGTGGGACCGCATCAAGGAATCCGCGTCGACGATGCAGACCCAGCTCGTGGCGAAGAAGAACGACCTCAAGAGCGGCGCCTTCCGCGACGCCAGCATGGCCATGTGCGCCCTGGTCGCAGCCGCCGACGGCACCATCGACCCGTCCGAGCGGCAGCGCGTCGCCCAGCTGATCGCCACCAACGAGGTGCTGCAGAACTTCCCCGCCGACGACCTGCGCCGCCGCTTCGAGGAGAACCTGAACAAGCTGACCACGGACTTCGCCTTCGGCAAGGTCACCGTGTTGCAGGAGATCGCCAAGGCGAAGAAGAAGCCGGCCGAGGCGCGTGCCGTCATCCAGATCGGCATCGTCATCGGCGGCGCCGACGGCGACTTCGACAAGACGGAACAGGCCGTCGTACGAGAGGCGTGCTTCACCCTGGACCTGCCGCCCCACGAGTTCGACCTCTGACCCACTGATCACCCCATCGGGGTCCACCCCGATGGTTTACCTCGCCCGGAACTGGTGAGGCGCGTGGAATGTCCCACCCCCAGACCACAGCCGTCACTCCAGCAAGACCGGCATCGAAAGGCACCGAAGACAAACCCGCACCGGAAGGTGCGGGTTCCCCACGTGATGGGCGGGCAGGGCGGGCGAGAGCGCGCGACGCCTACTTCGACAACGCGAAGTACCTGGCGATCGTGCTGGTGGCGATGGGTCATGCGTGGGAACCACTGCGGGACGGCAGCCGGACCGTCACCGCGCTCTACAACTTCGTCTACGCCTTCCACATGCCGGCGTTCATCGTCGTCTCCGGCTACTTCTCCCGCGGTTTCGACGCGAGTCCGCAGAAGATCAGGCGCCTGGTCACCGGCGTCGTCGTCCCGTACGTCGTCTTCGAGACGGCGTACACCCTCTTCACCCGCTGGACCGACGGGGTTCCGGACCGGCCGATCACGGTCCTGGACCCGCTGTACCTGACGTGGTTCCTGATCGCCCTGTTCGTCTGGCGGCTGACGACCCCGCTGTGGAAGCACGTGCGGTGGCCGCTGCCGGTCGCGCTCGTCCTCGCGATGCTGGCCACCGTGGCCCCGTCCATCGGCAACGACCTCGACCTGCAGCGTGTCCTGCAGTTCCTGCCGTACTTCGTGCTCGGCCTGTGCCTGCGGCCGGAGCACTTCAGCCTGGTGCGCCGCTGGAAGGTGCGGCTGCTGGCCCTGCCCGTGTCCGTCTGCGCGCTCGCCGCCTCGTACTGGGCGGTGCCGCGGATGACCGGCGCCTGGTTCTTCCACCGGGACAGCGCCGAGGAACTGGGCGCGCCCGCCTGGTACGGGCCCGTGATGACGCTGGCCGGCTTCGGCTGCTCGATGGTCCTGGTCGCCTGCTTCCTCGCCTGGGTGCCGGGCCGCCGGATGTGGTTCACGGCGCTCGGCACGGGCACTCTGTACGGCTATCTGCTGCACGGCTTCGTCGCCCAGGGATCCAAGTACTGGGGCTGGTACTCCCCCGGCTGGATCCATGAACCGCTCGGTGAGATCACCGTCACGCTTGCCGCGGCCGCGATCGTGACGGTGCTGTGCACACCGCCCGTCCGCCGGATCTTCCGCTTCGTCGTGGAGCCGACAATGGGGTGGGCGTTCCGGCCCGTCGCGCCCGAACCGGCCCGCGAGCCACGCGAGCTTCGTGAGCAGGGAACTCGGATCGGATCACGGGCGTTGTCCTGACACCGACCGAGCAGGAGCAGCCCGTTCCTGTCCTCGACCACCTCGTCAGGACGTTCCTGAGTGCGGCACGCGGCGGGGTGCCCTCTCCCGATCGACGCGCCTGTAAGTGCCGCGAGCGCACTGCTGGGCCTGCTCGCCGTGCTCGTGCTGACCGCGGGCACCGGCTACTTCGTCGCCCAGAAGTTCGCGTACGTCTCCGCCGACCGCCTCGCCCTCGCCCGTGAGGCGGAGGCCGCAGGGCCGCCCGGGCCCGGTCGCCCGTGCCCAGGGTCGCACCACCAGCGGCCGCGACCTGGCCCGCCCGGTGCCCGAAGGGCGCGAGGACACCACGGTCTCCGAGGCGATCGACCTGCTGCGGCGGTGCCGCGCCTCGCTGGCCGTCGTCCGCGACGAGACCGGCCGGCTGACCGGCATGGTGACTCTGGACGACCTGCTGTCCCGCTTCCTGCAGCCGCAGATGGCCTGAGCGCCGCCCGGGCAACTACCGCCCCGTCCGGTCCCGTTCGAGGACCGGATACGGTGGTGTCGATCATGGACGGCTGGATGACGGGGCAATGGGAGCATGAGCGGACACGGCACGAGCGCGGCGCCCGGCCGAACCGTCGGCGGGCCGGCACATCAGCCGCGTCCGCAGCGATCGAGCGCCGGGCAGGCGCTCAACTCCCTCGTATGGGCCGTGCTGTTGCCCGGCTCGGTGATCGTGGGTGCCGTGCTCGGCCAGTGGCTGACGTGGGTCGGCGTGATCCTCATGATGGCCGCGGTCGCGGTCAGCGCCTGCCTGATCGGCGGCTTCTGGCACCGCGCCGGAGCCGCCACCCTGGCCTCGGCGGCCGGCTTCGCACTGATGCTGTTCGCGGGCCCGGCGGCGTACGAGGTCTACATGAAGACGGTGGGTGAACCGGTCGACGCCGTGGTGACGCAGGTGACCGACCGGCACAATCGGCGCGGCCCGGACATGTACTGCACGGTCCGGGAGGTCGGCGGCGCCCACCGCACGTACGAGGTCTCCCAGCAGGAGAACTGCTTCGGCCAGGCCGAGACCGGCGACCACGTCGAGATCCGCAAGGACCCGCTGGGCCTGCTGGACCCGCGGCTGCCCGACAGCCCGGACCAGCAGAACACCACCGAGCTCACTGTGGGAATCACGGCGGGCCTCACGCTGGTCATGGCCGCGGCCACCTTCTACGGCGGCCGACGCCGACGTACCGCCTGACGCGCCCGCCACCGGGTCTCCCGCACGAAACCGCCCGGCCGCACGCGCTCCGAGATCCACCCCTGAAACGCGAAAGACCCCTGATGAACAGGGGTCCTGCTGGTGTCCGAGGGGGGACTTGAACCCCCACGCCCGATAAAGGGCACTAGCACCTCAAGCTAGCGCGTCTGCCATTCCGCCACCCGGACCAGGTGTCTGCCGCCTGGCCGGGAGTGTTCCCCGCGGCGACATGGACAACAATACCAAGGTTTCGGAGTGCCCTTCACCTGCATATCCGGGCCGTGGAGGCACCTGTTCGGAGGGGCCCGGGCCGGGCAGCACGACGCGTCACCGAAGGCGATCGCACGAATACGCCCACCCGCCGGACGCCGGCCTGCGGTGCATCACGTGAGCGGCTGGACCCCTGTACTGTCCGCGAAGTCCGCGGCCACCGCCCGCACCTTGCGCTGCTGCTTGCGTGAGAGGTCCACGAGCATCTCGAAGGCCGTGGCCTCGTCGCAGCCGCTGCGGGCCATGAGCATGCCCTTGGCCCGCTCGATCAGGGCACGCCCTTCCAAGGCCTCCCTGAGCTGGCGGTTCTCGGTTCTCAGCGCCTCCACGTCGTCGATCAGGTCAAGGACCGCACGCATCGCTTCCCTCAGGGTCGCGGTGTGGTCCCGGTCCTCTCGGGCAGCAGAGCCGGGGGGTCCGTCGTGAGACATGGAGGCCATGCTTGTCGCGGAATCACAGGTTCAGCAGAGGGTCTGGGAAGAATGCGGTGACTTTCACCCACGCGTAATCAAGGCGCACATCTGACTACGTTTGACCATCACAGATGGGGCGGCAGTGAACATCTGAGCCGTACTGCGACCAAGTCAAGTAAACAACACGCTAATTACCGTCGGATACAGGCTGAATTCCAGGCGAATGTCCCGAGCCCGCTGCTAGCCTCTGGCATCCGCTCCTGACCGTGGAGCCCGGTGCGTCCTGGCTTTACGCCGCGCACCTTCGGCACGTCCTGCACCTCCCCGCGTCGCGTCGAGACCGTACGCCCGCGAGGGTCACCGTTCGTTTCCTTCCGCCCGTGTCCACGGGCGGTCGTCGGTGTCCGTCGCGCCGCCCGGCCGACGGCACGCGTTCAGGGGGCTCCATGGCGCACGCGATCGATTCCCTTTCGGCTGCCCACGACAGGGTGCCGACGAGTGTCCGGGAACTCGGAGGCGGAGGCGGCGGCGACGCTGCCGCGCCCCGGCTGACGGTCCTCGTACCCACCCGTGACGAACAGGAGAGCGTTCCTCTGCTGATGGCCCGGCTCGGACCGGCCCTCGCCCCGCTCGGGGCCGAGATCCTCTTCGTGGACGACAGCGACGACGGGACCGTCGAGGAGATCGCGGCGATCGCGCCGGGGTGCCCCGTGCCGGTCCTCGCCCTGCACAGGCCGCCCGGCCTGCGTGCGGGCGGCCTGTCGGGAGCCGTCGTGGCCGGGATCCGGGCCGCGCGCGGCACCTGGGTGCTGGTCATGGACGCGGATCTGCAGCATCCGCCGCAGGCGGCCGCGCTGCTGGCCAGGACCGCGATGCGGGAGGGCGTCGACATCGCCGTCGGTACCCGGTACGCCGGCGCCGGGCAGTCCGAGGGACTCGCGGGCGCCGGACGGCAGGCGACCTCGTCGTCCGCGACCCGCCTGGTCAAGGCGGCCTTTCCGCGCCGGCTCGCCACGGTGAGCGATCCGCTCAGCGGGCTGTTCGCGTTCCGCCGTGACGCGATCGACACCGAGCGGCTGCGGCCGGTCGGCTTCAAGATTCTGCTGGAGATCCTGGTCCGGCATCCAACCGCTCGGGTCGCGGAGGTGGCGTACTCCTTCGCGCCCCGCGAGGCCGGCCGGTCCAAGGCTTCCGTCCGGGAGGGTCTGGCCTTCGTACGGCATGTCGCGCGGCTGCGGCGCGGAGTGGCGGGCGGACAGCGGCAGTTGATGCGGATGGTCGCCTTCGGGCTGGTCGGGCTGTCCGGTGTCGCGGTCAACACGGCCGCGCTGTGGCTGTTCTTCGACGTGCTCGGGATGCACCACCTGGTCGGGGCGGCGCTCGCCACCCAGTTCTCCACCGCCTGGAACTTCCTCCTCACCGATGCCGCGGTCTACCGGCACGGGCAGCGCAAGGGCACCTGGTACGGGCGGGCCGGCCGCTTCTTCGCGATGAACAACCTGCTCCTGATCGCCCGTCTCCCGCTGCTGCAGTGGCTCGTCCTGGCCGGTGCAGGTGTGCTGACGGCCAACGCGCTCACTCTGGTGCTGCTCTTCCTCCTGCGGTTCCTCGTCAGCGACCGCATGATCTACAGCGGCGGCGAGAAGAAGGTGCGCCGGCGCGACCCCGTGAAGATGCTCGTCGACACGGACGCCCCCGCGGCTCCCGTGAGCAGGAAGCGGTCCGTCTACCTTCCTTACCGGTACGACGTCGCCGGCACCGTCACCATCGGCTCCCAGATCCGGCTGCCGGAGCTGGAGTTCTTCCGCGCGCAGTGGGTACCGGACGGCGAAGTCGACATCGCAGTGCGCGTCGGCGACGTCGGCCGACGCAGGCCGCGCGGGCGGGCCGCGCTGACCGAGGACCACAGCGACACGGCGGCGCTGCGCTATGAGGAGCATCTGGGCCGGTTCGGGGCGAACTTCCGGGTGCGGCTGGGCCCGCCGATCACGGTCGAGGTCGGTCCGCTGCTCGCCCGCTCACCGCACGTCGTGTACACGAACGTCGTCGAGGCGCTGCTGCGCTTCGTGCTGATCTCGCGCGGGCGGATGCTGCTGCACTCCGCGTGCGTGGAGCTCGACGGGCGCGGGGTGATGCTGTCGGCGCTGACCGACACCGGCAAGACCGCGACCGTGCTGCGACTGCTGCGCGAGCACGGCGGGCGGTTCCTGTCCGACGACATGACCGTCGTGGACGCGACCGGGCGGGCCGTGTGCTTCCCCAAACCGCTCACCATCAGCGCGCACACGTTGCGTGCCGTGCAGGCCGAGGACCTGACGCGCAGGGAGTGGCGGCGGCTGAACCTCCAGTCGCGGCTGCACTCCAAGGGCGGGCGGTCCATCGCCCTGATGCTGTCCCGCTTCAACCTGCCCATCATGGGCATCAACGCGATCACCCAGATCCTGGTGCCGCCGCCGAAGTACAGCGTCGACCGGCTGGTGCCCTGCCGGCTGGGGTCCAGCACCGAGGTGCGCGACCTGTTCGTCATCGAGCGCGGTGCGCCCGACCTGTACGACCTCGACGGCGACGTGGCGCTGGAGCGGATGCTGGTCAACACCGAGGACGCGTACGGCTTTCCGCCGTACCGCTATCTAGCACCCGCGCTGCGCATCGACGGTCTGGACCACGCCGAACTGCGGGCCCGGGAACGGGAGATCCTCGCCGGGTTCCTGTCCGGTGTGCATACCAGGGTGCTCGCCTCGGACTGCTTCGGGTGGGCCGACGAGATACCCCGGCTGCTGGCCGGCGAGGAGCGGCAGGCGACGGTGAGTGCTGCCGAGGCCTGGCCCCGGTGGGGGCTTCAGCCCAGGCGCAGTCCGGCCGTATGACCGTCACCCAGCGGGCATCCCGCACCGCCCCGGCGCCGGCCCCCTCCGGCGCCGGGGTGCGGGCTGCCGCGCCTCCGGCGGCCGTCCTGCTTCTCGCGGGCTTCCTGCGGCTGTGGCACCTGACCGCGACCGGCTTCAACAGCGACGAGGCCGTGTACACCGGGACGGCGGCCTCGCTCGCCGGTGACCGGCAACTCGGCTCGCTGTTCCCGGTGTTCAGGGCACATCCGGTGCTGTTCCAGTCGCTGGTGTCGCTCGCACTGCGCGTCCACGACAGCGACTTCTCGGCGCGTGCGGTGCCGGCGCTGCTCGGGGTGGCGACGGTGGCGGTGACGTACGGGCTGGGGCGGCGGCTGTACGGGCGGCGGGCCGCGCTCGTCGCAGCGCTGCTGCTGGCCGTGATGCCGTACCACGTCGTGGTCAGCCGCCAGGTGCTGCTGGACGCGCCGATGACGCTGTGCGCGACGGGGGCGCTGTACTGCGTGGTGCGGTACGCCGAATCGCCGTCCCCGCGCTGGCTGTTGGCGGCCGGGGGCATGCTCGGGTTCACGGTGCTGGCGAAGGAGACGTCGATCGTCTTCCTGGGGTCGCTGTACGCGTTCTTCGCCCTGACCCCGGCCGTACGCACCCGCTGGCGGCACCTGCTGCCGGCGCTAGGTGTGATCGGGGTGGTGGCGGTGGCCCATCCGCTGTCGCAGCTGCTGGCGGGGCACGCGCGGGCGGGCGGGAACTATCTGCTGTGGCAGATGTTCCGGCGCGCCAACCACCCCTATTTCTTCTACGGTCGCGAAGTCCCGTGGGCCGTGGGCCCGTTGGTGGTCGTGGCGGCCGTCGCGGGGCTGGTGTGGCTGCGGCGGGAGAACACGTGGCGGGAGCGGCTGCTGGTGTGCTGGGTCGTGGTGCCCGCGCTGTTCTTCACGGTGTGGCCGGTCAAGGGATTCCAGTATCTGCTGCCCGTGGCACCGGTGTTCGCGGTGCTGGCCGGGCGGACACTCACCTCGTTCTCGCGCTGGGGACGCCCGCGGCGCCTCGCGGCGGCCGCGGCGATCTGGCTGGTCGTGGCCTCGCTCGCGGTGCCGTCCTGGCTGCGTGTCCAGCCGCAGACGAGCACCCGGTTCCTGGCCGGGACCGGCGGGCTGCCCGGCGGAAGGGAGGCGGGGCTGTGGGTGCGCGAGCACGCTCCGGAGGGCTCGCGGTTGCTGGCCATCGGCCCGTCGATGGCCAACGTCGTGCAGTACTACGGGCTCTGTCCGGTCTCCGCCCTGTCCGTCTCACCCGACCCTGCGCGCCGCAACCCCAGCTACCGAGCGGTCCCCAATCCGGACCGGGCGCTCAGGGACGGCGACTTCCAATACCTGGTGTGGGACGCGTACACGGCTCGGCGTACGCCGTTCTTCACCGTCAAGTTGAAGCGATTGGTGCGGAGTTACCACGGGACGGCGGTGTTCACGGCGCGCAACGGGAGCGGGGTGAAGGTGGTCGTGATCTACCGGGTGAGGGTGTCATGAGGGTGCTGCTGGTGACGCTCATCCTGCTGCTGACCGGCAGCGGGACGGCGACAGCGTCAACTCCTCACCCCCGTACGCCCATTGAGCACTTCGTCTATCTCATGCAGGGCGACCGCACCTTTGACCACTACTTCGGCACCTACCCGGGAGCCGACGGGCTGACGGAGGGCATGCGCCAGCCGCTCGACCCGACGCATCCCGATGCGGGCCTGGTGGCGCCGTATCCGCTGCACGGCTTGCCTCCCCTGTCTCCCGGTGCCGGGCCACGCCTGGTGCGGCAGCAGTACGACGGCGGACGGATGGACGCCTTCGTGTCGGCCTTCGAGCGGCAGGGCCGGGACGGGCGCATGGCGATGGGCCATTACGACCGCCGCGACCTGCCCTTCTACTGGAACGCCGCCGACCGCTACGAGCTCCTCGACCACTTCTTCGCCTCCTCGCTCGACGGAACACGCCCGAACCGCGCGCACTGGGTTACGGGCACGCCGGACCTGAGCGGGCCCACCGTCTTCGACCGGCTTCAAGAGGCGGGCGTGAGCTGGAAGTTCTACGTCCAGAACTACGACCCGAAGCAGACCTACCGCTCTTCCGGCACGCCGGCCACCCAGACCGTGCGCGTCCCGCTCCTCGACATCCCGCGCTTCGTCGACGACCGCACGCTGAACTCCCACATCGTCGATCTTGGCCAGTACTACCGGGATCTGGACCAAGGCACGTTGCCCTCGGTGGCGTTCGTCGCGTCGTCGGGCTCGGGCGAGCGGTCCGCTCGTTCCATACCGGCCGGACAACGACTGGTGCGGGAGCTCACCTCCCAGTTGATGGTCAGTCAGTACTGGTCGTCGTCCGCACTGTTGTGGTCGTACGACGGTTCCGGGGGCTGGTACGACCATGTGAAGCCGCCGGCCGGACGGGGACTGCGGGTGCCGGCGTTGCTGGTCAGCCCGTACGTGGCACGGGGGACGGTGCGGCACGAGCCGTTCGAGGCGGCCAGTGCCCTGCGGTTCGTGACGGACAACTGGGGGCTGCGACCACTGGGCGGCCGGGTGGCACAGGCGCGCAGCCTCGCCGGTGCCTTCGACTTCTCGGCGCCGCCCCGGCGGGCCGAGCTGATTCCCGTGGGCGTACGGGAGCCGCCGCTTCCGGTGGCGCGACGTCCGTCGCCTGCGCCCGTGTACGCGGTGTACGGAGGGGCGTCACTGCTGGTGGCGGGGCTGCTGTGGGGGGCGGTGCGACCAAGATGGCGTATCTCATGAGGTGGTTGACGTTGGCCGGGTTGGTGCTCGCGGGGCTGGCGCCGAGGCCGGCGGCGGCCGTCACGACGATCACCGTCACCGTGCGGACCACTCCGCAACTGGCCGGTGTGGCCTTCGCGTTCGACGGACGGACGGCCGTCACGGGGGCCGACGGGACGGCCCGCTTCATCGGCGCGCATGACTTCGCGGGGCACACGCTGACCGTCGTCGACCATGAACTGGCTCTGAAGGGACGCAAGTTCACCTTCGCCCGGTGGGCGGGGCAGCGCGATCCCGACCAGGCGTTCCGGCGTACGGTGCAGGGCCTTCCACTGCGCCGGGACTACACGGTCACGGCGGCGTTCACGGCCCGCTTCCGGGTGACGGTGCGCTGCGTCGACCAGGACCGTCGCGCCGTACCGCGTGAGCGGGTGCCCTATGTGACCGTGCGCAGCGACACCGGGCGCACCCAGCGGGTGCCGGTGGGCCGGCCGGTGTGGCTGGACGGGCTGTTGCCGGTCTACCGCAAGAGCGTGCTGGCGTCACGGCGGGTCGGGTACGCGCTGCTGTCGGCCGACGCGTACGGCACGAACACGGCGGACGCCGGACGGCAGCGGTTCGAGCCGGCGTCGGACCAGGACATCGTGTTCACCACACCGTTCCACGATCTGACGGTGTCGGCCCGGGACGCGGTGTTCGGGTCGGCCGCCGGGCAGGCGGTGCGGGTGACGCTGCCGGACGGTTCGGTGCGCGAGGTGCCGCTCGATGCGGACGGGGCGGCGACGCTGCGGGATCTGCCGCACGGACAGTACCGGGTGGAGGTGACCGGCGGCCGCGGGCTGCGGGCCGTGCAGCAGGTCCGGCTGTCGCGGGCGCAGAGCATACGGGTCCGGGTGGTCAGCCGGGCCGATCTGGCGCTGGCGGCGGGTTCCGTGGGCGTGCTGGCGGCCGGACTGCTGGTGATCGGGCGGCGGATGCGCCGGCGGCGGGGTGGTGAGCACGGGTGAGAAGAGCGGGGCTGCTGGTCGCGCTGGCGCTGGCCCTGGCGGGTCTGTTCCCGGCGTCCGCGAGCCCGGCCGAGGGACGCCGGGTGCCGTTGCTGGCGTACTACTACCAGTGGTTCGAGCCCTCGTCGTGGCAGCGGGCGAAGACCGACTACCCGCGTCTCGGCCGCTATTCGAGCGACGACGCCTCCGTGATCCGTACGCATGTCGACTGGGCGCGGTCGGCGGGCGTCGACGGCTTCGTGGTGAGCTGGAAGTCCTCGGCCGTCAACGACCGCCGGCTGCGGCTGCTGCTGGACATCGCGCGGACGCGGGACTTCAAGGTGGCGGTCATCTACCAGGGGCTCGACTTCCATCGTCGTCCCCTTGCGACGGGCCGGGTGGCTGCCGACTTCCGTCTGCTGTATGCCCGTTACGCGCGTGACCCGGCCTTCTTCCGGCTCGGCGGCAGGCCGCTGACGGTGTTCAGCGGCACCTGGGAGTACTCGACCGCCGACATCGGACGCATCACCGGGCCGGTGCGCAGGCGGATGCTGGTGCTCGGCACCGAGAAGAACCCGGCGGGCATCCGCAGGCTGGCGCACGTCACCGACGGTGACGCCTACTACTGGTCGTCGGTCAACCCGGGGACCAATGACCGGCACGAGAGCAAGCTGCGCGAGATGGCCGACACCGCGCACCGGGCGCACGGCTACTGGATGGCGCCCTTCGCGCCCGGCTTCGACGCGCGACTCGTGGGCGGCACCAAGTCGGTGCCGCGGGACGGCGGCCGGACGCTGCGCACCGAGTACGCCGCCGCCATGGCCTCGGGCCCGGACGTGCTCGGGCTGATCAGCTGGAACGAGTTCAGCGAGAACTCACATGTGGAGCCGTCCGTCCGGCACGGCACGCAAGCCCTGGACGTTCTGCGGAGGTTGCGCGGCGTTCCCGGCTCGGCCTCGCCGTCGGCGCCCTCCTCCGGAGCCGCCCGTCATGACCCGCTCGGCTACTGGCCGGGCCTGCTGCGGATCACCGGCAGTGCAGTGCTGCTGGTGGGCGCCGTCACGGCCCTGGCCAAGCTGCGCGGGATCAGGATGAGAAAGGAAGGAAGAACATGACCTCGAGACTGTCCTCCCCGCACGGCAGACTCTCCTCGCAGCACGGCAGACTCACTTTCCGCAACGCCCGCAGCGCCGTGTTCGCCCTCGTCCTGGGGGCGGGCACGGCGCTGTCGTTCGCGCCGACGGCGCACGCCGATCTGCCGGGTGCGGACGCCCAGTTGACACGCGCCCCCTATCTCTCGGACGCCACGACGGCCTCCGTCCAGGTGAGCTGGGCGACCACGACTCAGAGCCGCGGCTCGGTCCGCTACGGCCCCGTCGGCAACTGCTCGGCGAACACCGCGACTTCGGCGACGCTGGGCAGTCCGATCACTGTTGGCTCGACCCGCGAGTACGCCAACTCGGTGACCTTGACAGGGCTGAGCGCGAGCACGGCCTACTGCTACCGCGTCTACACGGCATCAGGCACCGACCTGCTCGGCACACTGCCGACGCCGAGCTTCACCACGCCCGAATCCGCCGGCTCCACGGCGCCGTTCACCTTCGCCGTCCTCGGCGACACCGGCGAGACCACGAACGCCGGGGTCAACGACGGCACGGTGAACGTCAACCAGGCCAACGTGATGAGCCGGATCGCGACGAGCGGTGCGCGGTTCGTCCTGCAGACGGGCGACAACACACATCCTGGGACCTCGCAGACCCAGTACGGCGACCTCAACCAGAACGGCGCGGACGTGAGTTCGTGGTTCGGGCCGTCGTACTGGACGCAGCCGGGCATGAGCATCCCGCTCATCGGCACCGTCGGCAACCACAGCATGACGAACACCTATCTGCAGGTATGGAGGCAGTCGGCGCTGGCGGCGGCGTCCGCCGGAGTGTGGGGGCCGGTCGACTATCCGGCGTATCTGGGCTCGAACGCCATCACCTACCCGACGAGTTACTACGCCTTCACCACCGGCGGCGTCCGCTTCTACCTGCTCGACACGGCGTGGGGAAACTCCAACACCGGTGACGCCACGGGTGGTTCGTGCGGCTCCCACTGCGCGATCTACGAGCAGGACGCACACGCCCACTGGCAGGACGGATCCGCCGAGTACGAGTGGCTGAAGGCCGACCTCGCATCGCATTCCGGCGTGCCCAAGTTCGCCTTCTTCCACTTCCCGCTGCGCTCCGACAGCGCGAGCGAGCCGAGTGACACCTTCCTCGCGAACGTCGAGCAGACTCTGGTGAACGGTGGCGTGGACCTCGTGTTCAACGGTCATTCGCACCTCTACCAGCGCAATAGCGCGGGACCCGGCCGCATCGCCTCGTACGTCACCGGGGGCGGGGGTGCGACCGTCCACTCCGTCGGCGAGGACGGTTGCTCGGCCACCGACGCGTACGGCATCGGCTGGTCCTACAGCCGTGACCGCGGCTCGGCCTGCGGTGCCGCCGCCGTGCCGACGGACGACGCGCAGGTCTATCACTTCCTGAAGGTGACCGTCGACGGAACGTCCGTCACGGTCGCACCGACCGACTCGCTCGGGCGGACCTTCGACGTGCAGACCTACACGGTCACTCCGTGACCCGCTCGTCCGTCAACAGCATCTGAAGGGCGCGCACGAATGTGGCCGCCGTTTCCTCGTCCAGCCGGGCGAGGAAACGGCGCTCGGCGGCCCGCCGCGCCTTCTCGCCCTGCCGCAGGCACTCCTTCCCGGCGGGCGTCAGTTCGACGATGTTCTTGCGCCGGTCCTGCGGGCTGCGCCGGCGCTCGACCAGGCCCTGGTCCTCCAGACCGTCGACGAGCGACACCATCGTGGTGCGATCGACCCCGAGCCGCCCGGCCGCCTCGACCTGCGACAACGACTCGCCGCCGAAGAGCACCGCCAGCACGGCCAGCTCATGACCGTCCACACCGTACGGCGCCAGCGCCTCGGCGGACGCGCGGGCCAGCCTGGCCTGCGCGTGCTTGAGGAGGTAGCCGAGCCGGGATTCGAGGGGGGTGGGTCTCTCGTCGTCTGTCACCATGCCCCGACTGTAATGCGGACTGATCGTCAGTATCGCTGATGATTCAGTATGACGAACATGACGACTGTGCGCTTCGGCATCAAGACCACCCCCATGCATGTGCCTTACGAGGACATCCGCCGCGTATGGCGGGAGGCAGACGCCGTGCCGGAGATCGACGACGCCTGGCTGTGGGATCACCTGCTGCCGGTCGCGGGCCCCAAGGACGGGCAGATACACGAGGGCTGGACCCTGCTCTCCGCGCTCGCCGCGCAGACCGAGCGGATGCGGCTCGGTCTGCTCGTGACCAGCAACCGGATCCGTCCCCCCGCGCTGCTGGGCAAGATGGCCACCACGGTGGACGTGGTCTCGGGCGGGCGGCTGGTGATGGGGCTCGGAGTCGGGGGGACGCATCAGCCGCCGGGCGCGGGCGGGATCCCCGGCGCGAATCCGGCGATCGCGGAGTACGAGGCGTACGGGCTGACGCTCGTCCCGCCGGCCGAGGGTGTGGCGCGGCTGGCGGAGACCGTCGAGATCCTGAAGCGGATGTGGACGGAGGAGGTCTTCGACTTCGAGGGCCACTACTACCGGCTCACGGGCACCCGGAACGAGCCCAAGCCCGTGCAGCGCCCCGGGCCCCCGCTGCTGATCGGCGGCTGGGGGTCGCGGCTGCTGCGACTGGTCGCCGGGCACGCCGACATCTGGAACGTCCCCGGTCCCCCGCACAACAGCGTGGAGTTCGTCGCCGAGCGCGCCCGGGTGCTGGACGCGCACTGCGCCGAACTCGGGCGCGACCCGGCCGAGATCACGCGTTCCGTGCAGGTCCTGGTGTCCTACGACGACCCGGCGGCGACGCGGGCGACGGTGGCCGCGCTGGTCGACGCCGGGGTGAACCATGTCGTACTGAGTCTGCCGCGCCCCTATCCGCAGGGGGTGGTGCGGTGGTTGGTGGACGAGGTGATCGCCGGGTGGCGCCCGCGGGACGTAGCCACGAGGGACGTGGGCACAGGGGACGCCACCCGGCCGTCCGGTCACGGCATGAGGTGATAGTCCGGGAAGTTCCCGGGCAACCGCTCCGCCGCCGGACCCTGCGTCACGGCGTGCACGAGCAGCTCGCCGCCGACGAACGCGCCGCGCCAGGACGCCCCGAAGCCGCCGAACAGTTCGTCGCGGTCGCCGCGGGAGCGCGGCTTGCCGTGCCCGACCTTGAACGCGCGGATCTGCGGGGCCAGCCGGTCGAAGGTGGCCCGGTCGTCCGTGGACAGGGTGGCCACCAGCGCGCCGTTGGAGGCGTTCATCGCGGCCAGCAGCTCCGCCTCGGTGTCGACCAGGACGATGGTGTCGACCGGGCCGAACGGCTCCGCGTGGTGCAGCGGGGAGGACGGGGGCGGGTTGAGGAGCGTGACCGGTTGGACATAGGCCGAGGTGTCCTGGCCGGGCAGGAAGCGGGCGTCGCTCTCGCTGCTGCGGTGCAGCGGTACGGCGCCGCGGTCGATGGCCTCGGCGACCTGGTCGCGCAGCTCCTTGGCCTTGGCCGCGTTGATGACCGGCCCGAAGTCGAGCTGCGGGAAGGGGTCGTCGGGGTGCTCGACGGCGAGCGGGTGGCCGACCCTGAGCGTGCGCACCGCCGGGAGGTACGCCGCCAGGAATTCGTCGAACAGCTGCCGTTGGACGACGAAGCGCGGGTACGCCGTGCAGCGCTGCTTGCCGTAGTCGAAGAGCTTGGGGATCACCGCCGTGAGCGCGTCCCAGTCCGAGTGGTTCCAGATGCCCCAGGTGTTGAGTCCCTCCTGTTCGAGTACATGGCGCTTGCCGAGGTCGGCGACGGCCGTGGCCACCGCGGCGCCGGTGTCGCGGCCGCCGACGAAGGAGACGCAGCCGATCTCGGGCGCCCGCACCAGCGCCTCCGACAGCTCGCCTCCGCTGCCGCTGACGAGGGTGGCGGGAATCCCCTCGCGGGCGGCGAGCGCACAGGCCAGGGTCAGACATGCGAGGCCGCCGTCGGTCGGGGTCTTGGCGATCACCGCGTTGCCTGCCAGTGCCTGGACCAGCATCGCGTGAACGAGCACGCTCATCGGATAGTTCCAGCTCGCGATGTTGGACACCGGGCCGTCCAGCGGGACCCGGCCGGCGAGCATCGGGTCGATGCCGTCGACGTACCAGCGCACGCCGTCGATGGCCCGGTCGACGTCGGCCTGCGCGAGCCGCCAGGGCTTGCCGATCTCCCACACGAGCAACAGGGCGAGGAGTTCGCGGTGTTCGGTGAGGGCGTCGAGGGTGGCGGCGACGCGGGCGCGGCGCTCCTCGAGCGGGACGTACCGCCAGGCGCGGTGCTGGTCGAGCGAGGCGCGGACGGCCTGGTGCGCGGTGGCGCGGTCCAGGCGGGGCGGGCCGGCGATGGGACTGCCGTCGACGGGGCTGGTGGCGGGCAGGGCCCGGCCGTCGGCCTGCCAGGCGGAGTTCCAGAGGTTGAGGACGCGGTCGTCCCGGAAGGCCTCCGGGGCGACGGCGAGGCACCGCTGCCAGGCGTCAGCCCAGGACGTGCCTGATTTGAGGGTGAGGGTAGGGGTGTTCTCCGAGGTGAGGGTGGTTGCCATCGAGTTGCTCCGCTCTCGGTGCACAGTCGGGGGCGGGGATTGCATGGCTCACGTCAACTATGAGTGACGGCGGGCGCGGCTTCGAGACGGGCGAGCACAAGTTTCGCCGTCTCGGTCGGTGTGCTTCCCACACTCACCCCGACCGCCTCCAGGGCCTCCTTCTTCGCCTGCGCGGTGCCGGAGGAGCCGGACACGATCGCGCCCGCGTGCCCCATCGTCTTGCCCTCGGGTGCGGTAAAACCGGCGATGTAGCCGACGACGGGCTTGGTGACGTGCTCGCGGATGTACGCAGCCGCGCGCTCCTCCGCGTCACCGCCGATCTCCCCGATGAGGACGATCAGTTCGGTGTCGGGGTCGTCCTGGAAGGCGGCGAGGCAGTCGATGTGCGTGGTGCCGACGACGGGGTCGCCGCCGATGCCCACACAGGTCGAGAAGCCGATGTCGCGGAGCTCGTACATGAGTTGGTAGGTGAGCGTGCCCGACTTGGACACCAGGCCGATGCGGCCGGGCTTGGTGATGTCGGACGGGATGATGCCCGCGTTGGACTGGCCGGGGGTGATCAGGCCCGGGCAGTTGGGGCCGACGATCCGGGTGCCCTTCTCCTTCGCGTACGCGTGGAAGGCGACGGAGTCGTGGACCGGGATGCCCTCGGTGATGACGACCGCGAGGCCGATGCCGGCGTCGGCGGCCTCGATGACGGCTGCTTTTGCGAAGGCGGGCGGGACGAACACGACGGTGACGTCGGCGCCGGTCGCGTGGATGCCCTCGGCGACGGAACCGAAGACGGGCACGGCGCGGTCGTCGAAGTCGACGGTGCGGCCGGCCTTGCGCGGGTTGACGCCGCCGACGACGTTCGTGCCGGCTGCGAGCATGCGCCGGGTGTGCTTCATGCCCTCGCCGCCGGTCATGCCCTGGACGAGGACCTTGCTCTCCTTGGTGAGGTAGATGGCCATGTGGGGCTCCTTCAGCCGGCGGTGGCGAGTTGGGCGGCACGGCGGGCGGCGCCGTCCATGGTGGTGGCCTGCTGGACCAGGGGGTGGGCGCGGCCGTCGAGGACGGCTCGGCCGCGGGCGGCGTTGTTGCCGTCGAGGCGGACGACCAGCGGCTTCGTCAACTGCACGGAATCCAGCGCCTGCACGATGCCGTCGGCGACCGCATCACAGGCGGTGATCCCGCCGAAAACGTTGACGAACACCGACTTCACCGCCGGGTCGGAGAGGATGACGGACAGCCCGTCGGCCATGATCTGGGCCGAGGCTCCGCCGCCGATGTCGAGGAAGTCGGCAGGACGTGCACCGCAGCCGGCGACCACGTCGAGCGTCGACATGACGAGCCCCGCGCCGTTGCCGATGATGCCGACCTCGCCGTCCAGCTTCACGTAGTTGAGGCCCTTGGCCGCGGCCGCCGCCTCCAGCGCGTCGTCGTGCTCGATGCCCTCCGCTCCCCAACGGGCCTGCCGGAAGCGTGCGTTGTCGTCGAGCGTGACCTTGCCGTCGAGCGCGAGGATCTGCCCCTGCTTGGTGCGTACGAGCGGGTTCACCTCGACGAGCAGTGCGTCCTCGCGGACGAGCACCTCCCACAGCCGTACCAGGACGTCGACGGTCTGCGGCGGAAGCCCTGCTGCTTCGGCGATCTCGCCCGCCTTCGCCGAGGTGACGCCCTCGGCCGGGTCGATGTGGATGCGGGCCACGGCCTCGGGGCGGGTGGCGGCGACCTCCTCGATCTCCATGCCGCCCTCGGCGGAGGCGATCGCGAGGAAGGTGCCCGCCGCGCGGTCCAGTACATAGGAGACGTAGAACTCGGTCTCGATGTCCACGGGTTGGGCCAGCATCACCTTGCCGACCGTGTGGCCCTTGATGTCCATGCCGAGGATCTGGCGTGCGGTGAGCTCCGCGGCGGCCGGGTCCGCGGCGAGTTTCACGCCGCCCGCCTTGCCGCGCCCGCCGGTCTTCACCTGCGCCTTGACGACGACGCGGCCGCCGAGCCTGCGGGCGATCTCGCGGGCCTCCTTGGGCGAGTCGGTGACCTCGGCCCTCGGCACCAAGATGCCGTGTTCCTCGAAGAGTTCCCTTGCCTGGTGTTCGTACAGGTCCATCTCGGCTCCTGTCTGCGAAGTCATCGCGAGGCCGAACTCCGATGACTGAAAAGTGCCGCACGCCCCCTGGACACCACCCACCGGATGCGGGATAACAAGCTTCATACAGTATTCGTCGACTGTATGCAATGTACCGCGAGAGCGTTCCAACCCCCTACGAAGGGACAGGACTTCGCCATGCCCGACGACACCCAGGACGTGATTTCCGGCGGTCACCTCGTCGCCAAGGCTCTGAAGGCCGAAGGGGTCGACCGCATCTACACGTTGTGCGGCGGCCACATCATCGACATCTACGACGGCTGCGTCGACGAGGGCATCGAGGTCGTCGACGTACGCCACGAACAGGTCGCCGCCCACGCCGCCGACGGTTACGCCCGCCTCACCGGCAAGCCCGGCTGCGCGGTCGTCACCGCAGGTCCGGGCACGACCGACGCCGTCACCGGTGTCGCCAACGCCTTCCGCGCGGAGTCCCCGATGCTGCTCATCGGCGGCCAGGGGGCCCTCACCCAGCACAAGATGGGGTCCCTGCAGGACCTGCCGCACGTCGACATGATGACGCCGATCACCAAGTTCGCGGCGGCCGTGCCGGACACGGCCCGCGCGGCGGACATGGTGTCCATGGCGTTCCGCGAGTGCTACCACGGCGCGCCCGGGCCCTCCTTCCTGGAGATCCCGCGCGACGTCCTCGACGCCAAGGTCCCGGTCGGCAAGGCACGCGTGCCGAAGCAGGGCGCCTACCGCGCCTCGACCCGCTCCGCCGGCGACCCCGAGGCCGTCGAGAAGCTCGCCGACCTGCTGGTGCACGCCGAGAAGCCGGCCATCCTGCTCGGCAGCCAGGTGTGGACGACCCGTGGCACCGAGGCGGCCATCGAGCTCGTACGGACCCTCAACATCCCGGCGTACATGAACGGCGCCGGCCGCGGCACCCTCCCGCCCGGCGATCCGCACCACTTCCAGCTGTCGCGCCGGTACGCCTTCTCCAACGCCGACGTCATCGTCATCGTCGGCACGCCCTTCGACTTCCGCATGGGCTACGGCAAGCGGCTGTCCCCGGACGCGACCGTCGTGCAGATCGACCTCGACTACCGGACGGTGGGCAAGAACCGCGACATCGACCTCGGGATCGTCGGTGACGCGGGCTTGGTGTTGAAGTCGGTCACCGAGGCGGCCTCCGGGCGCATCAACGGCGGCGCGGCGAAGCGCAAGGAGTGGCTCGACGAGCTGCGTGCGGCCGAGCAGACCGCCATCGAGAAGCGGCTGCCGAGCCTGAAGTCGGACGCCTCACCGATCCACCCGTACCGCCTGGTCAGCGAGATCAACGACTTCCTGACCGAGGACTCGATCTACATCGGCGACGGCGGCGACATCGTCACCTTCTCCGGGCAGGTCGTCCAGCCCAAGTCGCCCGGGCACTGGATGGACCCGGGCCCGCTCGGCACCCTCGGCGTCGGCGTCCCGTTCGTGCTCGCGGCCAAGCAGGCGCGGCCAGACAAGGAAGTGGTGGCCCTCTTCGGCGACGGCGCCTTCTCCCTCACCGGCTGGGACTTCGAGACCCTTGTCCGCTACGACCTCCCCTTCGTCGGCATCGTCGGCAACAACTCCTCCATGAACCAGATCCGTTACGGCCAGGCCCAGAAGTACGGCCTGGAGCGCGAGCGGATCGGCAACACCCTCGGCGACGTCCACTACGACAAGTTCGCGCAGATGCTGGGCGGTTACGGCGAGGAGGTCCGCGACCCCGCCGACATCGGCCCCGCCCTGCGCCGCGCCCGTGAGTCGGGCAAGCCGTCGCTCATCAACGTCTGGGTAGACCCGGACGCGTACGCCCCCGGAACCATGAACCAGACCATGTACAAGTGAGGTGACCTGGTGACCACCGAGACCATCTCGACCTCGCAGCCGGCCAAGGCGCTCGCGGGCATCCGCGTCCTCGACATGACCCACGTCCAGTCCGGGCCCTCCGCGACCCAGCTGCTGGCCTGGCTCGGCGCGGACGTCGTCAAGCTGGAGGCGCCGACCGGCGACATCACCCGGGGGCAGTTGCGTGACCTCCCGGACGTCGACTCCCTCTACTTCACGATGCTCAACTGCAACAAGCGGAGCATCACCCTGAACACCAAGACCGAGCGCGGCAAGGAGATCCTCACCGAGCTGATCCGGCGCTCCGACGTCATGGTCGAGAACTTCGGCCCGGGCGCGGTCGACCGCATGGGCTTCACCTGGGACCGCATCCAGGAGATCAATCCGCGGATCGTCTATGCCTCCATCAAGGGGTTCGGCGAGGGCCCGTACACCAACTTCAAGGCGTACGAGGTCGTCGCGCAGGCCATGGGCGGGTCGATGTCGACCACCGGTTTCGAGGACGGGCCGCCGCTGGCGACGGGAGCCCAGATCGGGGACTCGGGCACGGGCGTCCACGCCGTGGCGGGGATACTCGCGGCGCTGTTCCAGCGCGAGCACACCGGGCGCGGTCAGCGGGTGAACGTGGCCATGCAGCACGCTGTGCTCAACCTCTGCCGGGTGAAGCTGCGCGATCAGCAGCGACTGGCCCACGGCCCGCTCGCTGAATATCCGAACGAGGACTTCGGCACCGAAGTTCCCAGGTCCGGAAACGCGTCCGGCGGCGGTCAGCCCGGCTGGGCGGTCAAGTGCGCGCCGGGCGGCCCGAACGACTACGTGTACGTCATCGTGCAGCCCGTCGGCTGGAAGCCGCTCAGCGAGCTCATCGGCCGGCCGGAGCTGGCCGAAGACCCCGAGTGGGCGACGCCGCAGGCACGGCTGCCCAAGCTCAACAAGATGTTCCAGCTGATCGAGGAGTGGTCCTCGACACTGCCCAAGTGGGAGGTCCTGGAGCGGCTGAACGCCCACAACATCCCGTGCGGGCCGATCCTGTCCACCAAGGAGATCATCGAGGACGACTCGCTGGTCGCCAACGAGATGGTCGTCACCGTCCCGCACCCCGAGCGCGGCGAGTTCACGACGGTCGGCAGCCCGCTGAAGCTCTCCGACTCCCCCGTCGAGGTGACCAGTTCACCGCTGCTCGGCGAGCACAACGAAGAGGTCTACATCGGCGAGCTCGGCCTCGGCGACGAGGAGCTGCGCCTGCTCAAGTCGAACGGAGTGATCTGACGTGATGGCCGAAGACCGGGTGCTGAGGGTGCGGTCGCTCCTCGACGCTGTGCGGGCCGAGGGGCGGACCGCGCTGACCGCGCCCGAGGGCAAGGTGATCGCCGACGCGTACGGGATCGCCGTACCGGGTGAGGAGTTGGCGACCGACGTCGACGAGGCCGTCTCGTACGCGGCGCGCTTCGGCGGGCCCGTGGTGATGAAGATCGTCTCGCCGGACATCCTGCACAAGACCGACGCCGGTGGGGTGATCGTCGGCGTCGAGGGTGCCACGGACGTACGCGCGGCGTTCCACAAAATCATCGAGAACGCGCGCGCGTACGACGCGTCCGCGCGTATCGAGGGCGTGCAGGTCCAGGAGCTGCTCCCGAAGGGGCAGGAGGTCATCGTCGGCGCGGTGACCGACCCGACCTTCGGGAAGGTGGTCGCCTTCGGGCTCGGCGGGGTTCTCGTCGAGGTCCTCAAGGACGTCACGTTCCGGCTGGCGCCCGTGAGCGCCGACGAGGCGCTGTCCATGCTGGACTCGATCCGGTCGGCGGAGATCCTGCACGGGGTGCGCGGTGCCGCAGCCGTGGACCGGTGGGCGATCGCCGAGCAGATCCGGCGGGTGTCCCAACTCGTGGCGGACTTCCCGGAGATCGCGGAGGTCGACCTCAACCCGGTGATCGCGACCCCGGAGGGTGCGGTCGCCGCCGACATCCGCGTGATCCTCGCGGAGAAGCAGCAGCCGCGGCGCCGCACGTACACGCGCGAGGAGATCCTCACCTCGATGCGCCGTCTGATGCAGCCCTCCTCCGTCGCCGTGATCGGCGCCTCCAACGAGCCGGGCAAGATCGGCAATTCGGTCATGCGCAACCTCATCGACGGCGGCTTCGCCGGAGAGATCCATCCGGTGAACCCCAAGGCCGATGACATTCTGGGCCGCAAGGCGTACAAGAGTGTCACCGACGTTCCCGGTGAGGTGGATGTGGCGGTCTTTGCGATCCCCGCCAAGTTCGTGGCCTCGGCCCTGGAGGAGGTGGGACGCAAGAACATCCCCAACGCCGTGCTGATCCCCTCCGGTTTCGCGGAGACCGGCGAGCACGAACTCCAGGCGGAGATCGTCGCGATCGCCGAGTGGCACGGCATCCGCCTCCTCGGACCGAACATCTACGGCTACTACTCGACGTGGCAGGACCTGTGCGCCACGTTCTGCACGCCGTACGACGTCAAGGGCGGGGTGGCGCTGACCTCGCAGTCCGGCGGCATCGGGATGGCCATCCTGGGCTTCGCGCGGACGACCAAGACGGGCGTGTCGGCGATCGTCGGCCTCGGCAACAAGTCGGACCTGGACGAGGACGACCTGCTGACCTGGTTCGGCGAGGACCCGCACACCGAGTGCATCGCGATGCACCTGGAGGACCTCAAGGACGGGCGCGCCTTCGTGGAGGCGGCGCGGGCGACCGTACCGAAGAAGCCTGTTGTGGTGCTGAAGGCCGGTCGTACGGCGGCGGGCGCGAAGGCCGCCGGCTCGCACACCGGGGCGCTCGCGGGCGACGACGCCGTGTACGACGACATCCTCCGGCAGGCCGGTGTCATCCGGGCGCCCGGGCTGAACGAAATGCTCGAGTACGCGCGCGCGTTGCCGGTGCTTCCCGCCCCTCAGGGCGACAACGTCGTGATCATCACCGGGGCGGGCGGCAGCGGCGTACTGCTGTCCGACGCGGTGACCGACAACGGGCTGTCCCTGATGGAGATCCCGCCGGACCTGGACGAGGCCTTCCGGAAGTTCATCCCGCCCTTCGGGGCCGCGGGCAACCCGGTCGACATCACCGGAGGCGAACCGCCGTCGACCTACGAGGCGACGATCCGCCTCGGTCTCGAGGACCCGCGCATCCACGCGCTCGTCCTCGGCTACTGGCACACCATCGTCACTCCCCCGATGGTCTTCGCGGAGCTCACCGCGCGCGTGGTGGCCGAATTCCGTGAACGCGGCATCGAGAAGCCCGTGGTGGCCTCGCTCGCGGGTGACGTCGAGGTCGAGGAGGCCTGCCAGTACCTCTACGAGCGCGGGGTCGTGGCGTACCCGTACACGACCGAGAAGCCGGTGGCCGTGCTCGGCGCGAAGTACCGCTGGGCGCGGGCGGC
>NZ_JBEYVO010000026.1:109246-190750 GCF_040644055.1 Streptomyces sp. NPDC047043
GCGGGGCTCCTGTGACGCCGGCGCGCGAGCTGAGCCGGCCGGGGGTCCGGGGGTTGTCCCCCGGGCGTGACGCAGCCCGCTGGGCGCGGGCGGCGGGGCTCCTGTGACGCCGGCGCGCGAGCTGAGCCGGCCGGGGGTCCGGGGGTTGTCCCCCGGGCGTGACGCAGCCCGCTGGGCGCGGGCGGCGGGACTGTTGGGGGGCGGTTCATGACGTGAGTGGACGCGGGGTCGGCCGACAGTGCGGTCGGCCGGCCCCGGGACCCGTGCGCACACGAAAGGCATTGGACAGGGGGCGCTGGCCAGAACTTTCGACGCAAGGGGCACTGAACGATGACAACCACCGACTATTCGGCGTCCGTCCCCTACAGGGAGGTGACGGACCGCAACGGCCGCGTGTACCGGATCGGCGAGTCAGACGTCGACATCATGGGCCGCACACGCAAGTGGATGGTCATCCTGCCCTGGGTGGGCATGATGGGCATCAGCTCCGCCGAGTACGCGTTCACGTCGGCGGAGGACACGCTCCACGAGGCGCATCTGTGGAGCAGCGGACACATCTTCTGGCTGATGGGCGTCTGGATCTTCTTCCAGGCGGCCGTGGCCTTCCCCGCCGGACAGCTGCGGGAGAGCGGCAAACTGCCCGCCCGTACGGCGATGATGATCGGCGCCGTCGGCACGATGCTCGGCTATCTGTCGCTGGCGTACGCGCCGCACGTGACCGTCGCCTACATCGGCTTCGGCATGTTCAGCGGCATCGGCGCCGGTCTCGTCTACGCGACCTGCGTGAACATGGTCGGCAAGTGGTATCCGGAGCGCAAGGGCGGCAAGACGGGCTTCGTCAACGGCGGCTTCGCCTACGGGTCCGTGCCCTTCGTCTTCCTGTTCACCTCGTACATGGACCTGAGCAACTACCGGACCGTACTCGCCTGCGTGGGCATCGGGCTGTGCCTGGTGGTGGCCACGGCGGGCTGGTTCTTCAAGGACCCGCCGAAGAACTGGTGGCCCACGCACGTCGATCCGCTGAAGCTCACCGACGACCCGAAGATCCGCCGGGCGCTGGAGAAGAACCCGCCGGCGGTCAAGCAGTACACCCCGAAGGAGGCCGCCCGTACGCCCGTCCTGTGGATGATGTGGTTCTGTCTGCTGTGCACGGCCGGCATCAACATCTTCGGCATCGCCTTCCAGGTGCCGTTCGGCAAGGACATGGGGTTCGCGGGCGGGATCGTGGCCACCGCGATGTCCCTGAAGGCCATCGTCAACGGCACCGGGCGCGGTGTCATCGGCTGGATCTCCGACCGCTCCGGGCGCCGTAACACCCTGATCATCGTCTGCATCGTGCTCGGTACGGCACAGTTCGGCGTGCTGATCTCCGGCCAGATGGGCAGCATGCCGTTCTTCCTGTTCTGCTCCATGGTCTCCGGGTTCGGCGGCGGGGCGATCTTCCCGCTGTTCGCAGCCATGACGGCGGACTACTTCGGCGAGAACAACAACGCCACCAACTACGGCATGGTCTACAGCTCGAAGCTGATCTCCGGGCTCGTCGGCTCCGGCCTGGGCGCGGTCGTCGTCGGCGCCTGGGACTACCACGGCGCGTTCGTGCTGGCGGGCTCCATCGGCCTGGCCTCCGCGGTGCTGGCGCTCTTCCTGAAGTCCCCGGGCAGGCCGAAGGCCCGGCGCATCGTCCCCAACCCGCAACCGCTCGGCGAGGAGATGGCATAAGCATGACAGCAGATCCGCTCTCGGCCGATCCGGCAGCCGCACGCCGTCCCTACCGCGAAGTGACCGACTCCCGGGGCCGCGTCTACCGCATCGGCGAGACCGACCACGACATCCTCGGCCACTCCCGCAAGCTCATGGTGTACCTCCCGTGGATCGCCATGATGGCCATCAGCGTCTTCGAGTACGCGTACGGCTCCGCGGAGGACACCCTGTCCCACGCGCACGGCTGGACGCAGTCCAACACCTTCTGGATCCTCAGCATCTGGGTCTTCTTCCAGGCAGGCATCGCCTTCCCGGCGGGCTGGATGCGCGAGAAGGGCATCCTGACGGCCCGCAAGGCCATGTACGTCGGCTCGTTCATGTGCCTGGTCGGGTTCTTCGCCCTCTCGCACCTGAGCAACGTCCTGCTGGCGATCCTGGGCTTCGGCGTCATCGGCGGCATCGGCGCCGGCCTGGTCTACGCGACCTGCATCAACATGGTCGGCAAGTGGTTCCCCGAGCGCCGCGGCGCCCGTACCGGCTTTGTCAACGGCGGCTTCGCGTACGGGTCGCTGCCGTTCATCTTCATCTTCAACTACGCCTTCGACACCGGGAACTACCACCGCGTACTGGACCTGATCGGCTGTTACATCATGATCGTGGTCTTCGGGTGCGCGTTCTTCTTCAAGGACCCGCCGAAGAACTGGTGGCCCGCGGACATCGACCCGCTGACGTTCTCCGGCAACCAGAAGAACGCGCAGAGCCTCGCCAAGAACCCTCCGGCGGTGAAGCAGTACACGCCCAAGGAGGCCATCAGGACCGGCATGCTGCCTCTGATGTGGATCTCCATCGTGATGACCGCCGGTGTGTCGATCTTCGGGATCTCCTTCCAGGTCGACTACGCCAAGGACGTCGGATTCGGTCCCCTGGTGGCGGCTTCCTCGATGGGCGTCATGGCGGTCATCAACGGCATCGGGCGCGGTGTCGTGGGCTGGCTGTCCGACAAGTGGGGCCGCAAGTCGACCCTGGTGTTCGTCATCGTCGTGCTGGGGCTCGCGCAGTTCGGGGTGATCCTGGCGGGCGAGATGAAGAGTGAGTGGCTGTTCCTGTTCTTCGCCTTCCTCTCCGGCTTCGGCGGCGGCGCCTTCTACCCGATGTTCGCGGCGCTGACCCCGGACTACTTCGGGGAGAACTACAACGCCACCAACTACGGCCTGGTCTACAGCGGCAAGCTGGTCAGCGGTCTGTTCGGCGGCGGCCTCGGCTCCATGGTGGTCGCGGCTTGGGGCTACAACGGGGCGTACGCCCTGGCCGGCGGCGTCTCCATGGTCGCGGCGGCGATCGCCCTGTTGCTGCGGCAGCCGGGGCGGAGCGGTACGACCGCGTTGACGCCGGAGCCTCAGCCCGCGGGGTGACGGCAGGCGCGCGTGAGGAGGGCCTTCCCGGGTGCGGGGAGGCCCTCCTCACGTGCGGGGCCCTTATGGGGTCGTCAGCACTTCTCGCGCAGTGAGTGCAGGTACTCGCTGGAGCGGCGGGCGAACGTGAACGACTCGGTCGGCTGGTCGTGTTCGGCCTGCCAGTGGTGGGCGAGGCGCTCCCCGCGCAGCCGGGTCACGGCGGAGATGAAGCGCTGGTAGTCGATGTCGCCGTCACCGACGTCGACCATGCGGTAGCCGAACTGGTTGGAGGGGTCGCTCACGCCGTCCTTGACGTGGAAGAGCGGGTAGCGGTGGGGCTGCTTGAGGACGTAGTCGAGGGGTTCGAAGGGGGCGGCGCTGCCGTCGGGCCGCTTCGAGAAGCGGAACTGGCCGGCGTAGGCCCAGAAGATGTCCATCTCCAGGAACACCAGGTCGGGGTCGGTCTCGGCGAGCAGCACGTCGTAGAGGCGGACCTTGGGATTGTCGGTGGCGAAGGAGAACTCGTCGGAGTGGTTGTGCTGGTAGAACTTCATGCCGCGCGCCTTCGCCGCCGCGCCGTAGGTGTTGAACTCCTCGGCGGCGCGCTTCCAGGCGTCGACCGTGTTTCCGTAGCGGTTCGGCCCGGAGGCGGTGCCGATGTGCTTGAGGCCGAGGGCCTGGGCCTCGTCGAGGACCTTGGTGAGGTTCTGGGCGAAGGTGTACGCGTTCGGGTCGCTGGAGTAGTAGCCCACGTGGCTGCCGATCGGGGTCAGGCCGTGGTTCCTCGCCAGCCGCTTCAGCTGGGCGAGGGTGATGGGGCCCGCGGAGCCCTGGGTGTAGCCGGCGAACTCGACCTCGTCGTAGCCGTAGTTCTCCAACTCGGCGAAGACGGGAGCGAAGCCGAGCGTGGAGACCTTGTCGCGGAGGCTGTAGAGCTGGATGCCGAGGCGGCCGGGGGGCAGGACGGGTCGGCCGCGGCCCGCGGCTCCGGACGCGGTGTCCGTGGCGGCGGTGGCGGGGGTGGCCGCGGCGCCGAGCAGTGCGGCGGCGGTGGCGCCCGCGGCCACGCCGAGCATGCCTCGTCTGGTGAGGCGGTGGGTGAGTTCGGGGTCGGTCTGGGAGATGCGGCTCATGCCTGGAACTCCTCGGGTTCGGAGGGCGTTGTCAGTGGTGAGTGCTTCACTTGGGACCAGTCGGATCACTGGGACCGGACGGGCCGCTGAGGGCCGGTCCGTCAGGCGAGACCGGCGAGTTGGAGCAGCAGTGACTTCACATCGGTGGCCGCGAGGCGGTCGCCGACAGCGCGGGGGGTGGAGCAGATGAGGAGCGGACCGTCGTCGTCGCTCGCAGGGAGGCGGCCGTGGCTGCCTCGAATAGGTGACGGGTCGAGGGGCACGACCGCCATCCGGTAGCGCATGCCCAGCTTCTTGCGGGCAAGCGCCGTTGCCGCCTTGACCTTGACGTACGGGTCGAGCGGATCCATGAACAACTCGACCGGGTCGTAGCCGGGTTTGCGGTGGATCTCGACGAGCTGCGCGAAGTCGGGCGCGCGGGCGTCGTCGAGCCAGTAGTAGTACGTGAACCAGGCATCCGGCTCCGCGACGGCGACCAGCTCGCCGGAGCGCGGGTGGTCGAGGTGGTGGGTCTTCTTGCCCTCGTCGTCGAGGAGTTGGTCGATGCCGGGCAGGTCGGCCAGGGCTGCCCGGGTGGCGTCGAGGTCCTCGGGGCGGCGCACGTAGACATGCGCGATCTGGTGGTCGGCGACCGCGAACGCACGTGACGCCATCGGGTCGAGGTACTCCATGCCGTCCTGCGTGTGCACTTCGAGCAGGCCGGCGCGGCGCAGCGCCCGGTTGATGTCGACGGGCCGGTCGGCTCGGGTGATGCCGTACTCGGACAGCGCGACGACGGTACGGCCCTCGGCGCGGGCGTCGTCCAGGAGCGGGGCCATGGCGGCGTCCAGGTCGGCGGCCGCCTTCAGGGAGCGCGGGTCGTCGGGGCCGAAGCGCTGCAGGTCGTAGTCGAGGTGAGGGAGGTAGCAGAGCGTCAGGTCGGGGTGCCGGGTGCGCAGGATGTGGCGGGTGGCGTCGATGATCCACTGGCTGGAGACCAGGTCCGCGCCGGGACCCCAGAAGTGGAACAGCGGGAAGGTGCCGAGTTCTTCGGTGAGTTCGTCGTGCAGGGCCGGGGGCCGGGTGTAGCAGTCGGGTTCCTTGCGGCCGTCGGCGTAGTAGACCGGACGGGGGGTGACGGTGATGTCGGTGTCGGCGCCCATGGCGTACCACCAGCAGATATTGGCGACCGTGTAGCCGGGGTGGGCGCGGCGGGCGGCGTCCCAGAGTTTGTCTCCGGCGACCAGACCGTTGTGCTGTCGCCACAGGAGTACGTCGCCGAGCTCCCGGAAGTACCAGCCGTTGCCGACGATGCCGTGCTCGGACGGGTGGGTGCCGGTGAGGAAGGTGGACTGGGCGGCGCAGGTGACGGCGGGCAGGACGGTGCCGAGCGCGGCGCGGGAGCCGGACTGGGCGAGCGACTTGAGGTGGGGCATGTGGTCGAGGAGGCGGGGGGTGAGGCCGACGACGTCGAGGACGAGGAGCGGGGTGGGGTGGCCTGGATCGGCCCGGTGGGCGCTCATGGGAGTTCCTTCAGGCCGAGGTCGGTCAACAGGTCGCGGGCCAGGGTGAGTTCGGCGGCGATGCCGTCGGCGAGCTGGGCGCGGCCTCGGGGGCGCAGGTCGGGCGGGAGGGCCTGCCAGGTGTAGGTCTCCACCTCGAGGTGGCGGGTGAGGGGGTGCGGGCCGCCGACGAGCCGGGTCAGGGCGGTCTGCAGGACGGAGAGAGTGGAGGTGAGGGGCGCGGCGGGCGCCGCGTGCAGCGGGACGTGGAAGTGGGCGCGCCAGGGGGCCGCGTCGGGCAGGGCATCGACCGCGAGGGCTTCGCCGAGGTCGTCGGTGCCGCGCAGGCCGGCGGCGCTGGCTGTGCGGGTCTGGTGCAGGAAGCGGGGTTCGTCGAAGGCGGCGAGGGCTTCGCGGACCTCGGGGAGATGGGGGTGTTCGGCGTGCAGGGCGGCTGAGAGCTGTGACTTGACGACGGGGACGCGGGCTTCGGTGAGCGCGTCCAGGGCGGTGTGCGGGTCTTCGAAGGAGGTGGCGAGGTGGCAGGTGTCGACGCAGATGCCGATGCGGTGGTGGGCGATCGCGGTGAGCGGGGCGATCGCGTCGCCGGTGGTCTCGACGACACAGCCGGGTTCGGGTTCCAGGCCGATGCGGATGGAGCGGCCGGTCAACTCGTCGAGGGCGTCCAGGCGTTCGGCGAGAGTGAGCAGGGCGGTGCGGGCCTTCTCGGCGCGGTCTTCGTCATGGGCGGTGCGCCAGGCGAGCGGCAGGGTCGAGATGGTGCCGTCGGTGACGTCGTCGGGAAGGAGTCCGGCGAGGACCCGGGCCAGGGCAGTGGTGTGGTCGAGGCGTTCGGGGTCGGCCCAGTCCGGCTTGTAGACGCGGTACTTGACCTCCTCGGCGCCGAAGCCTTCGTACGGGAAGCCGTTGAGGGTGACGACCTCGAGGCCGCGCCGGTCGAGTTCGGTGCGCAGGCCGCGCAGGGCGGACGGGTCGGTGACGAGGGCGTGCGCGGCGTCCTTGGCCAGCCACAGTCCGATGCCGAGTCGGTCGCGGCCGAGGCGGCGGCGGACGGGTTCGCAGTGGTCGCGGAGCTGGGCGAGGACGCCGTCGAGGGTTTCGGCGGGGTGGACGTTGGTGCAGTAGGCGAGGTGGACGGTGGAGCCGTCGGGGTGGCGGAAGCGCATGGCTCACGCCCCGCCGCGGAGGATCGAGTTGCCCTCGTGGGTGGCGTCAGTGGCCGCGATGTCGAGGTCGAGCCGGCCGCTGAGTCCGTAGAAGGCGACGGGATTGCGCCACAGCACCCGGTCGACTTCGTCCTCCGAGAAGCCCTCGGCCAACATCAGGTCGCCGACCCTGCGGGTCTTGAGGGGATCGCTCTTCCCCCAGTCGGCGGCGGAGTTGACGAGCACCTGCTCGGGCCCGTACGTGCGCAGGATCGCGACCATCCGCTCCTCGTCCATCTTGGTGTCGGGATAGACGGAGAAACCGAGCCAACTGCCGCTGTCCTTGGCCTCCTTGACGGTGGTCTCGTTGAGGTGGTCGACCAGGACGCGGTCCGGGGCGAGGGCGGACTCGCGTACGACGTCGAGGGTGCGGCGCAGGCCGGCGAGCTTGTCGCGGTGCGGGGTGTGGACGAGCGCGGGCAGGCTGTGGTCGGCGGCGAGTTGGAGCTGGGCGGCGAGGGCGGTGTCCTCGGCGCGGGTCATCGAGTCGTAGCCGATCTCGCCGACGGCGACGACCTGGTCCTTGACGAGATACCGGGGCAGTTCGTCGAGGACGGGCGTGCAGCGTGGGTCGTTCGCCTCCTTGGGGTTGAGGGCGAGCGTGCAGTGGTGGGCGATGCCGTACTGGGCGGCGCGGAAGGGTTCCCAGCCCAGGAGGGAGTCGAAGTAGTCGAAGAAGGAGGCGGGAGAGGTGCGGGGCTGGCCGAGCCAGAAGGAGGGTTCGACGACGGCGCGGACGCCCGCGGCGTACATGGCGGAGTAGTCGTCGGTGGTGCGGGAGGTCATGTGGATGTGGGGGTCGAAGATGCGCATCAGGACTCCTTGCCGTCGGTGCCGCGCGGGCCGTGTGCGGCGGCCGGCGCGGGTGGGGTGGCCGTGGGGTCGGTCAGGGTCAGGACGCGGTGCAGGTCTTCGGGCACGGGACGGCCCGCGGCGGTGCGTTCGGCGGCGTAGTCGCCGAGCATGCGGGCGAGTTCCGCGTCGGCGCGGGCGCGGCGGCCCAGGTCGGCGACCTCGTCGACGGGCACACCGGTGAACAGGCACTTCAGGACGGCGTGGCGCCAGGGATGGGCAGGGAGGTGCCGGGCGGCGTAGGGGCCGACTGCGGCGGCGAGGAGCCGGGTGTCGTTGGTGCGCAGGGCGTCCTCGACGAGCGGGAGGGCGTCGGGCCCCTCGACGAGGTGCGGCAGGGCGTGCAGCACGGCGCGGCGTTCGGCGGCGGTGCCCTGGGAGTAGACGCGGGTGAGGGCGTCCGGTCCCGCATGGGCGGCGTGCAGGATCAGCACACGCGCGGTGTCGGCGTGCTCGGGGCCGCACCGACGCCCGGCCTCGGCGAGCCGCAACTCCCACACGGAGATGGGTCCGTGGATGCCGGGCTGGGCGGCCGCCTCGTCGAGGGCCTGATCGAACCACGCGCGGGCGGCTCCGCCGAGGCGGGCGGAGAGTTGGCGGTACAGGTCGGCGGGTGGGGTGAGGGCGGGGCCGGTGTCTCGGGTGCCCGCCGCGGAGGTGGGGGCGGGGTCGGGGGTGCCAGCCGCGCGGGCGGGGTCGGAGCCGGGGTCCCGGGTGGCAGCCGCGCGGGCGGGGGCCGAGCCGGGGTCCCGGGTGCCAGCCGCGCGGGCGGGCTCGGAGCCGGGGTCCCGGGTGCCAGCCGCGCGGGCGGGCTCGGAGCCGGGGTCCCGAGTGCCAGCCACGGGGGCGGGGACCGAGCCTGCGTCTCCCATGCCTGCCGCAGGGGTAGAGGCGGGACCGGCGTGTCCGGTGCCTGACGCAGGGACGGGAGCGGTGTCGGTGTCCCCGATGCCTGGCGCAGGGACGGGAGCGGTGCCGGTGTCCCCGATGCCTGGCGCAGGGACGGGAGCGGTGCCGGTGTCCCCGATGCCTGGCGCAGGGACAGGAGCGGTGCCGGTGTCCCCGATGCCTGGCACAGGGACAGGAGCGGTGCCGGTGTCCCCGATGCCTGCCGTGGGGGTGTCCCAGGCGGTGTGGCGCTGTGTCATGAGGTGGTGCTCCCTTCGGGGGTGGCGGAGGGATCGCCGTGAGGTTGGGCTGGTTGGGGCGTTGGGGCGGTCGTCGTGGCCGCGCGGTGGAGGAACGGGAGGGAGAGTTCGGCGAAGTGGGGGCCCGCGTGGGAGTGGCGGGGAAGTTCGACGACGGTCAGGCCCTGGTAGCCGGATGCGGCCAGGGCGGAGAGGACGGGCGGGAAGTCGATCTCGCCGTCTCCGAGAGGGAGGTGTTCATGGATGCCGCGGCGCATGTCCTCGATCTGGACGTGACGCAGCCAGGGGGCGGCGGCGCGTACGCAGTCGGCGGGAGAGAGGGGTTCGAGGCACTGGCAGTGGCCGATGTCGAGGGTCAGGCCGAGGTGTTCCGGGTCGTCGAGGGCGCGGCGGAGCCGGTGGAAGTCGGCGAGGGTGGCGAGGAGATGGCCCGGTTCGGGCTCGACGGCGAGGGGGACGCCGGCGATCGCGGAGGCGTCCAGGACGGGGACGAGTGCCTCGGCCAGGCGCTTCCACGCCGTGTCCGTGTCCGTTCCTGCCGGGGTGATCCCGCTGAAGCAGTGCACGGCGTGGGCGCCCAGGTCCGCGGCGACCTGGACCGCGCGGATCAGCAGGCCGACGCGGCGGGCGCGGTCGTCCGGGTCGGGGTCCAGCAGAGAGGGGCCGTGCTTGCGGCGCGGGTCGAGCACATAGCGGGCGCCGGTCTCGACGGTGACGTCCAGGCCGAGCGCGTCCAGTCGCCGGGCGAGGCGGTGGGTGCGGGCGGAGAGGTCCGGCGCCAGAGGGTCGAGGTGCATGTGGTCGAGGGTCAGTCCGACGCCGTCGTAGCCGAGGTCGGCGAGGAGGGCGAGGGCGTCGTCGAGACGGAGGTCGGCGAGGCCGTTGGTGCCGTAACCGAAGCGGAGGGGGGTGTGGGTGGCCGGAGCTCGGGTGGGGCTGATGTCGGGGCGGGGGCGACCGTTCTCCGCGGGTCCCCCCAGGTCGGGTGCCCCCAGGCGAGGGGAAGGCAGCAGAGGGTTCTGCGAAGGGAGCCCCTGACGGCGGTCGCTGGCCTTGGCCTCCTCCCCGGCCTCGGCGTCCCCTTGGAGGGCAGAGGACACCCCTCCGCTCCACCACGGCGGCACCGGACGACGACGGAGCGCCGCGGCTGCCAACTGCCCGGCGGACGACGCCGGTTCGCTCTGCGAAGGAGGTGCTGGGCGCTGGTCGTCCGGTCCCGGGCGCTCGTGGCGGTCGCCGCGGACGGTGGCCATCGCATTGGCCGGCAGTGGGGTATGGCGGCTCATGTGACGCTCACCTTCCTCGCGAATCTCCTGCCGAGTGGGGCGAGAGCCGCGATCAGCAGGGCGGTGACGTCGGCACCGGAGCGGGCGGTGAGCGCGGCCTGGAGGGGGATCGTGGCGCGGATGCCGCCGGTGACGGCGCGTTGGGTGAGTGGGGGTGAGGGGTTGAGGGTGGCGTGCAGGTACGGGCGGGCGGCGGTGGCTGTGTAGGCGGCGCCGAGGGCCAGGCGCAGGGCGACGGCGGCCTTCTCCGTCGAGGCGCGCGCCCGCCGTCGGTCGGGGGCCGTGCCGGAGGTCGTGAGGGCTGCCCGAGTGCCCGGCAGGCCTCGGGCGGCTGCTTCCCGTCGGCCTGCCCGGGACTGGGTTCGGGGTGACCCGCCGGTGACCAGCCGGGTCAGCAGAGCAGTGGTGGCCAGCGCCGCCAGGGGAGGCACGGGTGAACCGCCTGTTGTCTCCCGGCGGGACACCGTGGTCACGGCGAGTGTGTGCGTGCCGAGCAGTGCTGCGGAAGAGAGCGCTTCGCGGGGGCGGCCCGTCGTGGCCGCCGCGCCGAGGAGGAGGTCCAGGCCGCGGGCCGCGGCCATGGCCACCGGTCCGGCGGGGGTGTGCTTCAGGGCGAGGTCGTATGCCCAGACGGTGGTTGCGAGGGGGACGGCGATCGCGAGGGCGGGGCGGCCGGCGCGTGCCGCGAGGGCGAGTCCGGCGCCGGTGAGGGCGCAGGCCGTCGACAGGGCGGCGGCCGGATGGATACGGCCGGAGGGGAGGGGGCGGTGGGGGCGTTCGGCGGCGTCCTCCGCGCGGTCCGCCCAGTCGTTGAGGGCCATGCCGGCCTCGTAGAGGCAGAGGGAGGAGCCGATCGCGAGCAGAGTGCGGTGGTTCGGGGCGGCGGCGGTCGCTGCGGCGCCGGCGAGGGCGTCACCGGGGACGGTGAACAGGGCCGGGAGGCGCAGCAGTTCGGCCCAGGCGAGCCCGTGGTTCGGGCGGACTGCGCGGCTGCGCTCCGGGCCCGGAGCCCGGTTCGCCACGGTTGCGCCACGCACCCCACCGAGGCGCGCCGTCACGCCGCCCCGGCTCACCACAACTCCCCCAGCCGACCGGAACGCCCCGCACGGCCGGAACCGTCACCCCGATCCGGCCGCTCCGGACGGCCGGCACCACCGGAACCCTCGCCCCGCTCACGCCGACCGGAACCACCCGGACGGCCAGAATCCCCATCCCACCCAGGCCGACCGCGACCGCCCGGACCGCCAGAACCCCCATCCCACCCCAGCCGACCGGAACCACTCACCCCACCCGAACCATCACCGCAACCCAGCCCACCGGAACCACCCGCACCGCCAGAACCCTCACTCCGCCCCGGCCGACCGGAACCACCCGGACCGCCAGAGTCCCTGTCCCACGCCTGCCGACCGGAGCCGCTCACCCCACCGGAACCGTCACCCCGCCCCGCCCCCTCCGAACGACTCGCACCGCCGGCTCCCGCACCCCACCCGAGCCGCTCCCCCGCAGGCCCGCCGCCCCGCCCTCCCCCCAACCGCTCCGCGAACCCGATCAACGCCGCGTACTGCTCCGCCAAGGCAGCAGGTCCCTCGCCCATCGGATCCTTGAAGTAGAAGCCGAGTTCGCCCAGTGGGCCGGACAGGCCCGCCTCGTGGGATCGGGTCGCCAAGCGGGCCAGGTCCAGGACGAGGGGGGCCGCCAAGGCCGAGTCGCAGCCCTGCCACGTGGTCTGGAGGACCATGCGGGTGCCGAGGAACCCGTCGAAGGCGATGTGGTCCCAGGCGGTCTTCCAGTCGCCGAGGGCGGGAACGTCGTCGATGCGGACCTCGCCCTCGGGGGTGGTGGCAAGGGTGTCCGCCAGGACCCGTTCCTTGCCGGCGTTCTTCGCGGCCGCGGCGGCCGGGTCGGCCAAGGCTGCACCGTCGCCTCCGCCGAGAAGGTTGGTGCCCGACCAGGCGCGGACCGCCAGCGCGCGCTGTGTGAACATCGGGCCCAGGACTGAGCGCAGCAGCGTCTGGCCCGTCTTGCCGTCGCGGCCCGCGTACGGCAGGCCGCTCGACCGGGCGACGTCCTCCAGCGCCGGGTGGTGCAGACCCGTGGACGGGGTGAAGTTGACGTAGGGGCAGCCCGCGCGCAAAGCCGCCGCCGCGTACAGGGAGCTGGGCGGGAGGGCCCGGCCGGTCGCCGGGGGCTCGGTGGAGGCCACGTTCACCACCACGGCCCGGGTCAGGCCGCACCGCCGTATGAAGTCGGTGATGTCCGTGGCGAAGGTGGTGATCAGTTCTTCCTCGGTCCGGGTGTCTCCCGGTACCGGGCCGCCCGGTCTGATCTCCCCGTCGGCGGCGGTCAGTTCGGCCGAGACCGCCGTGGGGAGGCCGGGTGGCAGGACGCCGCCTGCTGCCAGGGCCTCGGCGCGCTTGGGCAGGGGGCAGTCCAGCGTGTCGTGGCCGCCGAAGACGAGGGAGGTCAGGGGTGGCAGTCCGGCGTCCGCGAACGCGGCGGTCTCGGTGACCAGGCCGGTCGGTGGGTGCAGGCCGGCGGTCATGGCGGCGCAGCCCGCGACGACGGTCGTCGCGACGGAGCCGCGGGCCCCGATCAGCCATACGCCGATGCGCTGTTGGGAGACGGGGGTGGGAGCGGAGTCGGACGCGGACATGGGCAGCCTCCTTGTCGAGCGCGTCGCGGATGAGCCATGAGCCCCTGGCCGAGAGGGGGGAGACGGCGGGCGGAGGTCCGGCGTCCTCCGCCCGCCGCCGCTCAATTGCCCTTGCCGGGCAGTTCCTTGATCCGGATGTCGCGGAAGGACACCTGGTCGTCGGCTCCGTGGTTCTGGATGCCGATGTGTCCGTCGACGAGGCTCCGGGCCGGATCGGTGTTGGTGAAATCGTTGATCTTCACGCCGTTGAGCCAGACGCGGAGGCGTTCGCCCTCCACGCGGATCTCGTACGTGTTCCACTCCCCCGGCGGGTTCAGCGCACGGTCGCGCTTCTTCAGGTCGGCGGACCGGAAGCCGTAGACGGACCCTGTCGTCTTCTCGGGTACGTCCGTGGCGTCGATCTGGATCTCGTAGCCGTTGTTCACGGCCGACCAGGCGTCGTCCGAGGGCGGGAAGCCCACGAACACGCCGGAGTTGTCGTCCCCGTCGGCGCCGGCCATCTTCCAGTCCAGCTTGAGCGAGTACGAGGCGAAGTCCGACGCCTCGTACCACAGCAGTCCCATGCCGCCCGACGACGTCAGTGTGCCGTCGTCGTCAAGGGTGAAGGAGCCCGGACCTGCCTGCTTCCAGCCGTCCAGGGAGCCGCCGCCGAACAGGGCGCGGTAGCCGTTCTCCGGTCGGCAGTCGGCCTGTGCGTCGCCGATCGCCCACCGGATGCCACCCAACAGGTGCTGCCGGTAGGCGGGTTCGGCATACGACTCCTTGGTGTGGCCGAGGCCGGTGTAGAAGGCGCGGCCGCCCTGGTAGTTCTGGCACCAGGCGATGGGGTGATCGCCGTTCATGGTGCCGCCGGTGTACGACGACTCGTCCAGCGAGGCGAGGACGTGGACCCGGTCCCGCGGGTTCGAGCGGTAGTTGTACCACTCGTCGGTTCGGGACCAGGTCCGCTCCAGGCCCGACGTCGCCGGGTGGGCGCGGTCCTCGACGTCCACCGTCGCCGGCTGGATCGCCGGGTGCGACTGGAAGTAGGCGCCGGCGAGGCCGCCGTAGAACGCCCAGTCGTACTCGGTGTCGGCGGCGGCGTGGATGCCGACGTAGCCGCCGCCGTGCCGGATATAGCCCTCGAACGCGGTCTGTTGGGCCTCGTCGAGGACGTCACCCGTCGTCGACAGGAACACGACCGCGTCGTAGCGCCGCAGGTTCTGCGCGGTGAACGCGCCCGCGTCCTCGGTCGCGTCGACCGTGAAGCCGCCGCCGGAGCCGAGCTGCTTCACCGCCTCCACGCCCGCCGGGATGGAGTCGTGCCGGAAGCCGGCCGTCTTGGAGAAGACCAGCACCCGTTTGCCTTCGTCGGGTTGCGAGGCAGCCGGTCCGGAGACACACCCCAGGAGCAGGGCGGCGCCCGCAACACCCGTCATGATGCGACCAGTTGAGCGCATGGCACCCCCTCTCAACCTGTTGTGAAGATGAAGTCGTCCACGTCGAACAGCGCGCCCGGGCCGCCCTTGAAGACCAGATAGAGCGTGGTCGTGCCCCTCGGCGCGCGGGACAGGTCGGCGCTGACTTCCTGGAAGGTCTCCCAGCCGCCGGTCACCGGGACGGTGGCCTTGCCGAGCAGCGTGCCGGTGGACGAGCCCGCGCGGACCTCGAGCGTGCCGCCCGCGCCGCCGGAGGAGACGCGTGCCGTGATCTTCTTGGCGTTGCTCAACACGTACGGCGTGAACGAGATCCAGTCGCCGTTGTCGATGTCGCCGACCGTCCTGCCGCCGTGCGCCGCGTCCTTGGTGATGACCGAGACGCCCGAGGCGTTGCCGAAGTGCTCGGCCTGGCGGTGCCGCGGCTGCAGGACGTTCTGGTCGTGCGAGGTGAGCGGGGCCTGGCCGCCGCCGCCGTTGTCGGTGTACTCGGCGTTGAGCACCCCGAAGATGTTGGCGTCCTCGTCGTGGCCGCCGTCGGCGGAGGTCTGTAGGGTGCCGCTGCAGCCCTGGGCCGAGGTGATCGGGTGGCCGTGGGTGTCATGGCCGAGGACGAAGGTGACCTTGACCTTCGAGCAGTCGATCGCCGTGCCGTCCTCCGGGTCGGTGACCTTCACCTTGAACGGGATCGCGTCGCCGAAGCTGAACAGCTGCCCGTCGCGCGGGAGTTCGACCGTCACCGTGGGCGCCGTGTTGCCGACGACGATCTGCACGCTCGCGCTGCCGGTGCGGCCGGTCGAGTCCTTGGCGGTCAGGGTCGCGGTGTAGGTGCCGTTCTTCTTGTACTTGTACGTCGGGTTGGGCGCCGTCGACTTGCCGCCGTCGCCGAAGTCCCAGCTGTACGTGACCGCGTCGCCGTCCTGGTCGGACGTGCCCTCGGAGGAGAACTGCACCCTAAGCGGCGCCTGACCCGACGTCCTGCTCGCAGTCGCCTGCGCCACCGGTGAGTGGCCGTCGGTCGCGTTCTCGATGCGGTACAGGCCGGAGTTGTCGTCGCCGCCGAACCACGCGGTGCCGTAGTCGAGGACGTACAGCGCCCCGTCGGGGCCGAACGCCATGTCCATCACCTGGGTGCCGGTCCACGGGAAGGCGTTGATCGACTGCACGGTTCCGCTGCCGTCGCTCACGATCCGCTTGATCCAGCGGCGGCCGAACTCACCGGCGAAGAAGTTCCCGTCGTACGCCTCGGGGAACTTCACGGGCGAGTCGAGCGAGGCGTCGTAGTGGTAGACCGGGCCGCCCATCGGGGACTCGGAGCCGTCGCCGAACTCCGGTATGGACGGGCCGTTGTACGGGATCCAGGCGGGCTGGGCCGGGGGCAGGTCCGTGAGTCCGGTGTTGTGCGGGGAGTTGTTCTTCGGGGCGTTGCAGTCGAAGGACGCGCCGGACGCCTGGGTCGCGAAGTCGTAGTCCACGTAGGCGTCGTTGGCGCCGGTGCAGTACGGCCAGCCGAAGTTGCCGGGGCCGGTCACCCGGGCGAACTCGACCTGGCCCGCCGGACCGCGCGCCGGGTCGGCTGCGCCCGCGTCGGGGCCGTAGTCACCGACGTACAGAATCCCCGTTTTCTTGTCGACGCTGAAGCGGAACGGGTTGCGGAAGCCCATGGCGTAGATCTCGGGGCGCGTCTTGTCCGTGCCGGGTGCGAAGAGGTTGCCGTCGGGGACCGTGTACGAGCCGTCGGCGTTCACCCTGATGCGCAGGATCTTGCCGCGCAGGTCGTTGGTGTTGCCGGCCGAACGCTGGGCGTCGAAGGCGGGGTTGCGGTCGGCGCGCTCGTCGATGGGCGTGAAGCCGTCGGACTGGAAGGGGTTGGTGTCGTCGCCCGTCGACAGATACAGGTTGCCGGCCGCGTCGAAGTCGATGTCGCCGCCGACGTGGCAGCACAGGCCGCGGGAGGCCGGGATGTCGATGACCTTCTTCTCGCTCGCGGTGTCGAGGGTGCCGTCCGCGTTCAGGACGAAGCGGGAGAGGCGGTTGACGCCGTCGAAGGGTGCGAAGTCGGCCGCGGTGCCGGTCTCGGGGGCGTCGCCGGCCGGGGTGTTCAACGGGGGTGCGTAGTAGAGGTAGATGGCGCGGTTGGTCGCGAAGTCCGGGTCCACGCCCACGCCTTGGAGGCCTTCCTCGTCGTGGGAGTAGACGTCGAGTTTGCCGATCAGCCGCGTGTTGCCGGCGGCGTCCGTGAGGCGGAGTTCGCCGTCGCGCGAGGTGTGCAGGACCGAGCGGTCCGGGAGGACGGCGAGCGACATGGGTTCGCCGACCTCCGCCTCGCCCTTGGCGAGGGTGACCTGCTGGAAGTCCTCCGCAGCGGCTGCCGCGGGCGCGGCTCCCGGGTCGGCGACGGCTGCGCCGGCCTGGGGAGTGGTGAGGGTGAGCGATGCGCCTGCGAGGAGCGCGGCGCCGAGCACGGCGACGGCTCTGCGGAAGCGTCGTCTGTGGGTCTCGATTCTGTCGGTGCTGGTGGTGCGGTCGTTCCCGTGCACGAATGCCTCCAGTAAGGGGCCGGTTGTACGGGCGGGTGCGGTGCGCCGGGATGCGCCGTCATCCCGGAGAGCGGTGATGAGGTCAATCGCCTTGCAGCAAGGCCCAGTTGCCTCCTGCGAAGGCTCAGTTGCCGAACGCCGCGTCGAAGGAGGCCGACGGCGGCTCGAAGTCGTACGCCTTCAGGTGGGTGAGGGCCTCGGGTGCGCCCTGGAGCCGGTCCATGCCGGCGTCCTCCCACTCGACCGAGATCGGGCCCCGGTAGTCGATGGAGCGCAGCATCCGGAAGACGTCCTCCCAGGGGACGTCTCCGTGGCCGGCGGACACGAAGTCCCAGCCGCGGCGCGGGTCGCCCCAGGGCAGGTGGGAGCCGAGGCGGCCGTTGCGGCCGTCGAGGCGCTTGCGGGCCTCCTTGCAGTCGACGTGGTAGATCCGGTCGCGGAAGTCCCACAGGAAGCCGACCGGGTCGAGGTCCTGCCACACGAAGTGCGAGGGGTCGAAGTTCAGGCCGAAGGCCGGGCGTCCGCCAACGGCCTCCAGGGCGCGTTGAGTTGTCCAGTAGTCGTACGCGATCTCGCTCGGGTGGACTTCGTGCGCGAACCGCACGCCTTCCTCGTCGAAGACGTCCAGGATCGGGTTCCAGCGCTCGGCGAAGTCCTCGTAGCCGCGCTCGATCATCGACTCCGGCGCGGGCGGGAACATCGCGACCAGGTGCCAGATGGCGGACCCGGTGAACCCGATGACGGTGTCGACGCCGAAGGCGGCCGCGGCTCGCGCGGTGTCCTTGATGCGGTCCGCCGCCCGCCGCCGTACCCCTTCCGGGTCGCCGTCGCCCCACACCTCGCCCGGCAGGATGGCCTGGTGGCGTTCGTCGATGATGGCGTCGCAGACGGCCTGGCCGACCAGGTGGTTGGAGATGGCCCAGCACTTCAGGCCGTACTTCTCCAGCAGCTGGTGCCGGGACTTGAGGTAGCCGGGGTCCGCCAGCGCCTTGTCGACCTCGAAGTGGTCACCCCAGCAGGCGAGTTCCAGGCCGTCGTAGCCGAAGTCGCGGGCGAGGCGGCAGACTTCTTCGAGCGGTAGGTCGGCCCACTGGCCGGTGAACAGCGTGAACTGGCGCGGCATTTCTCCGAACCCTCCTCGGACGGCGATTCAGACGGCTATGGGTGTGTAGACGGAGTTCTTCTCGGCGCTCTCCTCCACCGCCGCCAGCACGCGCTGCACCTGCAGCCCGTCGGCGAAGGAGGGTTCGGGTTGCCGGCCCTCGGCGATCGCGTGGACGAGGTCGCGGGCCTGGTGGACGAAGGTGTGCTCGTAGCCGAGGCCGTGGCCCGGCGGCCACCAGGCGTCCAGGTAGGGGTGGTCGGGTTCGGTGACGAGGATGCGGCGGAAGCCGGCCTGCGCCGCGGGCTCCGTACCGTCGTGGTACGACAGCTCGTTGAGGCGCTCCAGGTCGAAGGCCAACGACCCGTTCTCGCCGTTGAGTTCGATGCGCAGGGCGTTCTTGCGGCCGGTGGCGTAGCGGGTGGCCTCGAAGGAGGCGAGGGCGCCGGAGGTGAAGCGGCCGGTGAACAGGGCGGCGTCGTCGACGGTGACCTGTCCCGTCCCGGCGGAGGCGACCGAGGACAGTCCGCTGCTGGCTCCGACCGGCAACGGCCGTTCGCGTACGAAGGTTTCCGTCAGCGCGGAGACGCCCGCCAGCTGCTCCCCCGCCAGGTACTGCGCGAGGTCGACGATATGGGCGCCCAGGTCGCCGAGCGCGCCCGAGCCGGCCAGTTCCTTGCGCAGCCGCCAGGTGAGCGGGAACTCCGGGTCCACGAGCCAGTCCTGAAGGTACGTCACCCTCACGTGCCGCAGCCTTCCGAGCCTGCCCTCGGCGACCATGCTCCGGGCGAACGCGGTGGCGGGGACCCGGCGGTAGTTGAAGCCGACCATCGCCAACTGGCCGCGCCCGTAGGCCTCTTCGGCCGCAGCGACCATCGCGGAGGCCTCCTCCACCGTGTTGGCGAGGGGCTTCTCGCACAGTACGTGCTTGCCGGCGGCGAGGGCGGCGAGGGCGATCTCGGCATGGCTGTCGCCGGGGGTGCAGATGTCGACGAGGTCGATGTCGTCGCGTTCGATCAGGGCCCGCCAGTCGGTCTCGGCCGATGCCCAGCCGTGCCGGTCCGCGGCCGCTCGCACGGCGGTCGCGTCGCGTCCGCAGATCGCGGCCAGGACCGGGCGGCGGGGCAGGTCGAAGGCGCGGCCCACGGTGCGCCAGCCCTGGGAGTGGGCGGCGCCCATGAAGGCGTAGCCGACCATGCCGACGCGCAGGGGCGGCTTCGCGGCCTCCGATCCGTCCGACTGCTGGGGCTGTCCCATACGGATGTCCTCCTCGTCCTCGTCGTGATTGCGCCGTGGGGGGTGCGGGGCGGGGTGCGGCCTAGCGGAAGCCGGTGGGCATGTACTGGTCGACGTTGGTCTTGTCGACGACGGCCGAGTAGAGCGTCAGCGAGGCCGGGATCTCGAACTCGGCTAGACCGCTGACGCCCTTGCCCTGGCCGAGCGCGCGGGCGAGGTCGATCGCGGACGCGGCCATCGTCGGCGGGTACAGGACGGTCGCCTTCAGTACGCCGTTGTCCTGTTCGATGGCCTGGAAGGCGGAGAGCGCGCCCGCGCCGCCGACCATCAGGAAGTCCTCGCGCCCGGCCTGCTCGATGGCGCGCAGCGCGCCCACGCCCTGGTCGTCGTCGTGGTTCCACAGGGCGTCGAACTTGGGCTGGGCCTGCAGGAGTTGGGCCATCTTGGCCTGCCCTGACTCGACGGTGAACTCGGCGGCCTGGCGGGCCACCTTCTTGATGTTCGGGTAGTTCTTCAGGGCGTCGTCGAAGCCCTGGGTGCGCTGCTTGGTCAGCTCCAGGTTGTCCAGGCCGGCCAGCTCGATGACCTTGGCGCCCTTCTTGTCCTTGAGCTTCTCGCCGATGTAGGTACCGGCGTTGAGACCCATGCCGTAGTTGTCGCCGCCGATCCAGCAGCGGTACGCCTGCGGGGAGTTGAAGATACGGTCGAGGTTGACGACCGGGATGCCCGCGCGCATCGCCTTGAGCCCGACCTGGGTGAGCGCCTTGCCGTCGGCCGGCAGCACGACCAGCACGTCGACCTTCTTGTTGATCAGGGTCTCGATCTGGCCGATCTGCGCGGCGGTGTCGTTCGAGCCCTCGGTGATCTCCAGGGTGACGTCGGTGTACTTCTTGGCGCGGCTCTTGGCGTTGTCGTTGATGGCGTTGAGCCAGCCGTGGTCGGCCTGCGGGCCGGCGAAGCCGATGGTGACGTGCTTGCCGGGCTTGTCGTCGGCGGCCGACTGGTCGTTCGCAGCCGGGCTCTCGTCCTTGGAGTCGTTACTCGTGCAACCTGCGAGGAGGGCGCCGGTGGACACGGCGGCGGCTCCGAAGAGCAGCCCTCTGCGACTGGTGGAATGTGATACAGCACTGGTGGAATGTGACATATTACTGAACCCTCCTCAGGTCGTGCTCGCGGTACGGCGCTGGACCAGCACGGCGGCGACGATGATCGCGCCCTTGGCGATCTGCTGGACGTCGCTCTGCAGGTTGTTCAGGGCGAAGATGTTGGTGATCGTCGTGAAGATCAGGACACCGAGCACGGACCCGGTGATGGTGCCGCGCCCCCCGCTGAGCAGCGTGCCGCCGATGATCGCGGCGGCGATCGCGTCCAGCTCGTACAGGTTTCCGTTGGTGTTCTGGCCGGAGCCGGACAGGATGATCAGCAGGAAGGCGGCGATTCCGCAGCACAGTCCGGACAGCAGATAGAGGTAGAGGCGTTGGCGGCGTACGTCGATGCCGGCGAGGCGGGCGGCCTCCGCGTTGCCGCCGACGGCGACCGTGCGGCGGCCGAAGGTGGTGCGGTTGAGGATCAGCCAGCCGATGATCGTCACGACCGCGAACACCATGACGAGCGGCGGGATGCCGAGCACATAGGCGTCGCGCTCGCCGAGGTCGAGGATGCTGCCGACAGTGACGATCTGCGTCTTGCCGTCGGTGATCTGCAGCGCGAGTCCGCGCGCCGAGGCCAGCATGGCGAGCGTGGCGATGAACGGGACCATTCCGCCGTAGGCGATGAGCAGTCCGTTGACCAGTCCGCAGCCGACGCCGACGATCACCGCGGTGAAGAGGATGCCCGCGAAGCCGTACTCCTGGGTGGCCACCGTCGTCGCCCACACCGAGGAGAGGGCGACGATCGCGCCGACCGACAGGTCGATGCCGCCGGAGGTGATGACGAAGGTCATGCCGACGGTGACGACACCGATCACCGAGGCCTGGGTGAGGACGAGTTGGAGGTTGCGGGTGTCGAGGAACTCGTCGGGCTTGGTGATGCCGCCGATCAGGACCAGCGCGGCGAGCACGCCGAGCAGGGAGAGGGTGCGGACGTCGGTGTGTGCCAACAGACCGCGCCAGGCCGGGAGTTGGACCGACGGCACCTTGTCGGTGTTGTCCCGGGGCGGGGAGGCGTGCTGTGTCATGACGCCGGGCTTCCTTCCATGACCAGGTCGAGTACGCGGTGTTCGTCGAGCTCGCGGGCGGGCGCCGTGTGGACGACGCGGCCCTCGCGGAGCACCAGGACGCGGTCGGCGAGGCCGAGCACCTCGGGGACCTCGCTGGAGACCAGCAGTACGGCCAGGCCTTCGTCGGCCAGGCGGCGGATGACCGCGTACAGCTCGGCGCGGGCACCGACGTCGACGCCGCGGGTGGGTTCGTCGAGCAGCAGGACGCGGCAGCCGCGCAGCAGCCAGCGGGCCAGGACGGCCTTCTGCTGGTTGCCGCCGGAGAGGGTGCGGACCGGCACGGAGGGGTTGTCGGGCCGCAGCGACAGCTCCCGTGTCGCCGCCCGTGCCGCCCCCTTCTCGGCACCCCGGTCGATCCAACCGCCGCGCGAGAAGCGGGACATGGAGGAGACCGAGACATTGCGGGTGACCGACTCCAGCATCAGCAGGGCCTGCGCCTTGCGTTCCTCGGGGGCGAGCCCGAGCCCGGCGCGGACTGCGGCCCGTACGCTCCCGGGCCGCAACGCCCGTCCGTCGACGCGGACTTGACCGGCGGTGGGCTTGCGGGCGCCGTAGATCGTCTCGAGGATCTCGGAGCGTCCCGAGCCGACGAGCCCGGCGAGACCGACGATCTCGCCCGGCCGCACCTCCAGGTCGAAGGAGGCGAACTCCCCGTCCCGGGCCAGCCCTTGGACCTCCAGCACGGGCGCGCCGTCCGCGCCCGAGGCCGGGCGCTCCGGAAAGACGTACTCGACGTTGCGGCCCGTCATCAGCGCGACCACCTCGCGGGTCGGCGTCGACTTCGCGGGCAGTCCGCCCGCCACGGCGCGGCCGTCCTTCAGCACGGTCACCCGGTCGCCGATGCGGCGGATCTCCTCCAGGCGGTGGGAGATGTAGACGACGGCGACGCCCTCGGCGGTCAGGTCGCCGACGATGCGGAAGAGGTTGTCGACCTCGTCCGGGTCGAGGGCGGCGGACGGCTCGTCCATGACGATGAGCCGTACGTCGTGGGAGAGCGCCCGGGCCATGGAGACGATCTGCTGCTGGGCCGCGGACAACTCGCCGACGAGCCGCGCCGGGTCGATCTCCTGGTGCCCAAGTCGCTTGAGCAGCCGGCGTGTCGATGCCCGGGCGGTCTTTCGTCGTACGACGAAGCCGGCGGCCGTGGGTTCATGGCCGAGGTGGACGTTCTCGGCGACCGACAGGTGCTCCACCAGGTCGAGTTCCTGGTAGATGGTGGCGATGCCGAGGCGCATGGCGGCGATCGGTGAGCGGAGGGTGACCTCCTCGCCGCGCCAGTGGATGGTGCCGGTGTCGGGCTGGTGGGCGCCGGCCAGCACCTTGATGAGGGTGGACTTGCCGGCACCGTTCTGGCCGAGCAGACAGTGCACTTCGCCGGCCTGGACGTCGAGGTCGACGCCGTCGAGGGCCCGGACTCCGGGGAACGACTTGGTGATGCCGGACATGCTGAGCAGGGGTGGTTCTGGTGCCATGAGGTCCCCTTGGCGGGCGTGCGGGCCGGTTCAGGGCAGGGCGAAGCAGGACGCCGTACTGGTGAGCTTCAAAACGGGGCCGTACTGATGACCTTCAGAACGGGTTGGTCAGGCAGGCGAGAAGAGATGGTCGCTGATGAGGCGGGCCGCGCCGATGACTCCGGCGGTGGGGCCCAACTCCCCCAGCACGATGGGCAGGTTGCCCGTCGCGAGGGGCAGCGACTGGCGGTAGACCTGGGTGCGGATCGCGGCGAGCAGGGTGTGGCCGAGGCCGGTCACCCCGCCGCCGATCACCACCAGGCCGGGGTTGAAGAAGGAGACCAGGCCGGCGATGACCTGGCCGGTGCGGTTGCCGCCCTCGCGGATCAGGTCGAGGGCGGTGGCGTCGCCGGCGGCGGCCGCGGCGGCGACGTCGACGGCGGTGAGCGTGCCGTTCTCCGTCAGCCGTGAGGCCAGTACGTCGGAGCGCCCCTGCTCGGCCGCCTCCACGGCGTCGCGAGCGAGGGCCGCCCCGCTGAAGTGGGCTTCCAGGCAGCCCCGGTTGCCGCAGGCGCACGGCCGCCCGTCGGGCACGGCCTGGATGTGCCCGATGTCGCCGGCGCTGCCCGTCACCCCGCGGTGGACCTCACCGCCGGCGACGATGCCGCAGCCGATACCGGTGCCGATCTTGACGCAGAGGAAGTCGCCCACGGAGCGTGCGACGCCCGCGTGCATCTCCCCCATCGCCATCAGGTTCACGTCGTTGTCGACCATGACCGGGCAGCCGAGATCCTGGCTGAGCGCCTCCCGTACGGGGAAGCCGTCCCAGCCCGGCATGATCGGTGGAGCCACCGGTACGCCCTCGGGGAAGCGGACCGGTCCCGGGACGCCGAGGCCGGCGCCGTCGAAACCCTCCGCGAGCCCCGAGGCCCTCAACTTCGCCGCCATGGACAGGACTTGCTCGAAGACCGCGACGGGGCCCTCGCGTACGTCCATGGGCTGGTTGAGATGCCCGAGGATCTCCAGTTCGGCGTTGGTGACGGCGACGTCGACCGAGGTCGCGCCGATGTCCACGCCGAGGAAGCGCAGTTCCGGGTTGAGCCGGACGTTGTGCGAGCGGCGCCCGCCGCGCGAGGCGGCGAGTCCGTCGGCCACGACCAGACCCGTGTCCAGCAGCCGGTCCACCTCCACGGCCAGCTTGGACCGCGACAGGTCGACCTGATCGCCCAGCTGCGCACGGGAGTTGGGCCCGCCGTCACGCAACAGCTTGAGCAGCTTGGCCTGATGAGCGTTCGCGGGTCGTGCCGTCATGCGTCTCACTGGCCCCTCCCCGCCTCAATCGGCCGCCTCTGTTCGGGCTTTCGAGGGGAACGTAGCAGCGAACCGCGAACCTGAGAAGAAGCTGTGCACGAATTGCTGCCGACTTTCTCCACTGACAGGACAAAGGGCACGCGGGGCGGGCACTCGCGGCAGGACGGGCCCCCTGGCGCCTTCCGTCCCTGGCCCGCAGGATGAGCGGGACAACCGCAGAGGGGGAACCGAATGATCCTGGTGACGGGTGCCACGGGAAACATCGGCGCGGAACTCGTACGCGCGCTGGCGGAGTCCGGGCAGCAGGTGCGGGCGATGAGCCGGGCCGGGCGGCCGGAAGGACTGCCGGCGGGGGTGCGGGCCGTGGCCGGTGACCTCGACCGGCCCGACACCGTGCGGGACGCGCTGGACGGCGTGCGGGGCCTGTTCCTGATGCCCGGTTACGGCGGCCAGCGGCAGATCCTCGCGGACGCACGGGCCGCCGGCGTCACCCGGGTCGTCCTGCTGTCCGGAAGGTCCGCGGGCACGGGCGCCCGGGACAACGCGGTCGCCGGCTATCTGATCGACGCGGAGGAGGCCGTACGGGAGTCGGGGCTGACCTGGACGTCGCTGCGCTGCACGAGCTTCATGTCGAACGCGCTGCAGCTGGCGGACCAGATCCGCAAGGGGGACGCTGTGCGGGTGCCGTTCCCGGACGCGTACACCGCCGACATCGACCCCTACGACATCGCCCGGGTCGCCGCCCGCGCCCTGCTCCCCGACGGCCCCACGGGAGCCCTCGAACTGACCGGCCCCGAGGCGCTGTTGCCCGCCGACCGCGTCCGTGTCCTCGGCGAGGTGCTGGACCGGGACCTGCAGGCCGTGGGCCTCACGCCCGAGGAGGCGCGCACCGAGCTGGAGGCCCGGATGCCCAAGCCGTACGTCGACGCCTTCTTCAGCTTCTTCGTCGACGGCACCCTGGACGAATCGGTGATCCTGCCGACCGTCCAGGAGATCACGGGCCGCGCGCCCCGCACCTTCACCGAGTGGGCGCGGGCGCACGCGGACGCCTTCTGAGCCGTAGGGCGAGAAGAACTACGGCCGCTGACGGTCGTGATACGAGCGCCGCGTGTGCTCCGTGTGCTCCCGCATCAGCTCCGTCGCCCGCTGCTCGTCGCGGTCGGAGATCGCGGCGATCAGCTCCCGGTGCTCGATCCAGGACTGCCGGCCGCGCTGGCGGGCGATCGGTGTGTAGTACCAGCGCACACGGCGGTCGACCTGGGCCGCGAGTTCGGCGAGGACCGCGTTGCCCGCCAGCTCCATGATCTTCGTGTGGAAGCGGGCGTTCATCGTGACCGCGCCGTCCACGTCGTCCGCGGCGACGGCCTTCTCGCCCTCGGCGCACAGCTCCTGGAGCACCGAGATGCCGGCGCTGCCCGCGTTGGCGGCGGCGAGCCGGGCGGCCTCGGCCTCCAACAGCGTGCGTACGGTGAGGAGTTGGTCGGCCTCCTCCTCCGTCGGCTCGTGCACGAACGCGCCCTGCGCGGGCCGCAGATCGACCCACCCCTCGGTGTTCAGCCGCTGCAGCGCCTCCCGCACCGGCTGGCGCGACACCCCGAGGTGGCCTGCGAGTTCGCTCTCGACGAGGTGCTGGCCGGGCTGCAGGGCACGGGTGGTGATGAGTTCGAGCAACGCCTCGTAGACGCGGTCGCGCAGCGGGCCGGGCCGTTCGAGCTTGGGTACTGCGCCCTGCGGCAGTCCTGTCGACAACATCGGTCGGTCCCCCTCCTGAGCAGCGCGGAGCAACTGCAGACGGAAAGCCAGTATGAATTGTCTTTCGTCTACAGTCTACGGCGCACAAAGGCCAGGGGATCGGGTGGTCTACTGCGTCACATCGGGCCGTACGTGCAGGTCACGGGCAGCGGACGACCTGTCCGGCGTACGAAAGGTTCCCGCCGAAGCCGAACAGCAGTACCGGGTCCCCGGCCGAGACGGCGCCCTGTTCGACGAGCTTGGAGAAGGCCAGCGGGATGCTCGCCGCCGAGGTGTTGCCGGACTCGGCGACATCCCGTGCGACGACGGCGTTGACGGCGCCGAGCTTCTCGGCGAGGGGCTCGATGATGCGCAGGTTGGCCTGGTGCAGGACGACTCCGGCGAGATCCTCGGGCGCGAGCCCGGCGCGCTCGCAGGCCTTGCGCGCGATCGGCGGCAGCTGCGTGGTGGCCCAGCGGTAGACGCTCTGCCCCTCCTGCGCGAACCGCGCGGGCGTGCCCTCGATCCGCACCGCGTGCCCCATCTCGGGCACCGACCCCCACAGCACCGGCCCGATGCCGGCCTCCTCGCCGGCAGCGCACGCCTCGACCACGGCGGCCCCCGCCCCGTCGCCGACGAGGACACAGGTGGTGCGGTCGGTCCAGTCGGTCACGTCGGACATCTTGTCGGCGCCGATGACCAGGGCACGGGTGGAGGCGCCCGCGCGGACGGCATGGTCGGCCGTCGCCAGCGCATGCGTGAACCCTGCGCACACCACATTGACGTCCATCGCGGCGGGCGAGGGAATGCCGAGCCGGGCGGCGACCCGGGCGGCCATGTTGGGCGAGCGGTCCACGGCGGTGGAGGTCGCGACCAGCACGAGGTCGATGTCCTCGGGCGCGAGGCCGGCCGCGGCGAGCGCCTTGGCGGCGGCGTGCGCGGCCAGCTCGTCCACGGGCTCGTCGGGGCCCGCGATGTGGCGCGTGCGGATGCCCACCCGGCTGGTGATCCACTCGTCACTGGTGTCGACCAGGCCCGCCAGGTCCTCGTTGGTGAGCACCTTGGCGGGCTGATAGTGGCCGACGGCGGCGATGCGCGAGCCGTTCATTGGGTGGTCCCCCTCGTGCCTTGGGTAGCGGGATCCACCAGTCTGATCAGTGACTCACGGGTACGGCGTAAGCCAAGACGACAGGATTCGGGCGCCCGGGTTGTCGGATTCTGTCATCCCCCCAAGGGGAGAAGGGGACGCCCGAACACCTACCGAACAGTCACCCGGTGAACAGCTTGGTCGCCTTCTGCACGAGCTCGTACACCCCGTACGCGAGCGGCGCCCCCACCCACAGCCAGGCGAAGGCGATCAGCGGGCGACGGTCAGGCGGACTCTGGCTGCTGTCGTTCGACATCGACGGTCTCCTCCCTCGGTGCGGGAATGTGGTGGCGGGCGTTGACGGGCCGGACGAGTTCGTTGGCGACGAAGCCGACGACGAGCAGGCCGATCATGATGACGAAGGAGAGTCCGTACAGGGACGCGCCGCTCTTGCCGGCGTCCTTCTGGTGGTCGGCGATCCAGTTCACGATCAGCGGCCCGAGGACGCCGGCCAGGGACCAGGCGGTGAGCAACCGCCCGTGGATCGCCCCGACTTGATACGTTCCAAAGAGATCCTTCAGGTAGGCCGGGATGGTCGCGAACCCGCCGCCGTAGAAGGAGAGGATCACCATCGCGCACAGGATGAACAGCGGCTTCGAGGAGTCGCCGAACAGGGCGATCAGGCCGTACATCACCGCACCGAAGCCCAGATAGACGCGGTAGATGTTCTTGCGCCCGATCAGGTCGGAGGTGGACGACCAGCCGATGCGGCCCGCCATGTTGGCGGCGGAGAGCAGCGCCACGAATCCGGCCGAGGCCGACACCGAGACGGGGGTGGAGGTGTCCTTGAAGAAGTCCTGGATCATCGGGGCGGCCTTCTCCAGGATGCCGATGCCCGCGGTCACGTTCATACAGAGCACGACCCACAGACACCAGAACTGCGGTGTGCGGATGGCACTGTTGGCGGAGACCTGCGGCCCCTGGAGAACGCTCGGCGCGCCCGCTGCAGCTTCACGGTCCTCGCCGCGCGGCACCCGCACCAGCAGCACGCCGAGCGACATGAAGACGGCGTACGACAGCCCGTGCACGAGGAACGCGAGCGCGATCCCGGAGCTGTCGCTGCCGAACGACTCCAGCATCTGCGCCGACCAGGGCGAGGCGATCAGCGCGCCGCCGCCGAAACCCATGATGGCGATGCCGGTGGCCATGCCCGGGCGATCCGGGAACCACTTGATCAGTGTGGAGACGGGCGAGATGTAGCCGATGCCCAGGCCGATGCCGCCGACGAAGCCGTAGCCGAGGACGATCAGCCAGTACTGCTCGGTGGACGCGCCGAGCGCGGAGATCAGGAAGCCGGACGAGAAGCAGACCAGGGCGACGGTCATCGCCCAGCGCGGCCCGTTGCGCTCGACCAGCGTGCCGCCGAACGCGGCGGACAGGCCGAGCATCACGATGGCGAGCTGGAACGGCAGGGCGCTCTGTGTGCCGCTGAGGCCCAGCGAGGACTCCAGGGGCGGCTTGAACACGCTCCAGGCGTAGGCCTGGCCGATGGAGAGATGGACGGAGAGGGCGGCGGGGGGTACGAGCCAGCGGCTCCAGCCGGCCGGTGCGACAGGGGGACTCATGATCCCGAACCGTAGGCAGCGGCACGGGAGTTGAGAAGGCGGCGCGTCGACCGTATGCGATGAGCGGTATGCGACGCGCGCCGAACGGTCGTACCGCCCGGTTTTCCGAACCGTGCGCGAAGTCTTGTCGCCCCCATCACCATACTGTAGACAATATTCAGTCGACAGAGTTCGACAGTGCGCCATCTCCGCGGTATCCCTCGACCGAACGGAGCTCCCTCGTCATGAAAGTCGCAGTCCTGGGCGCCGGTGCGATCGGCGCCTACGTCGGAGCCGCGCTCCACCGCGCCGGTGCCGACGTCCATCTCGTAGCCCGTGGACCGCACTTGGCGGCCATGAGGCGGCACGGAGTACGGGTGCTGAGCCCGCGCGGCGACTTCACCGCGCACGCCCACGCCACCGACGACCCTGCCGAGATCGGCCCGGTCGACTACGTCTTCCTGGGCCTGAAGGCCAACTCGTACGCGGCGTGCGGGCCGCTGATCGAGCCCCTTCTGCACGACACCACGGCGGTGATCGCCGCCCAGAACGGCATCCCCTGGTGGTACTTCCACCGGCACGGCGGCCCCCACGACGGGCACCGCGTCGAGAGCGTGGACCCCAACGGCGCGGTCAGTGCGGTGCTCGCGCCCGAACGGGCCGTCGGGTGTGTCGTCTACGCGGCCACCGAGCTCGAAGGACCAGGTGTCGTACGGCACTTGGAGGGCACGCGGTTCTCCGTCGGCGAGCCCGACCGCAGCGTGTCCAAGCGCTGTCTGAGCTTCAGCGAGGCCATGATCGCCGGTGGCCTGAAGTGCCCGGTGGAGCCGGATCTCCGCAACGACATCTGGCTCAAGCTGCTCGGCAACATCTCGTTCAACCCGATCAGCGCGCTGGCCCGCGCCACCATGCGGCAGATGTGTCTGCACGGCGGCACCCGCAAGGTCATCGAGACCATGATGGCCGAGACGCTCGCCGTCGCCGAGGCCCTCGGCTGCGAGGTCGGCGTCTCCATCGAACGCCGCCTCGCGGGCGCCGAACGCGTCGGCGACCACCGCACCTCCACGCTCCAGGACCTGGAGCGCGGCAAACCGCTCGAACTCGACGTACTCCTCGCCGCGGTCGTCGAGTTGGCGGAGATCACCGGCGTCGAGGTGCCCACCCTGCGCACCGTGCACGCCATCTCTGACCTGCTCGCATTGAGGACTGCCGCATGAGCGACATGAGGACTGCCGCATGAGCAAAAGGAACCGGACCCCGAAGACCTACACCCGCCTCACCCACCCGCTCGTCCGCGACTCCCGCAACGAGCCCTTCCGGCAGGCGAGTTGGGAGGAGGCCCTGGACCGCGCGGCCCGTGGCCTGCAGCGCAACCGCGACGCGTTCGGCATGTTCTCCTGCGCCCGCGCGACCAACGAGATGAACTACGTGGCGCAGAAGTTCGCCCGCGTCGTCATGGGCACCAACAACGTCGACTCCTGCAACCGCACATGCCACGCCCCGAGCGTCGCGGGCCTCTCGGCCGCGTTCGGCTCGGGCGGCGGGACGTCGTCGTACGAGGAGATCGAGCACACCGACGTCATCGTGATGTGGGGCTCCAACGCCCGCTTCGCGCACCCGATCTTCTTCCAGCACGTGCTGAAGGGGATCAGGAACGGCGCCCGGATGTACACCGTCGACCCGCGCCGCACCTCGACCGCCGAGTGGGCGGAGAGCTGGCTCGGCCTCAACGTCGGCACCGACATCCCGATGGCGCACGCGATCGGCCGCGAGATCATCCACGCGGGGCTCGCCAACGAGGCGTTCATCGAGCGGGCCACCTCCGGCTTCGAGGAGTACAGGAAGCTCGTCGAGCCGTGGACCCTCTCCCTCGCCGAGAAGGTGACGGGCGTACCGGCCCGTGCCATATGGGAGTTGGCGCACGCGTACGCCCGCGCCGAGCGCGCCCAGCTGTGCTGGACCCTCGGCATCACCGAGCACCACAACGGCACCGACAACGTCCGCGCACTGATCAACCTGTCGCTGCTGACCGGGCAGGTCGGCCGGTACGGCGCCGGGTTGCAGCCCCTGCGCGGCCAGAACAACGTGCAGGGCGGCGGCGACATGGGCGCGATCCCCAACCGTCTGCCCGGCTTCCAGGACATCCTCGACCCCGAGTCGCGCCTGAAGTTCGAGTCGGCGTGGGACACCGTCATCCAGCCCCACTACGGCCTGAACCTCACCCAGATGTTCGAGGCCATGGAGGAAGGCACCCTCAAGGCCGTCTACTGCATCGGCGAGAACCCGGCGCAGTCGGAGGCCGACAGCGAGCAGGCCGTACGGCGCATGCAGCAGCTGGACTTCCTGGTCGTGCAGGACATCTTCCTCACGAAGACGGCCGAGCTCGCGGACGTGATACTCCCGGCCACCGCCGGCTGGGCGGAGACCGAGGGCACAACCACCAACAGCGAGCGGCGGGTTCAGCGGGTCCGGCGTGCGGTCACCCCGCCCGGCGAGGCCCGCGAGGACATCGACATCATCTGCGACCTTGCGGCACGCCTCGGCCACGAGTGGAAGTACGCCGACTCCGAGGCGGTCTGGAACGAGCTGAGGTCCGTCTCGCCGGACCACTACGGGATGACGTACGAACGCCTTGAGGAGCACCAGGGCATCCAGTGGCCGTGCCCGAGCACAGAGGAGCTCGAACCGACGTATCTGCACGGCCGGTTGTGGGAGAAGGACCCGGCCGGGCGCGGGATGCCGGCGCCCTTCGGGATCGTCCGGCACGATCCGCCGGTCGACCTCACGGACGAGCAGTTCCCGATCCGGCTGACGACCGGGCGGCGGCTCGACTCGTACAACACCGGTGTGCAGAGCGGGGGTTTCGCCTCCCCGCTGCGGCGCGGCGAGTACATCGAGCTGTGCCCGGAGGACGCCGAGCGGTACGGGGTCGTGGTCGGCGAGGAGGTGCAGGTGTCCTCGCGGCGCGGTGCGGTGGTGGCGCCGGTGTGGGTCGATCCGGCCCTCAGGCCCGGGCTGGCCTTCATGACCATGCACTTTCCCGACGAGGTGGACACCAACCAGCTGACGATCGAGGCCAATTGCCCGATCGCGGGGACGGCGGAGTTCAAGGCGTCGGCGATCCGGATCGAAAAGCTCCCCGTCGCGACCATCGTGAGGTGACGCAAGTGGACCTGCACTTCGGCGACAGCAAGCCGACGGACGACGAACGGGCCGCCGTGGACGCCCTGTTGGGCCCTCCGGAGTCATCCTGGGAGGGCGCGGACCGCTCCGACGCCGACCTGAGGTGGGCGCGCGGCGGCCGCGAGGCCCGGGACCGCCGCGACCTGCTGCTGCCGGGGCTGCACGCGATCAACGACCGGATCGGCTGGATCAGCGAGGGCGCCCTCGACTACCTGTGCCGACGACTGACCGTGCCGCCGGCGGAGGCATACGGCGTCGCCACCTTCTACGCCATGTTCTCGGTCAAACCGCGCCCCGCCACCGTGCTCCACGTCTGCACGGACCTCGCGTGCGCGGCGGCGGGCGCGTCCGAGCTGTGCGCCGGGGTCGAGGCGCGGCTCGGGCTCGGCAGTGGCGTGCAGGTCGAGCGCAGTCCCTGCCTCGGCCTGTGCGAGCGGGCTCCGGCGGCGCTCGCGATCAAGGCGGGCGATCCGGTGCGTACGGCGGTGTCGGCGCCGGCGACCGTGCACGACGCCGTCCTCGCCGCGAGCGCGCCGGACTCGGCGGCGGCGGAACCGACGGCCGTACCGCAGGCAGGGCAGGAAGGGCTGATCCTCCTCGGGCGCGTCGGCGTGGTGGACCCGTCGAGTCTCGACGACTACCGGGCGGGCGGCGGCTACACCGCGCTGCGCCGGGCCTTCGAGCTCGGTCCCGCCGGAGTCATCCGCGAGGTCACCGACTCCGGCCTGGTCGGGCGCGGCGGCGCCGCCTTCCCCACCGGCCGCAAATGGCAGGCCACGGCGTCCCAGCCCGACCACCCCCACTACCTGGTGTGCAACGCCGACGAGTCCGAACCCGGCACCTTCAAGGACCGCGTGATCATGGAAGGCGACCCGTACGCGCTGGTCGAGGCGATGACCATCGCGGCGTACGCGACCGGTGCGCACAAGGGGTACATCTACCTGCGCGGCGAGTACCCGAGGGCGCTGAGGCGTGTCCAGCACGCCATCGACCAGGCACGCGCGCGTGGCTTCCTCGGCGAGGACGTCCTCGGCCATGGCTACGCCTTCGACCTCGAGATCCGGCGCGGCGCGGGCGCCTACATCTGCGGCGAGGAGACGGCCCTGTTCAACTCCATCGAGGGGTATCGGGGCGAGCCGCGCTCGAAGCCGCCCTTCCCGGTGGAGAAGGGCCTGTTCGGCAAGCCGACGGTCGAGAACAACGTCGAGACACTCGTCAACGTGCTGCCGATCCTGACCATGGGAGCCCCGGCGTACGCGGCGATCGGGACGGAGAGGTCGACGGGGCCGAAACTGTTCTGCGTGTCGGGCAGTGTGGAGCGGCCCGGGATCTACGAGCTCCCCTTCGGTGCCACGCTGGGGGATCTGCTCACCGAAGCCGGCGTACGCGACCGCCTGCGGGCGGTGCTGCTCGGCGGCGCGGCGGGTGGCTTCGTACGACCGGACGAACTGAACATCCCGCTCACCTTCGAAGGCACACGGGAGGCGGGCACCACGCTCGGCTCGGGGGTCGTGATGGCCTTCGACGACACCGTGCCGCTTCCCCGGCTGCTGCTGCGGATCGCCGAGTTCTTCCGGGACGAGTCGTGCGGGCAGTGCGTGCCGTGCCGGGTCGGGACCGTACGGCAGGAGGAGGCGCTGCACCGGATCGCGGAGCGCACGGGTGCGGCGGCCGCCGGCGACATCGCCCTGCTCAGGGAGGTCGGCCGCGCGATGCGGGACGCCTCGATCTGCGGTCTGGGGCAGACCGCGTGGAACGCCGTGGAATCCGCCATCGACCGTCTGGGGGCGTACGAATGACCGTGACACCGCTGGGGATCCCGCGCCGGCTGCTGGAGTTCACGATCGACGGGGAGGCGGTCCGGGCGCCCGAGGGCTCGACGATCCTCGACGCCTGCCGGGCCGCCGGGAAGGACGTACCGACCCTCTGCCAGGGCGACACCCTGCGGCCGAAGAACGCCTGCCGGGTCTGCGTGGTCGAGGTCGAGGGCTCCCGGACCCTCGTCCCGGCCTGCTCCCGCAAGGCCGAGCCCGGCATGGAGGTGCGGACCGACACCGAGCGGGCCCGGCACAGCCGCAAGATCGTCCTGGAACTGCTCGCCTCCTCGGTCGACTTGTCGACGACTCCACAAGTCGCTGAATGGATCAAGGAGTACGAGGCGAAACCGGACCGCTTCGGCCCGGACGCGGCCCGCCTCAACGAGGAACCCAAGGTCGACAACGATCTGTATGTGCGCGACTACGACAAGTGCATCCTCTGCTACAAGTGCGTGGACGCGTGCGGCGACCAGTGGCAGAACACCTTCGCGATCTCGGTCTCCGGCCGCGGATTCGACGCGCGGATCGCCGTAGAGCACGACGCTCCGCTGACCGACTCCGCGTGCGTGTACTGCGGCAACTGCATCGAGGTGTGCCCGACGGGGGCGCTGTCGTTCAAGTCGGAGTTCGACATGCGGGCGGCGGGTACCTGGGACGAGACCGAGCAGACCGAGACGACCACCGTGTGCGCCTACTGCGGAGTGGGCTGCAACCTCACTCTCCACGTGCAGGACAATGAGATCGTGAAGGTCACCTCCCCGCACGACAACCCGGTGACCCACGGCAACCTCTGCATCAAGGGCCGCTTCGGCTACCAGCACGTACAGAACCGGGACTGAGGCACACATGGGACGAGTCACGGAACGACGCAAGGTGATCCGCATCCGGGACGGGGCGGTCTCCACCCGCCCGGACACCCTCGTCGCCGAGGAACCGCTGGAGATCCGGCTGAACGGCAAACCGCTCGCGATCACCATGCGCACCCCGGGCGACGACTTCGCGCTGGCCGCGGGCTTCCTGGTCAGCGAGGGCGTGCTGGCCCAGCAGGCCGACCTGCAGAACATCGTCTACTGCGCGGGCGCCACCGTCGACGGCTCCAACACGTACAACGTGGTGGACGTGAAGACCACGCCGGGTGTCGTGATGCCCGACATCACGCTCGAGCGGAACGTCTACACGACCTCGTCCTGCGGACTGTGCGGCAAGGCGAGCCTGGACGCGGTGCGTACGACGGCCCGCTGGCCGATAGCCGACACTCCCCCGGTCCGTGTCGAACCCGAACTCCTCGCGAGCCTCCCCGACCGGCTCCGCGCGGCCCAGCGGGTCTTCGACCGGACCGGGGGTCTGCACGCGGCGGCCCTGTTCACCGAAGACGGCGAGCTCCTCGACATACGGGAGGACGTGGGCCGCCACAACGCCGTGGACAAGCTGGTCGGCCGCGCCCTGCAGAACGGCGACCTGCCGCTGTCCCGCACCATCCTCCTGGTCTCGGGCCGGGCCTCCTTCGAGCTCGCCCAGAAGGCCGTGATGGCCGGCATCCCGGTCCTGGCGGCGGTCTCGGCCCCCTCCTCCCTGGCGGTGGACCTGGCCGCGGAGACCGGCCTGACCCTCGTGGGCTTCCTGCGGGGCGCCTCCATGAACGTGTACGCGGGCGAAGACCGCATCGCTCTACGGACCGCGGCCGCCCAGAGCTGACCGGCTCCCCGCGACACGGCGGCGGGGCCCCGACCGGCGGGGAGCGCCCCCTGCGCCATCGGGGTCCCGCCTCTATTGGCTTCGTTCGCCTGCGGGGGCGCTTCAGTCGGTGTCGAGAGCCCGATCGTGCTCAGCGCTTCGCGCCTCCGCGCGTTCGGTCTCTCGACACCGCCGCGCCCCTTACGGCTCTCTTCGCGGCCGGTGTCCGCGGCGCGGTGACCGTTGGAGGGCACTCGCCGTTTCGGCATAGGCGGCGATCAAGGGTGTGCGGCGGTCCGCCTCCCAGGCCAGGTACACCTGGTCCGGTTCTGCGTCCGGTACGGGCACGTAGGTGATGTCCGGGCGGGAGTACTGCTCGGCGATGGACGTCGGCACCAGCGTGATCCCCGAGCCCGCCGCCACCCGCTCGAACTTCTCCTCGACCGTGCGGATCGGCACGTCGTCGGGCCCCGGGTCCGAATAGCGCAGCCAGGTCTCGCCGTCCAGGTCGGAGAGGGCCAGCTCCTGTTTGCCGGCGAGCCGGTGGTCCGCCGGGAGCATCGCCACCCGCGTCTCCGTGAACAGCGGCAGCAGCTCGAGTCCGCGCTCGTCGATCGGCCTGCGGACATAGGCGAGGTCGACGGTCCCGTCGAGGATCAGCCGCTCCTGGTCGTCCCACTCGACACGGCTGGCCTGCACGTCGACGTCGGGGTGGGCCGCGCCGAAGGCACGCAGGGCGGGGGTGACGACGACGCCCGCCCGGAAGCCGACGACGAAGCGGCGCGGGCCGCGCGCCGCCCGGTGCACCCGGCGACGGGCCGCGTCGGCGGCGGCGAGCAACTGCTGTGCGTCGTCCAGGAATTGGCGTCCGGCCGCGGTCAACGTCACGCCGTGGCTGTCCCGTACGAACAGCTCGGCGCCCAAGTCCTTCTCCAGCGCGCGGATCTGACGGCTCAGCACCGGCTGCGCGATGTGCAGCCGCTCGGCCGCGCGCCCGAAGTGCAGCAGCTCGGCCACCGCCACGAAGTAGCGCACTTTCCGCAGGTCGAGGTCCATGGCCGCCCCTTCCGTCGGCGATGCCTTCAGGGTATCGCCACCGCCGAAAGAGGTCTTGGACGGCGGATCGGGGGCGACCGCAGGCTGGATGACGCCGGACAACCCCACAGACGAATCAGGAGAACGGCATGAGTCTGCAAGGACAGCGCATCGTCGTCATCGGCGGCACCGCGGGCATCGGGCTGGCGGTCGCGCAGGCCGCCGCCGAGGAGGGCGCCGAGGTCGTGATCGCCTCGCGTCGGCAGGAGAGCGTCGACGCCGCGCTGAAGCGGCTGCCGGACGGCGGCGCCGAGGGGCACGTCCTGGACGCGACCGACGAGGAGGCCGTACGCGGCTTCTTCGGGCGGATCGGCGGCTTCGACCACCTCGTCTACACGGCCGGCGAGTCCATCCTGATGGAGAGCCTCGCCGAGTCGGAGCTGGGCCGGGCCCGGCGCTTCCTGGACACACGGCTGTGGGGCGCGTACACGGCCGTCAAACACGGTGCCGCCTCGATCCGCCCCGGGGGCTCCGTCGTCCTGACGACCGGCACCGCGGCCCGCCGCCCGATGCCGGGCACGACCGTCGCGGCGAGCCTGTGCGGGGCGATGGAGTCGCTCACCCGCGCCCTGGCCCTGGAGCTCGCCCCGGTCCGCGTCAACGTGGTCTCGCCGGGCGTGGTCCGCACCGAACTGTGGCGGGATCTGACCGAGGCGGAGCGCGAGGGCCTGTACGCGTCCGCCGCCGGATCGCTCCCGGTCGGCCGGGTGGGCGAGCCGTCCGACGTCGCCGAGGCGTACCTGTACCTGATGCGCGGCGGCTACAGCACCGGCTCGGTCGTCACCGTGGACGGCGGGCGGGACGCTGGTCTGAGACTCAGGCCGCGAACCGCACGTCCGCCGCCGTCACCACCGTCCCCAGCCGCGGGAAGTCCAGCCGGACCGAGGCCTCGTGCTCGGCGGCCGTGAACGCGGCCATGGCGTCCTCGACGAAGACCAGGTCGTAGCCGAGGTCGCCGGCTGCCCGGGCGGTGGACTCGACGCCGAGGTTGGTGGCGATGCCGCCGAACACGAGGGTGTGGACGCCGCGTTCGCGCAACTGCCCGTCCAGGCCCGTGCCCTGGAAGCCGCCGATCGTCCGCTTCACGATCTCGATGTCGCCGTCCCGGGCCAGGCCTGCCACCAGCCCGCTGCCGGGCGGCTGTTCGGCGACGCCGGGGCGTTCGACCCGGATGAGGACGACGGTCGCACCGGCCGAGCGGAATGCGGTGATCAACTCCTCGGCGGCGGACAGGACTTCGGTCCCTTTGCGGGGCTCCAGAGGCAGCGCGACGATGCGGTCCATCAGATCGACGAGGACGAGGGCGCTGCGCGCGGCATCGAGGGCGAGGGGTGCGGTCATGACGGAACGTTATCCGCCGGCAGCCCTCCGTATCAGCCTTCCGTGCCGGAAATCCGGATCAACAGGCCCATGAACCGGTCGCGTTCGGCCGCCGAGAGCGGAGCGAGCAGCTCCTCGTTCGCCGTGCGCGCCGCCTTCTCGCAGCGTTTCAGCAGCCGCGCGCCCCCCTCGGTGAGCGACACCGCGTTCTTGCGCCGGTCCTTCGGATCCGGTTCGCGCACGACATGACCTGCGGCCTGCAGGTCATTGAGGACACCGACCAGGTCCTTGGGGTCGAGCTGCACGCTGCGGCCCAGGTCGGCCTGGGCGACCGGCGCGAGATCGCGTACGGCGGAGAGCACCACGTGGTGCCACATCTTCAGCCCCTCCGCGGCCAACGCCTCGGCCACCAGCGCGCGGCCGCGGGCGGCGGCCCGGCCGAGCAGCCAGCTGGGGAGGGAGCGGATCGCGGCGAGGGGGGCTTCGGGCATGCGAACAGCCTACCGACAGATCGTTGGACTTCCCAATGAATGATGGCTATCGTTGGGGCTCCCAACGAATTCGCTGGGAGCCCCAACGATGCCTGGAGGTGCTATGCGCCGCATCCGCTACGAACGCCCCGGCGGCCCCCTGTTCCTGGAGGAGACCCCGGTCCCGGAACCCGGCCCCGGTGAACTCCTCGTCCGCTGCGAGGCCGTCGGTGTCACGCTCCCCGTCGTCCGCAAGGTCACCGAGGCCGCCGAACCCGTCCCGCTGGGCGGCGAGCTCGCCGGGGAAGTGGTGGCCGTCGGCGAGGGCGTCACCCGCCACGGCGCGGGCGACCGCGTGACCGGCCTGTGCTTCGGGCACGGTTACGCCGACTTCGCCCTCCTGCACGAGGCCATGGCCTCTCCCGTCCCGGACACCGCGACCGCCGTCGACGCGGTCGCCCTCGTCCGCAGCGGGCTGGTCGCCCTCGGCGCCCTCGATGCGGCGCGCCCCGAGCCCGGCGAGGCGGCACTGGTCACGGCCGCCGCGAGCGGGGTCGGCCATCTGGCCGTGCAGTTGGCGAGGGTGCGGGGCGGCGCCGCCCGGGTGGTGGGCGCCGTGTCCGATCCCGGAAAGGCCGATTTCGTACGCTCCCTCGGCGCCGACCACGTGATCGCCTACCACGACGAGAGCTGGGGCGAGCCCGTCGACTACGTGCTCGACGCGGTGGGCGGCGAGCTCCTCACCCCGGCGATCGCCGCGCTCGCGCCCGGCGGCCGGCTGGTGGCGTACAGCTCGGGCGGCGGGACGATCCAGGCCTACGACCTGCTCGTGGGCGCCAGGTCGGTGATCGGGTTCCAGATGGCGCGGACCGCCCGAGGGAAGCCGGAGTTGTACGAGCGGTGGCGGCGGGAGCTGTGGCGGCTGTTCGAGGAGGGGGCGCTGAGGACTGTCGTGCACGGGGAGTTCGCGTTGGAGGACGCGGGGAAGGCGCACGGGGTGATCGAGGCGCGGGACAATCTGGGCAAGGTGGTACTGCGGCCGTGAAATCTGCATCTATGCGTCAGCCCTGACGCTCCGTCACCACCCGTCCGGCGTAGTCCTCCGTGGCGGCACACCCCACCGGCAAGTGGCTCGTTACTTTGGCTGAGTTCAACGGGTCGCGTCGTGTGCGACCCGTCGTCCAAGTAGGAGGCAGTCACTTGGATGCCGGCACCACCCTGCTCTGCCGGGTACCGGACCCGACCTGCGCATCAGGTCGCCACGTCGACCCATCGGGTCTCCCGGGCGATCGACAGCACTTCGGCCGGGCTCGTGTGGAACCACTCCGTGCCCACGGCCGACTCAACCCGCCTGCCTCGGCCATCCAGGACCGAATGCAGGTACCGCTCGAGATCGCGATAGTGATCGGTTCGAATGAGCAACGCGCATACCGGCTTCTCGGGCACGTACCCCTGTTCTGCGACGCGACGGGCCGCGCTGTACGCGCTCGTGCCCACCTTGCACTCCCAGTGCGCCGACTTGGTCGACCGGGCACGGTCGCGGTACGCCGGGAGGTACCACACGTAGACACTGCCGCTCCCCTGACCCACGGCTGCGTCGAAGCCCTCCGCCGGGGGGCCGAGGACGGCCTCCTGCGACGGCTCCGAGCCGGGCGCCGTGCTCGCCCGCATGTAGTAGCTCTGACGCGGGTTGACCAGCACTCCGGTGCTCTTGCCCGCCCGCAGAGCCTTCTTCACCGCCCCCAGCAGGTGCCCGGCGTCCTGGAACGTGCCACCTTGCTCCGCGTGGAGCCTCTCCAACAAACCGACGATCTCGCCACGCGTCAGTGGTTGGTCGCCGGCGTGCTGGAGCATCAGGTTCAAGCAGGCGGCAGGGCTGAGGGGCATACCTCGGTACGGGTATGCAGGGTCAAGTACTGGCATGCACGGGAAGCCATTTGGCCCGAAGGGAGAAAGTGGGCCGAACGGCAAATTTGTTCCCCGAAAGGGCGACCCCGGCCCCGCCTGCCCCGACGGCTACACGCTCCAGGTCCCGGCCGACGACCCGGACGCGCTGCTCTGCCGCAAAGCAGGTGCGGCGTCGGCGCCAAGTCCCGGACCGGCGGCCATGCTTCCCGTCCTTCCGGTCCTGCGCCGCCGGGAACCCGGCGAGTAGGCGCACGGTTCTTGTGAGGCCCCGGAGACCGCAACTAGCCTCTGTGACACGGACGTTGGACGTGGGATGTCCAGATGTCCAGACCTCTGAAGGGCAGGTTCGCACCATGCCGTCACGTCTTCGCGCACGTCTGAGATCAACGCTCACCGCCGTGTTCACCACGGCCGCACTGCTCGCGCTGCCGAGTCCCGCGCACGCCCAATCGGCCACGCCCACCGGCGGGTTCGAGCAGCAGGTCCTGTTCAAGGCCGCGCAGGATCCCGGCTACGCCTGCTTCCGCATCCCGGCGATCGTGCGGACCACGGACGGCACGCTGCTGGCGTTCGCCGAGGGCCGGGTCCTCAACTGCGGGGACGCCGCCGACATAGACATCGTGCTCAAGCGGTCCACGGACGGCGGCCGCACCTGGGGCCCGCTCCAGGTCGTCAACGAGGGCGGCGGCGACACGCACGGCAACCCGGCGCCGATCGTGGACCGCCAGACGGGCCGCATCCTGCTGGCCGAGACGTACAACACGGGCCGTGCGGACGGCTCGAGTTGCTCGGTGCCGTGCGATCGCACGCCGCATCTGCAGTACAGCGACGACGACGGGGTGACGTGGTCCGCGCCGCGCGATCTGAGCGGGGAGATCCTGCCGGCCGACTGGAACTCCTGGTACGCCACCGGTCCCGTGCACGGCATCCAGCTGACCCGCGGCAGGCATGCCGGGCGGCTGGTCTTCGGCGTCAACACCGAGACCTGGGACGGGAGCCGGGTCACCGCCAACCACGCGGCGCTGATCGTGAGCGACGACGGCGGCGACCACTGGCGGATCGGTGCCACGGACTCCTGGCCGATCGGGGTCGACGGCACCTTCCGGCAGAAGCCGTCGGAGCTGACGCTCACCGAGCGCACCGACGGCTCGGTCCTGGTCAGCGGCCGTGAGCAGGACGGTACGGACCTCGGTCATCGCACGCAGGCGGTCAGCCGCGACGGTGGCAGCAGCTTCGTCGGCCCGTTCCGCGACCTGCCCGACCTCTACACGCCCCAGGTGCAGGGTTCGATGCTGCGCCTGGGCGACCGCATCCTGCTGGCCTGCCCGGGCGATCCGGACCGCCGCCGGACCATGATGATCCGCTCCTCCTACGACGGCGGGCGCACCTGGGACAGCGTGGACCGCGGCACGGTGGTGACCGCGGACTGGTCGGGCTACTCCGACATGGCGCGGATCGACCACGACACCGTGGGGCTGATGTACGAGGGGGGTGCCGTCGACGCGCGCGACGAGATCCGCTTCGCCCGGTTCACCGAGGACTGGCTGCAGCCGCGCCGCGGCCCGGACCCGACCACCGTCGACCGGGCGCCGTACGCAAGGCCCGCGGCCGTGCTCGGCGGGGCGAAGGAGACGGACGGCGTGGACGGCGGGGCGCTGGAGTTCGACGGCGCCGACGATGCCGTACGTCTGCCGTATCGGGGTGAACTGCCGCTCGGGACGAAGGACTTCACGGCGTCGCTGTGGTTCAGGTACTCGGCCACGACCGGCGAGCAGCCGTTGTTGTGGATGGGCGGGATCGGCACCAGTCAGCCGCAGGTGTGGCTGCGCGGCGAGCCCGCGAGCAACCGCGTCCAGGGGTTGATCACGGTGCGCAACGGTGCGGCGGCCCCGCAGTCGGCGTCCGTGCGTACGAGTGGCGCGTCCAACGACGGGCAGTGGCATCACCTCGCCCTGCGGCGTGGCGGCGGGCGGCTGACGCTGTTCATCGACGGTACGCAGCTGAGCACGGCCGACGTGCCGGGTTCGGTCAGCCGCAACTCGCCCTTCGGTGTGCACGTCGGGCAGCGCATGGACGGCCGGGCGTTCTTCACCGGGGCGATCGACGACGTGCATGTGTGGGACCGCGCGTTGAGCGACGAGGAGATCACCGCGGGTGACGCATCGGCGAAGGACACCGTCCTGTGGCTGCCCATGGACCAGGTGAGCGGCAGCCACTAACGTCCCGTGGGTGCCCGCCGACACACGAGCACGACAGCGGACGGGAACCGGCATCGGCCTGCTGCTGACGCTGGTTCTCGGGGCCGTGCTGCTCACCGCCCTCCCGGACGACGGCGAACGGGAGGGCGGCGGCTGTGCACCGCGCACGGTGGCCGGGTGGACGAAGGACGACCGTCTCACCGGTGAGTTCGCCCGCTACGGCGACGACGCGACCCGTACCGACGACTGGACCGGCGGCGACGGCACCCACTCGGTGCGGCTGCCGGACGGCCGGGTGCTGTGGCTGTTCTCGGACACCTATCTCGGCCAGGTGCACGGCCCGCCCAACCCGGTCGACGAGTCGGCCGCCTGGCGGGACACGACGGCCCCGCTGGTGCGGAACTCGGCCGTGGTGATGCGCGGCGGCCGACTGGAGAGCACCCTGCCGGCCCCGCTCTTCGCCGACCCGGCCCCGAACCAGTGGCGCTGGCCGGTCGCGGCCCGCGTCGAGCCCCGCTCCCCGGGTTCGTCCGAGAAGGTCGTACGGGTGCTGCTGTGGGTGCGGACGACCGGGCAGTCGCCGTGGATCTACGGGGTGCCGACCGCCACCGAGGTGGCCACGCTCTCCCTGCCCGATCTGAAGGTCGAGTCGGTGGTGAAGGTCCTCGACCAGAGCCTGGTGTCCGATCCGTCCCAGCGGGTGCTGTTCGGTACGACGCTGGTCGAGAAGGACGGCTGGACGTATGTGTACGGCGGCGACGACGGGCAGGCCGCGTCCCGGCCGGCCTCGTCGGCGTATGTGGCCCGCGTGCCGGAGGGGCGGCTCGGGGAGCCGGCCGCCTGGCGGTACTGGAACGGGTCGCGGTGGGGCGCCGCACCGAAACCGGTGCGCGGGGCGAAGGTGGGCAGCGCGTTCTCGGTGGCGCGGGTGGACGGGACGTATGTGCTGTTCACGATGGCCGCGGGGGCGGAGGGGCTGACCACCGTGACCTCGTACTGGGCCTGCTCCCCCACCGGGCCGTGGCACGGGCCGACGCGGCACTTCAGCCCGGCGCTGCCGAGCGCGGGCGTCGCCGCGTACAACCCGCAGGTGCATCCCGAGCTGAGCGGCGACGGGCGGCTGGTGCTGAGCTACGACGTCAACTGGCTGGAGACGACGGGGGCTTCGGCGAGCATCAACGCGGACGTGACCCTGTACCGACCGCGGTTCGTGACGGTGCGGCTGGCGCGGACGCGGTGACCTCGGCGGCCTCCTCGGCTTCCTGGCGCGGGTCGTGCGAGCGGCGCTTGGCGATCACCGCGCACACCATCAGCTGCATCTGGTGGAAGAGCATCAGCGGCAGCACGGCGAGCGAGGCATGCGCGCCGAACAGGACGCTCGCCATGGGCAGTCCGGAGGCGAGGGACTTCTTGGAGCCCGCGAACTGGATGGCGATGCGGTCCTCGCGGTTGAAGCGCAGCGCCTTGCCGCCGTACCAGGTCAGGGTCAGCATCACCGCGAGCAGTACGGCCTCGACGACCAGCAGGCCGCCGAGCCGGATCGGGCTCACCTGGTGCCAGATGCCCTGGACCATGCCCTCGCTGAACGCGGTGTAGACGACGAGCAGGATCGAGCCGCGGTCGACCAGGCCGAGGACCTTCTTGTGCCGGGCGACGAAGCCGCCGATCCAGCGGCGCAGCAGCTGCCCGGCGAGGAACGGCACCAGCAGCTGCAGCACGATCTGGACGAGCGAGTCGGCCGAGAACCCGCCGGCGCTGCTGCCCAGCACGGCGGCGGCGAGCAGTGGCGTGATGACGATGCCGACGAGCGAGGAGAAGGAGCCCGCGCAGATCGCGGCGGGCACATTGCCGCGGGCGATCGAGGTGAAGGCTATCGACGACTGGATGGTCGACGGGACGAGCGTGAGGAAGAGCAGCCCCTGGTAGAGCGGGTGCGTGAGGAAGACCGGGACGAGGCCGCGGGCGGCCAGGCCCAGCAGCGGGAAGATCACGAACGTACAGGCCAGGACCGTGACATGGAGCCGCCAGTGCTTGAGCCCGTCCAGCGCCTCACGGGTGGAGAGCCGGGCGCCGTACAGGAAGAAGAGGAAGGCGATCGCGGCCGTGGAAGCACCCGAGGCCACGTCGGCCGCCGCCCCGCGCGCCGGGAAGAGCGCCGCGAGGCCGACCGTCCCGAGCAGCAGCAGGATGTACGGGTCGATCGGCATCCAACTCGGCCATTGCAGGCGTTTCACGGTGCTCCACTTGCTGATTGCTGTCGGCGATTCCAGGGTCGGTCCGGGCCCGGAGGGCCCCCGTTCATCGTCCTCTTCCGACGCCCGATCGGGAATCCGTCATACCGCTCTGACTGCCATCGCGCTATGCGATAACCGGCTACCGTTGTCCGTATGTACGACCCCTCTCACCTGCGTACGTTCCTGGCGGTCGCCCAGACGCTGAGTTTCACGCAGGCCGCGCGGCGGCTCGGGCTGCGGCAGTCGACGGTCAGCCAGCATGTGCGGCGGCTGGAGGACGCCACCGGCCGGCAGCTCTTCTCCCGCGACACCCACTCCGTGGAGCTGACGGAGGACGGCGAGGCGATGCTCGGGTTCGCGCGCCGCATCCTGGAGGTGCACGAGCAGGCGTCGGCGTTCTTCACGGGCACCCGGCTACGCGGCCGGCTGCGGTTCGGCGCCTCGGAGGACTTCGTGCTGACCCGGCTGCCGGAGATCCTGGAGGGCTTCCGCTACGACCATCCCGAGGTCGACCTGGAGCTGACGGTCGAACTGTCGGGCACGCTGCACGAACAGCTGGCGGCCGGGAAGCTGGACCTGGTGCTGGCCAAGCGGCGCCCCGAGGACCCGCGCGGCGAGCTGGTCTGGCACGACGAGCTGGTGTGGATCGGCGCGGAACGGCTGCGCCTGGACGCCGACCGCCCGGTACCGCTGATCGTGTTCCCGCCGCCCGGCATCACCCGGGCCCTGGCCTTCGAGTCCCTGGAACGACAGGGCCGGTCCTGGCGCATCGCCTGCACCAGCGGCAGCCTCAGCGCGCTGATCGCGGCGGCCCGCGCGGGCCTCGGCGTGATGGCGCACTCCCGCGGCCTCGTCCCACCGGGCCTGGTCCGCGTCCCCGACCGCTTCGGCCTGCCCGAACTGGGCCGCGTCGACTTCGTCCTGGTCCACGGCCACCGCCGCACCTCGTCCCAGAGCGCGGCGGACGCCCTGGCAGCCACGATCCTGGCGGGCGGGGACCGGCTGCAGCGCAGGCGCAGTGGTTAGGGCCTGTCCGGTGGATCAGCTCGGCGTCGCGGGGTCTGGCACGCACTCCCCCACTGCCTCAAAGGCGTGGGGGGACCCCCAGCGGCGTTGTCGTCGGCCTCCCCACTCTCGGCTTCGCTCGAGCGGGAGGGGCCCCCATCGCTCCGCGTCGACTCCCTCCTCCGCCTTGCAACTGCCCGCCCCAGACCCCGCTCGGGCTCGGCCGTCAGGCGCCGTTTCCTGCAGTCGGCCTGATCCAACGGACAGGCCCTAGCGGGGCCTCGGCCGGTACGTCAGCTGTTTGACGTTGCGCAGGTACGGCGTCGCCTCGACGTGTTGGACGCCCTCCAGGTGGCCGAGGGGGCCGCTGAGGTAGTCGTACAGGTCGGAGGTGCTCCTGACGACGGCCGTCGCCGTGACGTTGGTGGGGCCCGCGGTCGCGGAGACATGGACGACGGAGGCGTGGGCGGCGAGCGCCTCGCCCACGGAGTGGAGTGCTGCGGGGGCGACGGTGAGCCAGAGGGCCGCCATCAAGGGGTAGCCGACGGTCTCGGGGTGGTATTCGCAGTCGATGTAGATCGCCCCGGAGGCGATCAGAGTGGCCAGGCGTCGTTTGACGGCGGACTCCGAGCGGCCGGTGGCGCGCTGGAGTTCGGGGTAGGTGGCGCGGCCGTCGCGTTCGAGGACGGCGAGCAGCGGCTCGTCCTCCGGGTCGATGCGGGCGGGGCCCGGGTCGGGCACGGGGTCGGGGGTGAGGGCCTCGATCTGGTCCGGGGCGAGCGCCGAGAACTTCTGTAGCCAGCCCTGCGGGCCGCCGAAGAAGCGGTGCAGCTTCTGGTACGCGCGGATCTCCAGCAGCCGCGGGGTGCGCGGGAGCTTGCCCAGCAGCAGGTCGTCGCGGTCGCCGGCGTTGCGCGGCCGGGTGCCGAGCACGATCTCGGTGCCGCCGGAGGCCAGCCCGATCCAGCTGGTGTCGGGCCGCTTGGCGAGCGCCTCCGCGATGGTCTCGGCGCTGTCGGGGACGCAGCGCAGCCGCAGCGTCCAGTGGTCCAGGTCGAGTGCGTCGCTGTCCAGGACCGCGACGACGCGCAGGCCGCCCTCGGCGCACAGCCGCCGGTAGCGGCGGGCGACGGTCTGGTCGGAGACGCCGAGCACGGCGCCGATCCGGCTGAAGGAGGCCCGGCCGTTGACCTCCAGCGCACTCAGCAGTTGCAGGTCGAGCTTGTCGAAGACATCGGATTCCATCTCCATCCCGGCCACTCCCGTCGGATTCCGTCGCAAGATGCCTGACTTCCGTTGCGATCTGACGCTCGCCGTCCATCGTACGGAGAGATACGCATCCGACGTACACAAAGCACAGGAGTTGAGGACATGCGTACATGGGGGCCGCTCACGGCCGTGTGCCTGAGCACGTTCATGTTGCTGCTGGACGTGACCATCGCGGTGGTCGCGCTGCCGGACATGGCGGGGTCGCTGCACGCGTCGCTGAGCGATCTGCAGTGGGTGATGGACGGATACGCGCTGGCGCTGGCCGCGCTGCTGCTGGGCACGGGCGCCGCGGCCGACATCCTCGGGCGGCGGCGGGTGCACGTGGTGGGTGTCGTGGTGTTCGCGACGGCCTCGCTGCTGTGCGGGCTGGCGAGCGGGCCGGGGATGCTGGTCGCCGCGCGCTGCCTGCAGGGTCTCGGCGGGGCGGCGATGCTCGCGACCACGCTCCCGCTGCTGGGCTCCGTCTACCAGGGCGAACGGCGTTCGGTGGCGCTCGGTGTGTGGGGCGCGGTCAGCGGTGCGGCGGCCGCGGTGGGGCCGGTGCTCGGCGGGGTGCTGACGGACGGCCGGGGCTGGCGCTGGATCTTCTACGTCAACCTGCCGGTGAGCGTGGCCGCGGTGTGGCTGACGCTGAAGGTCGTGCCGGAGTCGCACGGCTCGCACGACGTGGGGGTCCCCCCGCGCGAGCGAAGCCGAGCGTGGGGGAGCATCGACTGGGCCGGCACGGTGACGTTCGCGGTCTTCGCCGGCGGCCTGACGTACGGGGCGGTGCGGGCCGGGGAGCGCGGCTGGGGCGGGACGGGCACCCTCGTCGTCTTCGCGGCGGCCGCCGTGGCGCTGGTGTGCTTCGTCGCCGTGGAGCGGCGCGGCACCGATCCGCTGCTGGATCCGCGGCTGTTCCTCGATCCCCGCTTCTCCGTCGTGATGCTGGGCGCGCTCGCCTTCAACGCGGGGGCCTTCGGCCTCATGGCGTACGACTCGATATGGATGCAGTCGCTGCTCGGGCTGAGCCCGGTGCGCGGCGGTGCGGTGTTCCTGTGGATGTCGCTGTCGGCGTTCGTGGTGGCGGCGGTCGGCGGGCGGCTGTTGCACGGGGTGCCGCCCCGGATCACCGTCGGCGGCGGGCTGCTGCTGGTCGGCTCGGGGCAGTTCTGCATGGCGGTGCTGGACACCGGGTCGACGGCGTCCGTGCTGGCGCCGGGGCTGGTGCTGGTCGGTGTCGGCACGGGGCTGGTCTCACCCGGCATCGCCGGTGCGGCGCTGGCCGCCGTACCGCCGGAGCGGGCCGGGATGGCGGGCGGCGCGGTCAACACCTTCCGGCAGCTCGGCCTGGCGCTCGGTATCGCCGTATACGGCACCGTGCTGACCTCGCGGATGCAGGACACGCTGCCGCACGACGCGGCCCACGCCCTGGCGGGCGGCGCTGCCGGGGCGCTGCGCGGCGCCTTCTCCGACCATGCGCTGCGGGCCGCGTTCGCCTCGGGGCTCAACACGGCGGCGGTGGTGGCGGGCCTGACCGCGACGGCCGCGGGAGCGCTGGTGGTCGCCCTGGTCAGGCCGGTGCGCGCGACCGGGACGGGAGTAACGGAATCCTCCGCTCCGGCGCTGACAGAGGAGGCGACGGCGCCTCGCGGATGAGGTCGCCGACGGGGTTGGGGGGCCGGATCCAGGTCGTACAGATTCGGTGGAGATTACGGGACCGAAACTTACTCAACCGTCAGTTTTCTGTCCGACCCTTCCGGATGTGAGGGCATTTTCCGGCCGTGACCAGCGCGTACCTGAGCACTGCTCGGATTCGGCCCCCCTCCCGCCCTGTCCCCCGGTGGGGTAGCTTTCACGCCCTGTGCGGAGTAGCACTCAAATCGGGCGCTGAGGAGCGGGGAGCGGGGTTTGCGCGAGTTCACCAACCCTCCGTTGACGTTGTCACCGCCGGTGGGCGGTCTGGCCGACGTCGTCTTCGAGCGTGCCCACGACGATCCGCTGCACATCGCTCTCGGCCGCAAGGACGAGTTCGGGCAGTGGCGTGATGTGACGGCGGCCGAGTTCCGGGACGAGGTGCTGGCCCTCGCCAAGGGGCTGCTCGCCCGGGGCATCCGGTTCGGCGACCGGGTCGCGATCATGTCCCGCACCCGCTACGAATGGACGCTCTTCGACTACGCGCTGTGGACGATCGGCGCCCAGGTGGTGCCGATCTACCCCACCTCCTCGGCCGAGCAGTGCTTCTGGATGCTCTACGACGCCGAGTGTTCCGCCGCGATCGTGGAGCACGAGGACCACGCGATGACGATCGCCACCGTCATCGACCGGCTGCCGCAGCTGCACCAGCTGTGGCAGCTGGACTCGAACGCCGTGCAGGAGCTGTACGACGCGGGCGCGCACATCGACGACGAGGTGGTGCACCGGCACCGGCAGGCGGTCACGCCCGACTCGACGGCGACGATCATCTACACCTCGGGCACCACGGGCCGCCCGAAGGGCTGCGTCATCACGCACGGCAGCTTCATGTGGGAAGCGGACACGGTCGTCGAGAAGTTCGAGCCGGTGTTCCACTCCAAGAAGGGCGACGAGGCGGCGACGCTGCTCTTCCTGCCGCTCGCGCACGTCTTCGGGCGGATGGTGGAGGTGGCGGCGATCAGCAATGGGGTCCGATTCGGTCACCAGCCCCAGCTCAACGCGGCCGCGTTGCTGCCCGATCTGCAGGCGTTCAAGCCGACGTTCATCCTCGCGGTGCCGTACATCTTCGAGAAGGTCTTCAACGCCTCGCGCCGCAAGGCCGAGAAGGACGGCAAGGCAGGGCCGTTCGAGAAGGCCGTCGAGATCGCAGTGAAGTACGCGGACGCCGTCGAGGCGAAGGCCTGGGGCATCGGACCTGGCCCGTCGGCCGGGCTGCGTGTGCAGCACCAGCTGTTCGACAAGCTCGTCTACTCCAAGGTGCGGGCCGCGATGGGCGGCCGTATCCGCAACGCCATGTCGGGCGGCTCGGCGATGGACCGCCGGCTCGGCCTGTTCTTCGCGGGCGCGGGCGTGCAGATCTACGAGGGTTACGGCCTGACCGAGTCGACGGCGGCCGCGACCGCCAACCCGCCCGAGCGCACCCGCTACGGCACCGTCGGCCAGCCGATCCCGGGCGTCACCGTGCACATCGCGGACGACAGCGAGATCTGGCTGCACGGCCCGAACATCTTCCAGGGCTACCTCAACAACCAGAAGGCCACCGACGAGACCCTGCACGACGGCTGGCTCGCCACCGGCGACCTCGGTGCCCTGGACGAGGACGGCTATCTCACCATCACGGGCCGCAAGAAGGAGATCCTCGTGACCTCCGGCGGCAAGAGCGTCTCCCCCGGGCTGCTGGAGGAGCGGGTACGCGACCATCCGCTGGTCAACCAGTGCATCGTGGTCGGAAACGACCGCCCGTACATCGCCGCCCTGGTCACCCTCGACCAGGAGGCCGTCGAGCACTGGCTGACCATGCGCGGCAAACCGCAGATGTCCCCGGCCCAGTTGGTGCGCGACGCCGACCTGGAGACGGAGGTGCGGCGTGCGGTGGTCGCCGCCAACACCCTCGTCTCGCAGGCCGAGTCGATTCGCACGTTCCGGATACTGGCCCAGCCGTTCACCGAGGAACACGGCCTGCTGACCCCGTCGTTGAAGCTGAAGCGCAAGGCGATCGAGAACGCCTACGCCAACGAGGTCGAGGCCCTCTACCGCGCCTAGCTGATGTTGATTCGGAAGAGCTTGTCCGAACCGTCGGGCTGGTTCCCGTTGTTGTCGCAGTTCGTGGTCGACAGCCACAGCTGGTCGGCGCCCGGCACCTTCGTCACGGTCCTCAGGCGTCCGTAGGTCCCGACGTAGTACGCGGTCGGTGTGCCGACGCTCTCGTTGTCTCCGTTGATCGGGATCCGCCACAGCCGCTCGCCGCGCAGGGACGCCATGTAGACGACGTTGCGGACGATGGCGATGCCGCTGGGCGAGGCCTCGGAGACGTTCCAGGTGGCCTTCGGGTTGGTCATCCCGGCAGTGCTGCAGGACCCCTCGCAGATCGGCCAGCCGTAGTTGGCGCCCGGCTTGATGAGGTTCAGTTCGTCCTTGGAGCTGTTGCCGAACTCCGCTTCCCACAGGCGGCCGTTGCGGTCGAAGGCGAGGCCCTGCGGGTTGCGGTGGCCGAGGCTGTAGACGTAGTTGCCGAACGGGTTGCCGGGGGCCGGTTTCCCGTCCGTCGTCATGCGCAGGACCTTGCCGTTGAGGGAGTTCTTGTCCTGCGCGAGGTCGGGTGTCTGGGCCTCGCCGGTGGAGACGTAGAGGTAGCCGTCGGGGCCGAAGGCGAGGCGGCCGCCGTTGTGGTAGCGGTTCTTCTTGATGCCCTGGAGCAGGATCTTGTAGTCGCTGAGCGTGGTGCCGTCGTAGGTCATGCGGACCACGCGGTTGCCCTCGGACGCGGTGTGCATGAAGTAGACGTAGTGGTTGGTCTCCCACTTGGGGTCGACGGCGACGCCGAGGAGACCGCCCTCGCCGTTGGTGGTCACGGCGTTGGGCACAGTGCCGACCTGGGTCCTCGCCCCTGCCTTGGTGACCTTCCAGACCCGGAAGTCGTCCCGCTCGGTGACCAGCGCACTCTGCCCGTCGGGCATCCAGTACGTGCCCCAGGGGATCGTCCAGCCCGAGGAGAGCGTGGAGATCGAGGACGGGACGCCGCCGTCGGTGGCGCAGGCCTTGGTGGTGAAGGTGACCGTGTTGCTCTCCGGGGAGACATTGCCGGCCGCGTCGCGGGCGACCACGTTCAGGGAGTACGGGCTGTTGCAGGCGAGCCCGGTGAGCGTGGTCGAGGTGCCGCTCGTGACGGACTTGTAGACGGTGGTGTCGCTGCGCACGTCGTACGCGGCGACCGCCCGGTCGTCCGTCGAGGCACCCCAGGTCAACTCGGCGCTGTTGGCGGTGACGTTGGCGGCGGAGAGGCTGCCCGGCTTCGTCGGCGGGGTGGTGTCGGAGCTGGGCTTGGTGGTGCAGTCGACGACCGGGCTGGCCGAGGAGGTGTTGCCGGCCGCGTCGCGGGCGATGACGGTGAGGTTGTAAGTGGTGTTGGGCGTGAGGCCGGTGAGCGCCTTGCTGGTAGAACTGCCGGGCGCCTCACCGATCTTGTTGCCGTGCTCGTAGAGGTCGTACGCCGTCACGCCGACGTTGTCGGTCGAGGCGCCCCAGGCCAGGGTGAGGCCGTCCTCGCCGATGTCGGAGCAGCTGGGCTGTCCGGGGCGGGTGGGGGCCTGGGTGTCGGCCGCCGTGCCGACGCTGATGCGGTCGAGGTTGGGGCCGCCGTTGGCGGTGGTCGCGGTGGCGCGGATCTTGTTGCTGCCCGCGGTCAGCGCGACGTTGACGGCCTTGGTGGCCCAGGTGTTCCAGTCGGCGGTGGCCGGGAAGGAGACGCCGGAGGCGACCACCGTGCCGCCGACGGAGATGTCCATCGGGCGGTCGGTGGCGGTGCCGTTGGCGTACCGCAGGGTGACCGAGGCGGTGCCCGCGGAGGCCGCGCTCACCGTGAACTCCACAGAGGAGCCCTTGACGTTGGTGTAGTCGACGAAGCCGGTGCCCGTGTAGCCGGTGTGGTTGGTGGCCACCGCGCCCTGCGTGATGGACGCGTCCTCGGCCTGGTAGTCGGTGGCCGCCTGCGCGGTGCCCTGGCTCAGGCCGGCGAGGGGCAGCGCGAGGGCCACGGTGAGGCCGTACGGCAGAACTCTCTTGAGATTCATGGATGTTCCCCTCAGCCCGTGTACTGGGCGAAGACCTTGAGGTAGTCGTACGGCTGCTGCGACACACCGCTGCACGAGTCGCCGTCGGTGCCGGAGCCGCAGGCGCGGTCGCGGTTCACGGACCAGTAGGTGAGGCGCCCGATGTGGTGCTGCTGGGCGTAGGCGAGCATGGTCTTGAAGTCGGCGACGCGGACGCGCTCACCGGAGTCGTCGGTCTTGCCGTTCATGGACGACAGGCCGATGTGGGCGTACGCGGTGGCGTCGTTGTAGCCGTAGGCGGACTTGACCCGTGCCTTGAGGCCCTCCATGGCCTGGGTGGTCAGGGTGCCCATGTTGGTCGTGCCGCCGCCGAAGTCGAACGGCATGATGCACCAGACGTCGTTCGCGAGGCCGGAGTTCGCGGCCCGCTTGATCATGTCGACGCCGGTGGAGTCGGGGCCGCTCGTGGTCGTGCCGAAGGTGATGACGGTCTTGAGGCCGGGGTTGTCGGCCTTCACCTTCTTCAGCGCGTCGACGACGCGCTGGCGCACGGTGGCGTTCGACCACTCGGTGTTCTCGATGTCGATGTCGAGGGCCTTCAGCTTGTAGGCGTTGATCACCTTCTGGTAGGCCCCCGCCAGCGCCGAGGCACTGCTGCACTTCTCGCCGAGCTTGGCCCCGCTCCAGCCGCCGACGGAGACGATCACGTCACCGCCGGCCCCTCTGATCGCGTTGATCTTGGCCTGGTCGTTGCCGCCGGTCAGCGCACGCGAGCCGTCCCACTTGGGGTTGCAGGTGCCGTCGGAGAGGATGAACGCCATCGTGAACCACTTGACGCCGGTCGCCGACATCACCGAGGTGGGGCTGGGCGGGTTGCCCCAGCCGAGGTACTCGTAGGGGGCAACCGCGAAGCCGGGTGAGGCGGCCGCCGTCCTGAGGCCGTTGACGGGGTTCACACGGATCAGCCGTGTCTCGCCCGGCCGCAGCGTCGCGCTGTAGGAGTCCGCGATCACGCCCTTGTGCGAGCCGGACCAGAGGTCCGTGACGTCACCGGAGCCGGTGAAACCCACCTGCGACCAGTTCACAGAGACCGTCGTGCTGCCGGACGTACCGGTGTTGAACAGCGCGACCACATAGGCGCCGCTGTTCTCGCGTTTGCTGAAGACCTGCTTGACACCACTGTTCACAACCCGTTTCGCCGCGACCCCGTCCTGGTCGACGCCGATCAGCCGGTCGTTGGTGAGCATCGCCTTGTCGACGGAGTCGAGGTGGGTGAGGTCGGTGCCGAGCAGCAGCGGCGAGGCCGCCATCGCCCACAGCGTGAAGTGCGAGCGGCGCTGGTCGGCCGTCAGGCCCGCCTGGTCGCCGTTGCCGATCTCCAGGGAGTCCAGGTCGTTCCAGCCGCCGGGCCCCGCGTACGGCTGCCAGGACGCGGCCGTGTTGAAGCGGGCCGAGACGTGCGACCAGTCGGTCAGCGGATAGCCGCTGCCGTTGGAGCCGGGCCCGCAGTAGCACTCCACATCGCCCTGGGTGCGCCAGCTGTTCGCGAGCTTGCGCCAGGTGGACGCGTCGGCGATCGGGAGGTTGTTGGAGAGCGCGAAGTTGATGGGCCGTCCGCTCGCCCGCAGCGCCTTGTCCCAGGCCTGGACGTCGGGGACGTCCTGACTGCCCACACCGTCGATCTTCAGGTAGTCGACTCCCCAGGAGGCGAACTCCTTCGCCCAGGAATTCACGAACTCCTGCGCGCCCGGCTTGGAGTAGTCGATGTAGTACATGTTCTTGCAGTTGTAGTTCTTCTCGGTCTTCGAGGTGTCCGCGATGTCCTTGGCGTGGTACGAGGTCCCTTCGATCGGCGTGTTCTTCAGCACCGCGTTCTTCGCGATGCCGGGCGTGACGTAGAAGCCGAACTTCAGGCCCTTGGAGTGGACGTAGTCGGCCAAGGCCTTGATGCCGGACGGGAATTTGGCCGAGTCGACGGCCCACCGCCCGTAGGAGTCGACGGCGAAGCCGTTGGAGTCGCACTTCTGCCAGAAGTCGTCGAGGTTGACATACACGAAGCCGTGGTCCTTCAGCCCGCCGGCCACCAGTGCGTCGGCCTGCGTCTTGATCTTCGCCTCGGTGGGCTGCCGACGCACGAAGCTCCAGCTGCTCCAGCCCATGGCGGGCCGGACGGACTGGCCGTTGTCGGAGGCGGCCGCGGGGTGGGCGGCGCCCACGAGCGGCACCGCCGCCGCGGTGAGCAGGCCGGCCACCGCGGCCGTGAGCGATCTGAACCGGTTCATGACTGTCCCCCGTTCGCGGGCGTCGCGTAGGACGTGCCGATCCACGCCTCGTCGACGCGGAGCCGCTTGTAACGTGTCGTGTCGGTGGAGGCGGCCCAGGTGGTGTCGACCTCGAGGCGGACGTAGCGTGCGTTTGCCGCGGTGAGGTCGATTCCCTGGATTCCACGGCGACTTGGGAGCTGGCCGGTCTTGACCGCGCTCCCCCAGTTCGTGCCGTCGTCGCTGAGGAACACCTTGTAGTCCTTGATCCGCGCCGACTGCTCGGTGGCGGAGCGGGCGTAGGCGACGGAGTCCTCGCGCTGGTTGAGGCCGATGTACTGCACCTTCTTAGCCGAGCCGAGGTCGAAGGTGAGGCTGACGGGCAGGGTCTTGTTGTTGTCCCAGTACGTCAGGTAGTCGCCGTCACCGGCGGCCGAGCCCGCATGACCGCTCGCGGAGGCGCTCGCCGTCGTCCTGACGCCGGTGAGGATGCCCTGGCGGCCGGCGGTGGTGACCTTGAAGACGGTGTCGTACGGGTCCCAGTCGCCGAGCCCGGTCAGGGTGAGCACTCCGCCGGACTGCGACCACGAAACGGCCTTGTCCGTACGGAAGTTGGTGACGGAGGCGATGCGGTAGCCGTTGTCGCGGATGCGCAGGGTGCTCGTGCTGGGCGGGGTCAGGACGTGGACGTACTGCCGGTTCGGGTCGTCCTTGGCGATGGTGGTGACGCCGTGGGCGCCGTCGTTCCAGAAGCCGGGCTTGAGGCCGCCGTACATGTAGCCGCCGCCCTCGGTGCCGTGCAGGGACTCCCAGACGGGGTCGAGGTAGGAGTCGGCGAAGGTGTTGAAGGCCGCCTGGTTGGCCGGGAACTTCCCGTTGACCTGGGCGGTTTCGGCCATCAGCGCCTTGACCGACGAGCCGGCGTTGGTGATCAGGCGGCCGAGGGTGAGCTTCTTGTCGACGGCCGGGTTGGAGCCGTCGTACCACCACGCCCCGGTCGAGGGCAGCTTGAAGTCGGCCTCGGTCAGGCGGGGTTGGGCGGTGTAGACGGCCTGCGGGTAGTCGTAGGACGGGGTCATCCCCGTCTTCTGCTCGTTGCTGATCATGTCCATGATCGGCGTGTCTTCGTTGTTGTTGCTGAGCGTGTAGTTGGGGCGCTTCTGGTAGATCTGCTGGTAGAGGTTGTGGCTCTCCCAGTACGCGTTGTCGTTGTCGATCCAGAAGCCGCCGAGGTCCGGGTAGCGGTCCATGACCTCGAAGAAGTTGTCGTAGCTGAACTGCCCGAAGCCGTCGCGGGTGGTCAGGTCGACGTTCTTGCCCTTGTGGGCGGAGTAGGCGGCCGAGTCGAGCCACTCGTGGCCGCCCTCGTCGTGCCACTGCGGGTCGTCGGTCATGTAGAGGACGACCTTCAGGCCCTTGGCCTTGGCGGCGGTGATCAGCTCACCGAGGAAGTCCCGTTTGGTGGCGCAGGATCCGGGGATCTTCGACGGCCAGGGGCGGGCGTAGCCGAGGCGGCTGTGGAAGGTGGCGAGGACGAGGTACTGGGTGTGCAGCTTCTGAGCCTCCTTCACCCAGTAGTCAGGGGTCCAGCCGCCGCTGGTGACGTCGTTCTCCCAGGCGGTGCAGCTGGTGTGGGCGGGCGCGGTGCGCAGGCCCCAGTGCAGGAAGAGACCGCCGACGGAGTTGCGCAGGAAGTCCTGGCGGGGGTTCTCCAGGTCGAGCGGACGCACGGCACTGGTGCAGTCCTCGGTGGACCCGCTGCCCGACACCCGCAGCGCCCCGCCGGACGTGTCGTGACTGCCCGTCAGGCAGTACCCGTCGACGTCCTGGAAGCCCATGTCGTACGGCGAGTTCGAGCCGCGCTGGGCGGTGAGCCCGCTGAACCGGATGCCGTTCGCCGCGTTGGCGATGACCGCCGGGCGGCCGTCGTTCGCAGCGAACTTCACCGAGCTGTCGGTGAACTGGACGTCGTCGGCGTTGTGCAGGTACCAGCCGTAGGCCGGCCGGGTGCCGATGGCCTTCGGGTTGTAGTCGCCCGGGTCGTTGCTCGGCACTCCGGTGGACATGGTGCCGTTGCCGCCGGGGACCGTGATGTCGACCTTGTTGAAGGTGACGCCCTTGATCCGGTGGCCGGTCTCGCCCCAGAGGGTCGGGCTGAAGGACGGGCTGTTGCCGGTGGCCGTGATGTTGTCGTAGGTGATGTCGCTGATCGATCCGACGCCCGGGCTGTTCCCGCACCGTTTCCGTGTGCCGATCTTCTGCATGATCGGCGAGTGGACGTTCGTCATCGTGATGTCGCGGTAGTGGACGTCGGAGATCTTCGCGCCGTCCATCGACACCATGCCGAGGCCGGACTTGTCGGCGCCGTCGATGCGGATGTTCTCGAACCGGTAGTCCGAGAAGTCACCGCAGGTCTCGGAGCCGAACATCAGGGCGTTGCAGCAACGGGCCGACAGATACGAGTCGTTGACGCGGACGTGGCCGTTGGGGAGCTTGGCGCCGAGGGCGTAGTCGCTCTTGAAGACGAGCGCGTCGTCGTTGGCCTTGATGTTCGCGTTCGTCACCGTGACGTTCGTCGTGGAGATGATGTTCCAGCCGTCGCGGTCGCTCGCCGTGTCGATGGTCAGCCGGTCCGAGGTGACGTTCTTGCAGCCGTTGATCAGGGCGGCGAAGTGGCCGCCGCGGCGCAGGGTGAGCCCGTCCCCGATGCGCAGTCCGTCGCAGCGCGTCAGCGAGATGATCTTGTCGGCCTCGCCGGACTTCGGGTTGCCCGTGATCAGGTTGCCGAGCCCGTCGATGACACCGCCGCCGACGAAGCCGATGTTCGTCAGCCGGTCGCCGTAGATCATCGCGTTGTGGAAGTGGCTGTGCCCGTAGTCCTGGTACTGGTCATAGGGGTTGGACTCGGGTGCGTCGTACGTGTCCGCCGACGAGCCCTGGATCGTGGCGCCCGTGTCGACCTGGAGCGTCACATTGCTCTTCATGTGGATGGTGTTCTTGGACTTGTACTTGCCGGCCGGGAAGCGGACCGTGCCGCCGCCGGCCGAATTCGCAGCAGTGATCGCCTTGTTGACGGCGGGGGTGTCGTTGGCCGAGCCGTCTCCCTTGGCGCCGTAGTCACGGACGTCGTAGACGGCTCCTGCTCGTGCGGCGTTGCGCGGCGCGGCGACGGCGGCGGGATGCGTGAGGCCGAGGACGACGGCCAGGACGAAGAGAACGACGGCTGCCGCTCTGCGCGGTGGAACAGTGGGGGGTTTCATGCGGACTGCTCCTCACACGAGCTGGTAGCCGCGGAGATCGGTCAGCAGGAGGTAGGTGTCCTGCAGGGACCCGGAGGTGTCGCCGAGGGAGCGGTAGATCCCCCACTTCGGGCGCACACGGTCGGCGAGGAAGGTGTCGACACCGGTCTTCGAGGCATCGATGACCGTCGAGCCGCCGGACTTGAGGATCCATCGGACGGAGCCCGCCGAGCCGTTGCCGACCTTGATCTGGAAGTCGACGTCGGTCCACTTGTCGTGCAGCGGGTCCAGGTCGGTGCGGCCGACGAGGATGTCGTCGATGGCGAGCTTCAGCTCGATGGTCTGCCTGCCGTTCACGCGGCGCAGCGACTGCACGACGATCGGCGAGGTGCCGTTGCCCGGCTGCTTCATCTGCATGATGTGGGTGAAGGTGGTGGTCGCCTTCAGGGAACTCGGGATGTACATCGAGTACGTGACCCGCCAGGTCTGTCCCTGGGTCCACTTGAGGTAGTTGCTGCCGCTGCCGTTGCGCAGGCCGGTGACCTCCTGGCGCTGGCGGTCGGTCGAGGTGTCGCGGTCGACGGTGTGCATGTTGAAGCGCCAGTTGTTGCCGGTGGCGTAGATGTGCGGATGCCCGGCGGGGTGCGAGTCGGCACGGTCGTCCTCGATCGTCTCGAAGGCGCCGAGGCCGTCACCGCTCGCGGACGGGGCCCACTTCTGCTGCCAGGAGGCGGCGTGGGCGGTGGTGGCCGGCAGACCGACCGCGGCTCCGGCCGCACCGCCGAGGGCGGCTCCCAGCAGAGCCCTTCTGGACGTGCTCATGACACTAATCACCTCGCAGTTGTTCGTTCATGATCAGGAAGGCGCCCAGGCCGTGGAAGTCGTTGGTGGCCCGGGTGCGGGCGACGTAGTACGCGTAGTCGCCGACGTTGGTGCCGATGGAGATGTCGGCCAGGTCGGTGCGGCCGTCGGTGCCGACCGAGAGCTTGGCCAGGACGCCCTGGTAGCCGCGCTGGGCGACGGCCGTGAAGTGCGGGTCGAGGTAGTGCTGTTGGGCGCCGCGCGAGAGGGCGTAGGTGAACATGCTGGAGCAGGACGTCTCGGTCCAGTTGTCGCTCCGGCCGCCCTTGTCGATCACCTGGAACCAGCGTCCGGTCGCCGGGTCCTGGTACTTCTCCAGGCCTGCCGCCAACTTCCGGAATATCGACAGGAGTTGAGGCCGACGCGGATGGTTCGCGGGGATCGCGTCCAGCACGTTGACGATCGCCATCGAGTACCAACCGACCGCCCGGCACCAGTGCTCGGGGGCGAGCCCGGTCTGCGGGTCGGCCCAACTCACGCTCTTGGACTCGTCGTACGCGTGCTTGAGCAGTCCGTTCGCGACCTGCAGATGACTGCCGTAGACGTAGAGCTGCTTCGCCGCCTCGTCGTCGGCGTACGCGCTGTCGCCGAACTCCTTGCCGTACTCGACGAGGAACGGGTTCACCATGTAGACACCGTCCGCCCAGAGTTGGTGGGCGCGGCTGGAGGTGTCGGCGTGCCAGAAGCCGCCGTCGCTCGTGCGCGGGTAGGTGTTCAGCCGGTCGCGGATCTTCTTGGCCGCCTTGCGGTAGCGGTCCTGGCCCGTCTCGTGGTGCAGGATCACCAGGAGCCGGCCGGCCTGCATGCTGTCCAGGCTGTTGAAGGACTGGTCGATGGAGCCGTCGCTCTTCACGAAGCGGTCGACGTAGTTCTTGATGTAGGTCAGGTAGCGGGCGTCGTGGGTGCGCTTGTACGTGAGGTACTGGCCGTAGAGGTAGAGACCGACCGGGTAGGACCAGCCGCCGATGGCGCTCGGGGTGTAGCGGGCCATGGTGGAGTCGACCATGGCCACGGACCAGTCCGGGGCGGCCTTGGGGCGGTGAACGGGCGCAGGAGCGGCCGCAGTCGGCGGGGGTGCGGCGGCCGGCAGCGTGACCAGGCCGGCGGTGACGAGGGCGAGGGTCGCGAGTGCCGTCCGCAGACGTCTGGGGCTCATGTTCCTCCCTTTCGGTAGGCGTACGCGAGGTCGTCGCGCGGCCCCTGCACGAGATCGCGTACGAGATGGTGGTCGGGGGCGTGCCGGCAGGCCGGGTCGGTGCGGGCTGCGTCGCCGGTGAGCGCGTACGCCTGGCAGCGGCAGCCGCCGTGGTCGCTGGTGCGCAGGGCGCAGCCGCGGCAGGGGTCGGGCATCCAGGACTCGCCGCGGTAGGCGTTGAACGCCTTCGACTCCTGCCAGATCCAGGCGAGTCGGTGCTCGCGAACGTTGGGTGGGTCGAGGTCCGGCAGGGCGGCCGCGGCCGGGCACGGCAGGACCGTGCCGTCCGGGGCGACGGTGAGTGAGACCTTGCCCCAGCCGCCCATGCAGGGTTTCGCGGTGGCGTCCACCCAGTCGGCGGCGATCCACACCAACTCCATGGTTCCGTCGAGGAGTTCACGCCGGCGGGCCACCGAGGCGCGGGCCTGTTCGACCTGTTCGCGGGTGGGCAGCAGGGCCGCGCGGTTGTGCAGGGCCCAGCCGTGGAACTGGGTGTGCGCGAGCTCCATGCGGTCGGCACCCCAGCTCAGGCCGAGGGCGATCAGGTCGTCCAGGGCGTCGAGGTTGGCCCGGTGCAGCACGACGTTGAGGCCGAAGGGGAGGCCCGAGGCGCGGATCAGCCGGGCGGCGCGCTCCTTGGCCGCGAAGGAGCGGGCGCCCGCGATGCGTTCGGAGGCGCGCGGGTCGGCGTGCTGCACCGAGAGCTGGACGCTGCGCAGTCCGGCCCCGACGAGTTCCGCCGTGCGCCGTTCGCTCAGGCCGACCCCGCTGGTGACCAGCTGGGTGTAGAGGCCCGCGGTGTCCGCGGCCGCGACGATACGGGGCAGGTCGCGTCGGAGCAGGGGTTCACCGCCGGACAGATGGGTCTGTACGACGCCGAGGTCGGCGGCCTGTCGGAACACGTCGGACCACTGCTCGGCGTCCAACTCCCTTGACCGACCGATCAGTTCGATCGGGTTGGAGCAGTATCCGCAACGCAGCGGACAACTGTGGGTGAGCTCGGCGAGCAGCGCCCAGGGTGCGTCCACGGTCACGTGAGCCAGCCCTCCTTTCGCAACGCGGCGAGGAAATCGGGGACTTCGGCGGCTACGGGCGCGCCCGGGTACCGTCCGTCGAGTTCGCCGACGATGTCCTCGACGCCGCGTGTGCCGTCGCAGAGCCGGAGGACGGGGCCGGCGCTGCCCCGCAGCACGACCACCCGCTCGGGGAGCAGCAGCAGGTCGGTGTCGCGCACGCGGTCGTGGCGCAGGACGACTCCGCGGGAGAGAGCCGGATGCCAGGTCATGGCCGGCCCCCGTCCGCCGCGCCCGTCACGCCCTTGGCGCCCGCTCCGTCCACCGCGTCCAGCAGCGACCACAGCACATCGCACTTGAACTGCAGTGCGGACAGGGCGCGTTGCTGCTGCTCGGGAGTGCGCGCGAGGTCGAGGACCAGCGCCAGAGCCTCGACGCCGTCGCGGCCGCCCTGGTCGATGCGGGTGCGGAAGTAGGCGAGGCCGGCGGGGTCGATCCACGGGTAGTGGCGCTCGAAGGCGGCGATGCGGGTGCGCATCAGGTCGGGTGCGGACAGCTCCGTCAGCGAGGCGGCGATCGCGTCCAGGGCCGGACGCAGGCGGCAGAAGTTGACGTATCCGTCGACCGCCAGACGCACACCGGGCAGCACCCGGGAGCCGTCCCACAGCTCGTCGCGGTGCAGCCCGGCCGCCTCTCCGAGCCGCAGCCAGCGCTCGATCCCGCCCTCCCCGTCGGCCGTGCCGTCATGGTCCTGGATGCGCCGCAGCCAGGATCTGCGCAGCTCGGGCCGGTCCAGCTCGGCGAGGATCAGGGCGTCCTTGACGGGGATGTGGCGCTGGTAGTGGAAGCGGTTGGCGATCCAGCGGCGCAGCTCCGCCGGGCTCAACTCGCCGCGGTGCATACGCAGGTTGAAGGGGTGGCGGTCGTGGTAGCGCTCCGCGGCGACGGCACGCAGCCGCGCGGTGAACCCGGTGGTTCCCCGGGCGGCGGCGCCGTCGACGCGGAGGGGTGTCGCGGTCATGACGCGGTTGCCGTTCGGCCGGTCAGCGGTCGCCGAGGGCGTAGGCGGTCACCTCGAGGGCAGTCTCCACGACCGCATAACCAGGGCTTTGCCAGACCTTTTCATCCGATGTCTCCTGCGTCTCCTGGAGGGGCTGTTCCGTCCGGAGGGCGTGAAGGAGCGTCTCGTTCATGCGGCTGTACCTGCTTTCCTGAGGGGTGGGGGGTCTCAGATGCCCAGACAGGTGCGAGGTGTTCACATGCATGCACCGAGTTCATGAACTCGTTCGGTGGCGCGATCCAGAGTTGCGGGATGGACGGGCCGCGGTCAATGGTCCGGACCGAAGACGTCGGATGCATTTCCGGCCAATCTCGGGTACCCGGACTGACTCATCGGTCAGTTCGGACGGATTTCCCGGTCAGGAATGCATCACGGCCCGTGATCGTTGACGATGGGAGCACCACCTGACGACAACCGTAAGGATCAAGAGCTCGTGAGCAGCAAGGTCCCCCCGATCATCCTCAACAACGGCGTCGAGATGCCCCAGCTGGGCTTCGGCGTCTGGCAGGTGCCGGACGACGAGGCGGAGCGGGCCGTCGCCACCGCGTTGGAGGCCGGGTACCGCAGCATCGACACAGCGGCGATCTACGGCAACGAGGAGGGCACCGGCAAGGCCATCGCCGCCTCCGGCGTCCCGCGCGAGGAAATCTTCCTCACCACCAAGCTCTGGAACAGCGACCAGGGATACGACGCCACGCTGCGCGCGTTCGACGCGTCGCTGGAGAAGCTCGGCCTGGAATACATCGACCTGTACCTGATCCACTGGCCCACGCCGGCGCGCGACAAGTACGTCGACACGTACAAGGCGTTCGAGAAGCTGCACGCCGACGGCCGCATCCGTGCGATCGGCGTCTCCAACTTCGAGCCGGACCACCTGCAGCGGCTGATCGCCGAGACCTCGGTCATCCCGGCGGTCGACCAGATCGAGCTGCACCCGCACCTGCAGCAGCGCGCCGCCCGTGAGTACCACGCGGAGCAGGGCATCGCCACCGAGGCCTGGTCGCCGCTCGGCCAGGGCAAGGGGCTCCTGGAGGTCCCGGCGATCGTCGCCATCGCCCAGAAGCACGGCCGCACCCCGGCCCAGATCGTGCTGCGCTGGCACCTCCAGCTCGGCAACGTGGTGATCCCCAAGTCCGTGACCCCGTCCCGGATCAAGGAGAACATCGAGGTCTTCGACTTCAGCCTGGACACCGAAGACCTGGCGGCGATCAGTGCGTTGAACGAGGACCGGCGCCTGGGCCCCGACCCGTCGAGCTTCAACATGGCCTGACGGCCGCTTCGGTACGGACGTCGGCCCCCGCCGTGCGGCGGGGGCCGACGCATGCGCGGAGTCGGACCCTCGGCCGACCCCCGTGCGCTTCGACCAACTCCCGTGCGGGAGGCCTCAGTCGCCCCGCACGTCCGTGAAGACGACCTCGAACTCCTCCAGTCCGACCACCGTCACATGCGCCTTGGCCGCACCCTCGTGCCGGGCCGCCGCCTGGGCGCTGCGGGAGGCCGCCAGCGACTCGCGGTCGACGAACATGGCGCCGACCAGGCCGCGGCCCCGTTCCCGGTCGACGAGCAGGGAGGTCCTGGCCAGTCCGGGCAGGCCCTCCAGCCGGGGGACGACCGAGGTCCGGAAGGTGTCGGCCAGCAGATCGGCGTCCGCGGGGTCGAACTCCAGCCTGGTGAGCCGCAGTCCGCCGCCGGCCTCCGGCTTCCGTACCGGATGGAAGACCGCCGCCTCGTAGTTCTCGACCGAGGTCGTCGCCGCGAACGGTTCCAGCAGCACCCCACGCCGCTCGCGCATGACCTCGTCACTGTTGCGCCGGGCCTCCTCGGACTCCCACCAGCTCACCGCCAGCAGCTTGCCGAGCGCCCGGTCCACGAAGATGCCCGCCCCGCGGTACCCCGGACGTTCCTCGAGCAGCTCCCGCCCCTGCGAGTTCAACGCCCTGATGGCCGTGTCGATCTTCGCGGGATCACCGGTCGCGTACACGGTGCGAACGAACATGACGCCTCGCCTCCCGGCTGATTTTCCGGAATGTTCGATATCGCCAGTGTTCTCCTGCGGAGAGACCGCTGCAATCAGGACGCCGCCTGGACCGGCTTGCCGCGGGGGGTTGACGCGGCCATGCCGACGGGGCACCTTGTACGCCAACCCGGTCAGGAAACTTTCCTAACAGAAGGGTCCCCCACAGTGCGCATACGAACACTGACCCTCGCTGCGGCCTCCGGCGCCGCACTGCTCGCCGCCGGAGTGCTCCCCGCGAACGCCTCCGGCACCTCGGGACCGGCGTCCACCCAGGAGGGCTCGGTCAGCGCGGCCGACCTGCTCGCCAAGGTGACGTCCTGTTCCCAGATCTCCAACGGCAAGTACAAGACCGACGACGAGACCTCGGCCAACATCCCCGTGTGCGGCAAGAACGGCGCCGTGTTCTGGAAGGCCGACATGGACATCGACTGCGACGGACAGCGCACGTCGAAGTGCAACGAGGACACCGACCCCTGGTACCAGGACGACACGGCGTTCCACCAGTCCAACGGCAAGCCGCTGAAGGCCGATTCACTGCCCTACGTGGTCGTGCCCAGCTCCAGCAGCATCTGGAAGTACTCCAGCGCCGGCATCAAGGGCGGCGGCGTGGTCGCAGTGATCTACAACAACAAGGTCGAGTACGCCGTCGTGGGCGACACCGGCCCCACGAAGATCATCGGTGAGGCGTCCTACGCCACCGCCAAGGCCCTCGGTATCGACTCCAACCCCGAGACCGGCGGCACCGACTCCGGCGTGACCTACATCCTGTTCAAGAACTCCCAGGTGTCCCCCATCGAGAGCCACAGCGCGGCGGTCACGCTGGGGGACAAGCTGGCGAAGCAGTTCCTGCAGAACAACTGACCCCGACGGACAGCCCGTCCGGCCTTCGTGCGGGGGTCAGACGGGCTGTCCGATCGGTCGTACGACGATGGTGTTGACGTCGACGCCCTCGGGCTGGCGGATCGCCCACACGACCGAGTCGGCGATCTGGTCCGCGGTGAGCAGGTGACCCGGCGGCAGCCCGTTGCCGTCCCAGAACGGCGTTTCCACGCGGCCGGGGGCGATCAGGGTCACGCCGACGCCCCACTCGGTGACCTGGCGGCGGGTGTTCTCGGCGAGCCCGGTCACCGCCCACTTCGTCGCCCCGTAGATGTTGCCCGGACCGTGCACGAACCCGGCGACGCTGCCGACCAGGACGATCCGGCCGCGGGTCTCCTTGAGCGCGTCGACGGAGGCGCGGATGAGCAGGGCCGGGCCGAGGACGTTGGTCAGCACCATCTCCGTCCAGCCGGCCGGGTCGCCGTCGGCGACGGTGTCGTGAGTGGCGAAGCCGGCGTTGGCGACGACCGTGTCCAGTCGGCCGAACGCCTTCAGCGTGCTGTCGACCGCCGACTGCACGTCCGCGTACTCGGCCGCGTTGCCGACGATCGTCAACAGTCCCTCGGGATTGCCGAGTTCGTCGGCGAAGGCGCTCAGCCGCTCCTCCCGGCGCCCGGTGACGGCCACCCGGTGCCCGGCGTCGAGCAGCAGCCGCGCGGCGGCGGCTCCGATGCCGGTGCCGCCGCCGGTGATCAGTGCGACGGGAGATTCGGTGCTGGTGGACATGGTTACCCCCTGTGGTCGTACGCACGGGTTCGTGCGTACGGGAGGGAGTGAATCAGTTGGAGCATTCTCGAAGTCAAGGCCATGCACCTCACATGGCGTGGACCGCCGTGTGCACCGTGTGTGCCGCCAGGACGAACACGTCCGGCCGGTGGTGCACGCTCGCCTTGTCGTCGGGGTCGAGGAGCCGGTCGAGGGTGGCGCGGTCGTCGGCGTCGAGGTGGTCTCCGAGCCCGTCGCGGATGCGGGAGAGGGAGGCCGCGACGTAGGCGCGGGCGCGGTCCTTGGCCGGGGCGGGCAGGTCGAGCAGGAAGGTGCGGGTGCCGGTGGGCCTGAGTCCGGCGGCGGTCATCAGCGCCTGCCAGTCCTCGGCCTCGGCGACCGCGCCGGGCAGACTCGCCCGCATCTCGGCGAACCACTCCTCCTCCACCGCGTCGAGGCGGGCCTGCAGTCCAGGGCGGCCGATGCCGATGTCGCGCGGCAGGAACCGGGCGGGCAGACCGCCCTCCATGATCGCCAGCGTGCCGCCGGGGGCGAGCCGCGCGGCGAAGGCGGCGAGGGCGGCCCGCTGGTCGCCGAGGTGGTGCAGGCTGCGGCTGGCCCACAGCAGATCGGCGGGGTAGTCCAACTCGTCCAGCACGTCCGGGAGTTCACCGGCCAGGGTGCCGAAGCGGTCGCCGACGCCGAGCCGGTCGGCCCGGGCCTGGGCCCGTTCGAGCAGCGGCGCTGAGCTGTCGACCGCGACGACCCGCGCCCCGGGGAAGGCCTCGGCGAGCAGACAGGCGACGACGCCGGGTCCGCTGCCCGCGTCGACGATCAGCCCCGGTTCGGTCTGCTTGTCGGTCAACCAGGCCATCGCCCGCTCGTACAGGGGCGTGAACAGCTCCGCCTGCGATTCGAGCAGCGGGGCCATCTCGGCCCAGTCGATGTCGGTGTGGCCGTGATCGAGGTGGCCGTGTTCGTGGGAGTGTCCGTGATCGTGGTGGTGTCCGTGCGCCATGGTGTCAGCCTCTCCTCCGGGTGCGGCCAGGGTGCGCCGACGCACCGCGTCGCGGCCAGTGCTGTTGCCATGACGGCAAAAAGCGGCGGCAAAAAATCAGATGCGCGGCTCCGGGCGAGTCGCCCACGATGGCCCGATGGACGACGAGATGGTGGAGCGGTTCCTCAAGGACGGGTTCGTGAAGATCGAGGGGGCGTTTCCGCCACGGGTCGCCGAGAGCTGCGCGCGGCTGCTGTGGCAGGAGACGGGGTACGACCCCGACGACCCCGCCACCTGGAAGGACCCCGTGGTCTGGGTGGCCGGAATGGCACAGGGCCCGTTCGCGGCGGCCGCCAACTCCCCTGTGCTGCATGAGGCGTTCGACCTGCTGGTCGGCGAGCGCCGCTGGACGCCGCGCTACTCGCTGGGAAGCTTCCCGCTGCGGTTCCCGCACGAGGAGGAGCCCGACGACGCGGGCTGGCACATCGAGGGCAGCTATCTCCCCGAGGGCGCCACCCTGTGGCACACGAACCTCCGCTCACGGGAGCGCGCCCTGCTGATGCTGTTCCTGTTCAGCGAGGTCACCGAGGCCGACGCCCCGACCCGCATCCGTGTCGGCTCACACCTCGACGTGCCAGCGGTGCTGGAGCCGTACGGCGAAGAAGGGGCCTCGTTCATGGAGCTCGGCCCCAAGGTCGCGGAGGCCTCGGCCGCCCGTCCGCTCACGTACGCCACCGGCCGCCCCGGCGACGTCTACCTCTGCCACCCGTTCCTGGTCCACGCGGCCCAGCCCCACCACGGCACCCGCCCGCGCTTCATGGCCCAGCCGCCCCTCATGTCTGCTGTCCCCTACGAGCTGAACCGCCCCGACGGCGACTACTCGGCGGTCGAGTTCGCAATCCGCCGGGGCCTGGCCGACGAGACCTGACCCCGGCGGAGCCGTCACCGCGTCATGACAGGGGCGGATACGCGTTCTGCATCAGCTGCTGGAACTGCGCCGAGAACCAGTGCCCCGACAGCGGAGCGTTCGGCAGCGCACCCGACATGCTGTTCCCGTTGCGCGCATTGCCCGTGTACGTCGGGTCGCACATCCGGTCGAACCCCTTGCCCTCGTCATTGGGAATGGCGGAGCTGGACCCGTCGGACTCCCCCGGCGGCTTCATCCACACATACGCGTCGATCCCGGTCGCCGGATTGGCCTGCGGCCGCTCGCCGAGTCCGGCCCCGGACTGGTTGCACCAGTTCCCGACGTGGATGCGCCGGTCGTAGCGCCCGCCGTCGACGTATGTGTCCACGCTGGTCGTCGAACCCGGTCCGGCGGGCCGGGCAGTGCCGCCCCACCCGTTCCTCGACGTGTCGATCAGCATGCCGATACCGGAGTTGAAGCCCACCGAGACCAGCTGGTTGCGGAAGGCCTGCGCGTACGACAGCTCGTCCACGTACCGGTTCCAGTCCACCCACTTCGACTGGCGCACGGACGTGCCGTTCACCGTGTCGTTGATGGTGAAGTTGTTCTCCTTCAGGGCGCTGTAGTTCGCCGTGTTGGTGATGAAGCCCTGCACGTCGTCGACGGTCGCGCCCTCGCTGGTGGCCGCCTGCTTGAACAGGGTGGCGGCGGGCGCGAAGTTGTCGTCCCAGCCGAGCCAGCCGTGGTGGCCGGCGTCGATGTAGTTGTAGACGTTGGGGATCGCGCCGAGCTTGGCGAGCGCGTAGCCCACGCCCTTCACGTAGTTGCCGTTGGCCAGCATGGTGTCGCACTGCGGGGTCGCGGTGGCGCGGCTGCCGGTGTTGGTGACCAGGTTGGGCAGCGAGTCGATCTCGATGGTGGTGACGATCCGCAGCGAGCTGTACTTGCTGTCGGCGAGGATCGCCGCGATCGGGTCGATGAACTGCGTCTTGTACTTGTCGATCTCCGTCGGCCCGAGCTCGCCGTTGGAGGCGAGTGCCGCGCAGTCACGCCCGGGAAGGTCGTAGACGACGAGCTGGACGACCTCTTCCCCGCTGCCCTTCTGCGCGAGGGCCGCGTCGAGGTGATCGCGCAGCCCCATGCCGCCGCCCACGCCGTTGATCGCGGCGATGCGGTCGAGCCAGACACCGGTGGGCTGGTTGGAGATCCGGCTGCCGCCCGTCTCCGCGGCGGCCTTCGCGGACCACTCGGGGTTCACGTACACCTTGGCGCCGGTGTACGGGTTGTCGACCTTGTCGCTCGGCCCCGTCGGGTCGGTCGGATCGGTGGGTCCGGAGTCGACGTTGCAGGTCACACCGTCGAGCGTGAAGCCGGTCGGGATCGCGTTGCTACCGCTGTAGGAGGCCTGGAACCCGAAGCTGACCGAACCTCCGGTCGCCAGCGAGCCGTTGTAGGTCTCGTTGGCCGCGGTGACGGCCGTACCGCTCTGGGTGAGCTTGGTGTTCCAGTAGTTGGTGACCTTCTGATTGCCTGCGTACGACCACTTCACCGCCCAACTGCTCTTGGCGGCACCGTTGTTGGTGACCGTGACGGCGGCGGTGAAGCCGGTGTCCCACTGGTTCTGCACCTTGTAGTCGACGGTGCAGGGGACGGCGGCCGTGCCGACGTCGCCGGGGACGACGGCCGTCGCGGTCCCGGCGGCCGAGGCGACCAGCGCCAGGGCGGCGAGTATCGCTGTTCTGGTACGACTCATGAGTGCGGGTTTCCTTGTCCGTTGCGGGAGTTGTCCGTTGCGGAGCTTTCGGAAGTCATCCGTTCAGGGCACGCAGGTGATCGCGCAGCCCTATGCCGTACGACGTGGGGGTCCCGTCGTAGTCGGAGATCAGGGACGGTCCGGAGGAGCAGTCCCAGGTGTTCCAGGTCCAGCCGAGGTAGGAGAGCCCCCGGTCGTCGAACCACTTCATGACCTGGTCGACGAACCCGTGCGAGCAGGTGTTCTCGCCGATCTCCCCGGCCACCAGCGGCACTTGGGCCGCGACGGGGGCGAGCGTCGAGTTCCAGCAGCTCTCGTTCGCGCAGGTGTTGAAGTTGTAGACGTGGTACGCGGCGACCAGATTGCCCGTGGGGTCGCTGGGCCGGTACGTCAGCCACTGGCTCAGGTCGTTCGAGTACGCCAGTCCGCCGGCCATGACGACGTTCTTGGCGCCGGTGCCGCGCACCGCGTCGACCAGGTCCTGCACACCGGCGACCTCGTACCCGATGCCGGGGCAGGTGCCGCCGTCCCGCCAGCACTGCCACGCCTGGGTGGTCGTGGAGGTGGCCCGGTCCGGATACGGCTCGTTGAACAGATCGAACACCACACCCGGGTCGGCCTTGAAGGTGTTCGCCACCGAGGACCAGAAGGACGGTGTGTACTGCATGTCCGGCATCGGTTTCTGGCAGCTGGCGTGCACGTCGGAGCAGCCGGCGGAGTTGCCGGTGTACTGGCCGTAGGTCCAGTGGAGTTCGACGATCGGCGTCATGCCGTGCGCCTCGACGCGGGCCACCAGATCCTTGACCGCGTTGATGTAGTTGGCGCCGCCGTACGCGGACTGGATGTTGGAAAGTCCCAGCCAGCACTCCTCGTTGAGCGGAATGCGGACCGTGTTCGCCTTCCAGTCGGCGATCGCCCTGATCGCCGCGTCGTCGACCGGGCCGTCGAAGATGCCCCGGCCCTGCACGCACATGAACTCGCCGCCGGACCGGTTCACACCGAGCAGCCGGCGCGTCGCTCCCGAGGCGTCCACGAGCTTGTTCCCGGAGACGTGCAGCGCGGGCGCCGTACCCGTCGCGGGCGGATCGGTCGGTGTCGGCGACGGTTGCGAACCGGCGTTGCACGTCGTCCCGTTGAGCTTGAACGACGTCGGTACGGCGTTGGTCCCCGACCCCGGCCAGGAGGCGATGAACCCGGCGCTGACGCTCGCGCCCGTGGCCAGCGAGCCGTTGTAGCTCTCGTTGGCCGCGGTCACCGTCGTACCGGACTGGGACCACTTGGCGTTCCAGCCCTGGGTGACCTTCTGACCGCCTGCGAAGTCGAAGCCCAGGCTCCAACTGCTCACGGCCGCCGTGTTGTTGGTGATCTTCACGGCACCTTGGAAGCCGGTGTCCCACTGGCCGGTGACGGAGTACTCCACCGAGCAGGCGGGCGTGGCGCCGTGCGCCGTGACGACCGGTGCGACCACGGTGCCCACCAGGGCCACGGCGGCGGCAACGGCTAAAAGACCTGAACGCGGGGGGTGTCGCATGAGCGACTCCTTGCAGATCGGGCGCGTCGTGACGGACGCGTCGACTGATGGAATCGCTCCCACTGGTGTCAATGAAGCTAGCGCCAAGTGACGGCAAAGGACAGGGGAGTCACAGACTTTCCTGACTTTCCCTCAACTAAATCGCGTCGAATCTTTTCGACTCTTCAAGCACCTTGACCACCCTCACCCCCTTCCCCACTATGGGAGCGCTCCCACTGGTTCAAGGCTTGTTGCTCCTCCCCTCCCCCCACTTCTTGTCCCGAGCCGCAAGGAGGAACCAGCACATGCATCCCAGAAGGAGACGCCGCGCCGTGCCGCGGTTATGGACAGCCGTCGTGGCTGCTCTCGCACTTCCGCTCACCATGCTCGGCACCGGCACAACTCCCGCCCAGGCGGCGGCAGTTCAGTGCAGCGTCGACTACAAGACGAACGACTGGGGCTCCGGCTTCACCGCGGACCTGACGATCACCAACCGCGGCACGGACACGATCGACGGCTGGACGCTGACGTACGGCTACTCGGGCAACCAGAAGCTCAGCAACGGCTGGAACGGCACCTGGTCCCAGTCCGGCACGGCGATCACCGTGAAGGACGCCGGGTACAACGGGAAGATCGCCGCCGGCGCGGCCGTCTCCACCGGCGCGCAGTTCACCTACAGCGGCACCAACACCGCCCCCACGAACTTCGCGATCAACGGCACCACCTGTGCCGGCGCGCACCAGCCGCCCGTCACCGTGCTGACCAGCCCCACCGCGGGCGCGGTCTACACGCAGGGCGACGCGGTCCCGCTCGCGGCCACCGCCGCGGCGGCCGACAACGCGACGATCAGCAAGGTCGAGTTCTACGACGACACGACCCTGCTGGGCACGGACACCAGCGCGCCGTTCACGTACTCGGCCTCCGGGTTGACCGTGGGCAGTCATTCCTTGCTGGCGAAGGCGTACGACAGCCTGGGCGCGTCCGCGGAGTCCACGCCGGTCGGCATCACGGTTGCCTCCGGCCCGGCAGTGGTCGCCTCCCCCACCCAACTGGGCGTCCAGCAGGGCAAGTCGGGCACGTACGACGTGAAGCTGTCCACGCAGCCTTCGGCGAACGTGACCGTGACGACGGCCCGCGCGAGCGGCAACAGCAGCCTGTCCGTCACCGGCGGCTCGACGCTCACCTTCACGCCATCCAACTGGAGCACCGCGCAGAAGGTGACCATCACCGCCGACTCCTCCGGGACCGGTTCGGCGTCCTTCGAGTCGACGGCGACCGGGCACTCCAAGGCGGCGGTCACGGTGACCCAGCTGGCGGCCTCGAAGGCGTACGACGCCCGGTTCCTGGACCTCTACGGGAAGATCACCAACCCGGCGAACGGCTACTTCTCGCCCGAGGGCATCCCCTACCACTCGGTCGAGACGCTGATCGTGGAGGCTCCGGACCAGGGCCACGAGACCACGTCGGAGGCGTACAGCTACCTGCTGTGGCTGCAGGCGATGTACGGCAAGGTCACCGGTGACTGGACCAAGTTCAACGGCGCCTGGGATCTCATGGAGAAGTACATGATCCCGACCCACGCCGACCAGCCCACCAACTCCTTCTACAACGCCTCGAAGCCGGCGACGTACGCGCCCGAGCTGGACACCCCTGACGAGTACCCGGCGAAGCTCGACACGTCGGTCCCGGTCGGCTCGGACCCGATCGCATCGGAGCTGAAGAGCGCGTACGGCACGGACGACGTGTACGGCATGCACTGGCTGCAGGACGTCGACAACGTCTACGGCTACGGCAACGAGCCCGGCAAGTGCGAGGCCGGGCCGACGGCCACGGGACCGTCGTACATCAACACCTTCCAGCGCGGCGCGCAGGAGTCGGTGTGGGAGACGGTGCCGCAGCCGACCTGCGACGCCTTCAAGTACGGCGGCACGAACGGGTACTTGGACCTGTTCACCGGCGACTCGTCCTACGCCAGGCAGTGGAAGTACACGGACGCCCCGGACGCCGACGCGCGTGCGGTGCAGGCCGCGTACTGGGCCGATGTCTGGGCCAAGGGGCAGGGCAAGGGCAGCGACGTGTCGGCCACCGTCGGCAAGGCGGCGAAGATGGGCGACTATCTGCGCTACGCCATGTACGACAAGTACTTCAAGAAAATCGGCAACTGCGTCGGGCCGTCCACATGTGCGGCCGGCACCGGCAAGGACGCCTCGTCCTATCTGCTGTCCTGGTACTACGCATGGGGCGGCGCGACCGACACCAGTGCGGGCTGGGCCTGGCGCATCGGCTCGAGCCATGTGCACGGCGGCTACCAGAACCCCTTGGCAGCCTACGCGCTCAGCTCGTACGCCGACCTGAAGCCCAAGTCCTCGACAGGGGCGGCCGATTGGGGCACCTCGCTGACCCGGCAGCTGGAGTTCTACCGCTGGCTGCAGTCCAACGAGGGCGCCATCGCGGGTGGTGCGACCAACAGCTGGGCGGGCCGTTACGCGACCCCGCCGTCCGGTACGTCGACCTTCTACGGCATGTACTACGACCAGCAGCCCGTCTACCACGACCCGCCGTCCAACCAGTGGTTCGGCTTCCAGGCGTGGTCGATGGAGCGAGTGGCCGAGTACTACCAGCAGACGGGGAACGCGCAGGCCAAGGCGGTCCTCGACAAGTGGGTCGACTGGGCGCTGTCCAAGACCACGATCAATCCGGACGGCACCTATCTGATCCCGTCGACGCTGCAGTGGTCGGGCCGGCCCGACACCTGGAACGCGTCAAGTCCCGGCGCCAACAGCGGACTTCACGTCACGGTCGCCGACTACACCAACGACGTGGGTGTGGCGGCCGCGTACGCCAAGACCCTGACGTACTACGCCGCCAAGTCCGGTGACACGGAGGCGAAGACGACGGCGAAGGCGCTGCTGGACGGCATGTGGAGCAACTACCAGGACGGCCTGGGCATCGCCGTGCCGGAGACCCGCGCGGACTACAACCGCTTCGACGACAGTGTGTACGTCCCGAGCGGCTGGAGCGGCAAGATGCCGAACGGCGACGTGATCAACTCCTCGTCCACGTTCAGCTCGCTCAGGTCCTTCTACAAGAACGACCCGGCCTGGTCGAAGATCGAGGCCTATCTGGCGGGCGGGGCCGCGCCGTCGTTCACGTACCACCGTTTCTGGGCGCAGGCGGACATAGCCCTCGCCATGGGTTCGTACGCGGAGCTCCTCGAATAAGTCCCCGCCGGGCGCTCCGTGGGTTGGGCCGTGTTCGGCTGCGGGTCCGCTGTGGCTGGTCGCGCAGTTCCCCGCGCCCCTGAAGGGCGCAGCCGGCACCGCCCACTCCCCCGGAACCGTCCGAGAGCTCCGTGTGCGTGGGCCCCGACACCGGACGCCGGGGCCAACAGCCGGGCGGCCCCCACCCGCACTGGGGGCCGCCCGGCACTCGCACACCAAGTGGAAAGCGCTTACCGGCCTCTCTGTTCTGTCCCCGGTTCCCCCACTCCGGAAAGGACCCGCCGTGCGAAGAACCCGTATCCTCACGGCCGTGCTGGCCCTCGCGGCCGGCCTGCTCGCGGGCAGTCCGCCCGCCCTCGCCGCGAGCACCCCCAAGGTGACGCTCGCCGCCGACACCTACACCTGGAAGAACGCCCGGATCGACGGCGGTGGCTTCGTCCCCGGGATCGTCTTCAACCGCAGCGAGAAGAACCTCGCCTACGCCCGCACCGACATCGGCGGCGCCTACCGCTGGCAGGAGTCGGCGAAGACCTGGACGCCCCTGACGGACTCGATCGGCTGGGACGACTGGGGGCACACCGGCGTGGTGAGCCTCGCCTCCGACTCCGTCGACCCGAACAAGGTGTACGCGGCCGTCGGGACGTACACCAACAGCTGGGACCCGGGGAACGGCGCCGTGCTCAGGTCGGCCGACCGCGGCGCCAGTTGGCAGAAGACCGCCCTGCCCTTCAAGCTCGGCGGCAACATGCCCGGCCGTGGCATGGGCGAGCGGCTCGCGATCGACCCGAACAAGGACAGCGTGCTGTACCTGGGCGCACCCAGCGGCAAGGGCCTGTGGCGGTCGACGGACTCCGGCGTGACCTGGTCGCAGGTGACGAACTTCCCCAATGTCGGTAACTACGTGCAGGATTCGGGCGACACCAGCGGGTACGCGAGCGACAACCAAGGGATCGTCTGGGTCACCTTCGACGAGTCCACCGGCACCTCGGGAAGCGCCACCAGGACCATCTACGTCGGGGTCGCCGACAAGGACAACGCGGTGTACCGCTCGACGGACGCGGGGGCGAGCTGGACCCGGCTGGCCGGGCAGCCGACCGGCTACCTCGCCCACAAGGGCGTCCTCGACGCCAAGAACGGCTACCTCTATCTCGCCTACAGCGACAAGGGCGGCCCGTACGACGGCGGCAAGGGTCAGCTGTGGCGGTATGCGACGGCGACCGGCACCTGGACGAACATCAGCCCGGTGGCGGAGGCCGACACCTACTACGGCTTCAGCGGTCTGAGCGTCGACCGCCGGCACCCGGGCACGGTCATGGCGACCGCCTACAGCTCCTGGTGGCCGGACACCCAGATCTTCCGCTCCACGGACAGCGGCGGCACCTGGACCAAGGCGTGGGACTACACCTCGTACCCCAACCGCTCGAACCGCTACACGATGGACGTCTCGTCCTCCCCCTGGCTGACCTTCGGCGCGAACCCGTCCCCGCCCGAACAGAGCCCGAAACTGGGCTGGATGACGGAGGCGCTGGAGATCGACCCGTTCAACTCGGACCGGATGATGTACGGGACGGGCGACACGCTCTACGGCACCGAGGACCTGACCAAGTGGGACAGCGGGGGCCAGTTCACGGTGAAGCCGATGGTGCAGGGTCTGGAGGAGACGGCGGTCAACGACCTCGCCGCTCCCCCGTCGGGAGGCGCCCAGCTGTTCAGCGCCCTCGGTGACATCGGCGGCTTCCGGCACACGGACCTGACCAAGGTCCCGTCGATGATGTTCACTTCGCCGACCTTCACGACGACGACCAGTCTGGACTTCGCGGAGACGAACCCGAACACGGTCGTCCGCGTCGGCAACCTGGACTCCGGGCCGCACATCGCGTTCTCGACGGACAACGGCGCCAACTGGTTTGCCGGGACGGACCCTTCGGGAGTGAGCGGCGGCGGGACGGTGGCCGCGGCCTCCGACGGCAGCCGGTTCGTGTGGAGCCCGGCGGGCACGGGCGTGCAGTACACGACCGGCTTCGGCTCGTCCTGGTCGGCGTCGAGCGGCATCCCCTCCGGTGCGACCGTCGAGTCCGACCGGGTCGACCCGAAGACCTTCTACGGCTTCAAGTCGGGGAAGTTCTACGTCAGTTCGGACGGCGGCGCGACCTTCACGGCATCGTCGGCGAACGGCCTCCCGAGCGGCGACAGCGTGCGTTTCAAGGCGCTGCCCGGCACGAAGGGCGACGTCTGGCTCGCGGGCGGCGCCTCGGACGGCGCGTACGGCCTGTGGCACTCCACGGACGGCGGGGCGAGCTTCACCAAGCTGTCGAACGTCGAGCAGGCCGACACGATCGGCTTCGGCAAGGCGGCGACGGGAGCCTCGTACCAGACGCTGTACACCAGCGCGAAGATCGGCGGCGTACGCGGCATCTTCCGCTCGACCGACAAGGGCGTGAGCTGGACCCGTATCAACGACGATGCCCACCAGTGGGGTTGGACGGGTGCGGCGATCACCGGTGACCCGCGGGTCTACGGGCGGGTGTACGTCTCGACCAACGGGCGAGGCGTCATCTACGGCGACACGTCGGACACCGGTGGCGGTGACGGCGGCGGGGGCACGGACCCGACGCCGACGCCCACCGGTGCCTGCACGGTGACATACAAGATCACCAATCAGTGGTCGGGTGGCTTCCAGGCCGACGTGCAGCTGAGCAACACGGGGTCAACTGCCTGGAGCGGCTGGTCACTTGGGTGGACCTTCGCGGACGGCCAGAAGATCGCCCAGCTGTGGAACGCCGACCACACCCAGTCGGGTGCGGCGGTGACCGCGAAGAACGTGGGCTGGAACGGCAATGTGGCGGCGGGTGCGTCCGTGGGCTTCGGGTTCACGGGGAGCTGGTCGGGGTCGAACACGAAACCGACGTCGTTCGCGCTGGGTGACCAGAGCTGCACGGTCGCCTGACCCGAGCAGGCTGTCACGGTGAGTGTTGTTCGAGTTGCGGAGCGCAGCGGATCACGTGAGTCTGATCAAGGAAGTATTCCCATACCTGTCGAAAGGGACAGATATGTCGCAGCGCACACGCAAGACGACTCGCGCCCGCATCGCGGCGGTCCTCGCCGCGCCCGTACTCACCGTGACCCTGCTGGCGCCGTGCGCCGCTGCGGCCGACACCCCCGCCAAGTGCGAGGGGACAACCCATGTGTCCCTCCTGGGCCACGAGGCATGTCTCACGCCCTCGGACGACGAGACCTCCTCCAAGGGCGACAAGGGCGACAAGGGCAACAAGGGCGACGACGATCCCCTGGCCAGCATCCTGGGCGTCGTCACCGGCCTGCTGGGCGGCCTGTTGGGCGGCCTCGGCGGCGGCTGAACCGATGCGATGAGGCGGTCGCCCGCAGCCGGCGGGCGACCGCCTCCGTGTCACGGGGTGTAGACCGTCAGCCTCGGTGCCGTCGCCATGCCGTTGCCGATGAAGAAGCTCGGGTGCGGCGGCTGGTTGTAAGCCGTGTTCTGCCAGGCGATGCCCGTGCGGTACATCGTGTCGTGCAGCAGAGTCGTGATCCTCGTGCCGGTCTCGTACGGCGTGGAGTAGATCCGCAGCGCCGTGTTGTCGCCGGTCGGCCAGACGACCTCCTCGCGCCAGTCGCCGAGGATGTCGCCGGACAGGGACGGCGTCGCCTTGGTGCTGTTGTTGGAGTGGACGCCGGAGCCCGTCAGCAGGCGGGTGTCTCCCGAGGTGCCGTACTTGTCGATGTGGGTGCCGTCCAGGAGTTCACGCGTGGTGTCCCCGTCCCACCAGGACAGGAAGTTCACGGAGGACGGTTCGCGGCCCTTGGTGGCGCCGGCCTCGTCGCGGATGGACGAGTCGGACGCCGACCAGACCTCCGCTCCGTCGTTTCCGGCGTAGATGTCACCGGCCACGCCCCGGCCGTTGTCGCAGCAGGGGTCGAGCTTCCAATTGACCGTTCCGTTGGCCGGGTTGATGTACAGCTCGGCGGGCTGGGAGCCGGATTCGGAGACCTTGAAGTACTCCAGGCCGGCGTGCGAGGGGTCGAGGTCGCCGAGGTGCTGGGCATCGCCGTGCCCGGTCTTGGTGGTCCACAGGCCGTTGCCGTTGTCGTCCACGGCCATCGCTCCGTAGACGATCTCGTCCTTGCCGTCGCTGTCGACGTCCCCGACCGACAGGCTGTGCGAGCCCTGACCGTCGTACCCCTTGCCGGAGTTGGTCGACGAGTTGGTGTCGAAGGTCCAGCGCCGCGTGAAGGAGCCGTTGCGCCAGTCCCAGGCGGCGAGCACCGTGCGCGTGTAGTAGCCGCGCGCCATGATCAACGACGGTCGTGCACCGTCCAGGTACGCCGTCCCGGCGAGGAAGCGGTCCACCCGGTTGCCGTACGAGTCGCCCCAGGACGACACCGTGCCGCGGGCCGGGACGTAGTCGACGCTCTGCATCGCCTTGCCGGTCTGCCCGTTGAACATGGTCAGGTACTCGGGTCCGGAGAGCACGTACCCGCTGGAGTTGCGGTGGTCGGCGGAGGAGCTGCCGATCACGGTCCCCGTTCCGTCGACCGTGCCGTCGGCCGTCTTCATGGCGATCTCGGCCTTGCCGTCGCCGTCGTAGTCGTACACCTGGAACTGCGTGTAGTGCGCGCCGGAGCGGATGTTGCGGCCGAGGTCGACACGCCACAGGCGGGTGCCGTCGAGCTTGATGCCGTCGACGATCGTGTTGCCGGTGTAGCCGGACTGGGAGTTGTCCTTGGCGTTGGTCGGCTGCCACTTCAGGACGAAGTCCAACTGGCCGTCGCCGTCGAGGTCTCCGACGGAGGCGTCGTTCGCCTCGTAGGTGTAGGCGACCCCGTCGGGCGTGGTACCGCCCGCGGGCGGGCTGATCGGCACGTCCTTGTAGCCGGTGCGGAACTGGACCGCGTGCACGGAGTCGGCCTGCTCGACGCCACCCACGATCGCCCGGACGGTGTAGTCGGCCTGGGCGGGCGCACCGGAGTGGAAGAAGTTCGTGGAGCCGGTGATCGGGGCCGAGTTGACCTTGGTGCCGGCCCGGTAGACGTTGAAGGACACGTCGTTCGGGTCGGTGCCGAGCCAGCGCCAGCTGACCAGGTTGCCGCTGTCGGTGTGCACGCTGACCACACCCCGGTCGAGCTTCTCGACCTGCCGTGCGGTGGCGGCCATGGGGGCCCCTCCCGCGCGAGTGAGTTCGAGCGTGGGGGACGTACCGGCGTTGAGCGCGGTGAGCCCTGCGGCCACGAGGGCCGCGGCGCCGGTCACCGCCGAGAGGAGGACTCGGCGTCTGCGGTGCTTGTGCGGGTGCTGCAAGGGACGAACCTCCAGAGAGGACGGACGGGTTCCGCACACTCGGTCGCCGCCGCTTGCCACCGCGTTGCCATGTCTTTACGCCAACTTGGCGTATCTTTCGGCCAGTTCGGCGACGGTCCGGGCGATGCGCTCGCGCAACTCCGCCGGCTCCAGCACCTCGATGTCCGCCCCCAGCCGCAGGAACTCGCCGTGCGCGTGCTCGACGGACTCGACGGGCACCGTGGCGAGGGTCCAACCGTCCTCGTCCGTACGGCAGTTGACCGCTCTCGGCAGCTGTACACCCGGTGCCAGGCGGACCAGTGCCTCACCGCGGTACAGGCGGTTGTGGAAGTCGCGCTGGTACGTGGTCCAGTAGGCGGCCAGGTCGAAGTCGTCGGGGCGGGTGAACTCCTCGTCGGAGGTGGCGAGTTCGAGGATCTGGTCGACGCGGAAGGTGCGCGGGCCGGGGCCCGACACGACGTACCAGCGGCCCGCCTTCAGCACCAGTCCGTACGGCTCGAGGCGGCGTTCCACGTCGGTGGGTTCCGCCCAGCGGCGGTACAGGACGTCGAGCACCCGGCAGTTCCACACCGCGTCGGCCACCGCCGGCAGATACGGCGTCTCCTCCGCGTCCGTGTACCAGCCGGGTGCGTCGAGGTGGAAGCGGCCGCTGATCCGGTCGGCGCCCGCGCGCAGCTCCGGCGGCAGCGCGGCACGGACCTTGAGCTGGGCGGCGGCCAGGACGGAACCGAGGCCCAGCTCGGCGGCCGGGCCGGGGGCGCCCGCGAGGAACAGGGCCTCGGCCTCGCCGGCGGTGAGGCCGGTCAGACGGGTGCGGTAACCGTCGAGCAGGCGGAAGCCGCCGGCGTGCCCTGCGTCGCCGTAGAGCGGGACGCCCGCCGCACTCAGCGCCTCGACGTCCCGGTAGACCGTACGCACCGAGACCTCCAGCTCCTCGGCGAGCTGGGCGGCGGTCATGCGGCCACGGGTCTGGAGGAGGAGCAGGATCGAGACGAGGCGACTGGACTTCACGTCCTCAGGTTCCCAGACTTCACTGACAGATGATGTCAGTGAAGTGGTCCTAGCGTCCTGGCCATGGCCTTCGAGGAAAAACTCCTGACCGTGCCGCCGCCGATCGAGGTGGCCGGGCGGCACATCAAGCGCTACCACGTCACCGCCGACCCGGCCGGTATCGCGCCGGACGTGGAGAAGGCGGCGTACGCGATCCTCCCGGAGCTGCTGCCGGAGGCGGACGGCACTCCGCCGGTGACCTTCGTCGTGGTGCACCGGGGCAACGACGACGGCGCCTACATCAACGCGTACAGCTGGGTGTGGGACAACGTCCTGCACTACGCGAACGCGGCGGCGGGCCAGCCGATGACGGGCTGCCCGGACCATGACCCCACCCACTTCATCAGGCCGGAACTGCCCTGGATCGGCTGTGTCTTCGAACTGCCGCCGATCCAGCACGAACGGGACGCCTGGGTACGGCACATGCTCGTGCCCGAAGTCCCGGACCTGGACGCCTACCTGGCCGACTCCCTGCCCGCAGGAACCACTGGAGAGCGCTCATGAGCAGCCCGCACGACTTCGACTTCTTCCACGGCGAGTGGGCGGTCGTGAACCGCCGCCGCACCGACTTCCTCGACCCGGACAGCGACTGGGTGGAGTTCCCGGCCACGAACCGCTGCTGGCCGCTGTTCGACGGGACCGCGAACGTCGACGAGATCGACATGCCGCACCTGGGGGCGAAGGGGGCGACCCTGCGCCTCTTCGACCGGGAGAGGGGGGAATGGTCGCTGAACTGGGCCGCGAGCCGCAGCGGCAAGCTCTTCCCGCCGGTCGTCGGCCGCTTCGACGGCGACCGCGGCGAGTTCTACGGCGACGACACGCACGACGGCAAGGACGTGCGCGTGCGGTTCGTGTGGGCGGATGTCTCCCCCACCTCGGCGCGCTGGGAGCAGGCCTTCTCCCTCGACGGCGGGGAGACCTGGCTGACCAACTGGACCATGGACTTCAGCCGCCCGAAGGCCGCCTAGGGCTCTTCTGATGGATCTCCGTGGGAGAAGGAGCGGCGTTCGGTGCGTGCTCTCGGCGTGCCGGGCGGAAGCCCTCGTAGCGGAGCTAC
>NZ_JBEYVO010000027.1:0-8395 GCF_040644055.1 Streptomyces sp. NPDC047043
GACGATCAGGCCCGGCACGTCACGGTCGGCCTCGAAAGGCACAATGCTCGTGCTCATGGCCACGGGTCCCCCCACGCGTCCCCCTACGGACCGGATCTCCGCCCTCCGCGGCGGAGACCACGTCCGACGAGAGGTCCTGCACCGCGCCCTGCAACAGGGCGGAAGTGCCTGACTGCTCCATTCAGCTGCTCCCGTCGACTCGTTCAGCCCTTCTTGGGGCGGGGGGTCGGCGGCGAGAGCAGCAGCTTGGTCTCTGCGGAGAGAAGCGCGAGGGCCGCGCATTCCCGGCTGTCACGGTAGACGCCGTCCGGCTCGGCGGGGTCGAGTGCCGCCTCGATGTCGAAACGGGTGACTTCCTCGATCGCCTTGTCCGTGGAAGGCATACGACCATCTCCTCTGGGTTGCTTGAAGCCTCCGTCATTCAGATCACCACACCTACACAGAGGGTGCAAACCGTCACATATGACACACCAGTATCTGATTCAACATTTCGGACGTGTGCTGCATGAACTTCCGCCGAGCCGAGCGGAATTGACGGCGTTCAGCGGCCGGTCCACACCGGCCGACGCTTCTCGGCGAACGCGCGTGGCCCTTCCTCGGCGTCCTGCGAGGCGAGAACCGCCTGGTAGGCGGGCATGCCGGGCCCCCGCATGGCGGCGAAGGCCTCCTCGATGCCCTGGCTCTGCGTCCTGCGCGTGATCTCCTTGATCGCCGCTACGGCGAGAGGCGCGCTGCGGCAGATCCGGCGGGCGAGCGCCATGGCCGCGGGCAGAAGGCGTTCGCCGGGGACGACCTGGTTGACGAGGCCCCAGCGGGCCGCCTCCGGCGCGGTCATGCGCCGTCCGGTCAGCAGCAGCTCGGTGGCGATCGCCGGGGGCAGGCGCCGCGGCAGCCGCAGCACGCCGCCGGAGTCCGGGACCAGGCCCAGCGTGGCCTCGGTGAGGGCGAACTCGGCGTGCTCGGCAGCCACGATCAGGTCGGCGGCGAGGGCGAGTTCGAAGCCGCCGCCGAGCGCGAGACCGTTGACGGCGGCGATCACCGGCTTGTCCAGGGCGAAGAACTCGGTCAGCCCCGCGAAGCCGCCCGGCCCGTGATCGGCGTCGACCGCCTCGCCCGCCGCCGCGGCCTTGAGATCCCAGCCGGCGCTGAAGAACCGCTCACCGGCGCCGGTGACGACCCCGACCCGCAGCCCGGGATCGGTGCGCAGCCGCTCGAACGCGGCGTACAGGGCACGGCTGGTGGCGACGTCCACGACATTCGCCTTCGGCCGGTCCAGGGTGACGACGAGGACGCCGTCGTCGGCGGAGAGCCGTACCGCGGGTCCGGGCTCAGGCATGCGGCGGGTCCTCCTGTGCGGGGCGGGTGAGGCGGATCAGTACGTCGGCGGCGTAGGCCCCGCGGCCCTCGGGGAGCACCAGCAGGGGGTTGACGTCCAGCTCGACCAGGTCCGGCGCGTGGTCCTGCGCGTAGGCGGCCACGGCGGCCACCGCTGCGACGGCGGCCTCGACGTCGGCCCTGGGGCGGCCGCGGTGGCCGTCGAGCAGCGGCCAGGTGCGCAGGGAGGCGAGCGCCGTGCGGATCTCGTCCGGGGAGGCCGGGAGGAGCAGGGTGGCCGTGTCCCGGAGCAGTTCGACCAGGATGCCGCCCGCGCCGACGGTCAGGGCGGGGCCGAAGCAGGGGTCGCGGTGCACGCCGACGATCAGCTCGGCGACGGGGTCCCGCACCATCCGCTCGACGAGGAAGCGGTCGGGCAGGCCGCGGCGGAGCATCTCCTCGGCACCCTCGCGCACCTGTCCGGCGTCGGTCAGGTTCAGGCGTACGGCTCCGGCCTCGGTCTTGTGCGTGAGGGAGGCGGAAACGGCCTTGAGGACGACGGGAAATCCGAGCTCGCGGGCGCGGAGGGCCGCCTCGCCAGGGCCGGTGGCCAGGGCCGCCTCGGGGGTGCGCAGGCCCCGTGCGGCGAGGGCGCGTTTGCCCTGCCACTCGTCGAGGGTGTGGGGCGGGCCGCCGTGCGCCGGCGGGTGGGAGGTGAGCGGCCTGATGCGGTCGGCGCCGGACTGGGCCTCGCCGATGGCCGCGGCGGCGGCGATCGCGTCCAGGCATTCGGTCAGGCCCTGCATGGGGGCGATGCCCTCGCCGAGCAGCCGTGTGCCGGTCTCCTCGGGCAACCCTTCGGGCAGCGAACTGACCAGGCAGGTGGCGGGAGTCGGGGACGCTGCCCGGTGCGCGGCGATCAGGGCGTCGACCGCCGTGTCCCATGAGGCCGCCTCTCCCGTGCCCGGCTTCGGCATGTCGAGGATCAGCAGCTGCGCGTCCAAGTCGGCGGCCAGGACCGCCCCGTAACACTGCGTCAGCGCGGCTCGGTCGTCCCAGATGTAGGTGTGGTAGTCGAGCGGGTTGGCGACGCCGACGCGCTCGCCGAGTACGGATCGCAGCCGCTCGTCCGTGAGTTGGGGGAATTCCGGCAGGGTCACCCCGCGGGGCTGGGCGAGGTCGGCCACCAGGGACGCCTCGCCGCCGGAACAGCTCATGGAGGCGATCCGTGAGCCGGGCAGCGTGCCGTGCACGGTCAGGAACTTCAGCGTCTCCAGCAGTCCGGGCAGATCCCGGACCCTGGCCACTCCCATGCGCCGGAACAGGGCGTCGTACAGCGCGTCCGAGCCGGTCAGCGAGCTGGTGTGGCTGAGGGCGGCGCGTGCGCCGAGCGGTGAGCTGCCGGCCTTCAACGCGACGAGGGGGATGCGTCGTCGGAGTGCTTCGAGGGCGACCCGGGAGAAGCCGGCCACGTCCTCCAGGCCCTCGATGTGCACTCCGATCGCCGTCACCCGGGGGTCGTCGAGGAGGCCTTCGACGAGTTCGTGCGGCTGAAGGGCGGCGCTGTTGCCGACGGTGATGAGGTACGACAGCGGGAGCGAGCGGCGGTGCATGGTGAGGTTGAGCGCGATGTTGCCGCTCTGGGTGATGATCGCGGGGCCGCGGGAGGTGCGTGTGCCGCCGTGGCGGTCCGGCCAGAGGGCGGCGCCGTCGAGGTAGTTGAGGATGCCGTAGCAGTTGGGGCCGACGACCGCCATGTCGCCGGCGGCCGCCACCAGCCGGTGCTGCAGTGCGGTGCCGGTGGCGCCGGTCTCGGCGAAGCCGGAGGCGTAGCACACCGCGCCGCCGGCGCCGCGCCGGGCGAGGGCCGCGACGATGTCGACGGTCGGCTCGCGCGGTACGGCGACGAAGGCCGCGTCGGGCGCTTCGGGCAGGGCGTCCACGTCGGGGTGGCAGCGCAGCCCCTCAACGGTGCGGTGCGTGGGATGTACGGGCCAGATGGCGCCGTCGTAGCCGATGCGCCGGCACTGGCGCACCACCTCCGCCGCCTGCCGTCCGCCGAAGACGGCGATGTGCCGCGGTGAGAGGAGGCGCTGGAGGTTGTGGGCGCGGGCGGAACGGGCGGTGTCGAGGGCGGACGACGTCATCCCCGCTCCCCCGTCAGGCCCCGTGCGGGCGCAGCAGCGACCGCGCGATGATGTGCCGCTGGATCTCGCTGGTGCCGTCCCAGATGCGTTCCACCCGGGCGTCGCGCCAGTGGCGTTCGACGGCCGTCTCCTGCATCAGGCCCATGCCGCCGAAGATCTGGACCGCGTGGTCGGTGATCCGGCCGAGCGTCTCCGAGGCGTGCAGCTTGGCCATCGCCGCGTCCCGGTCGGTCATCCTGCCGTGGCTGAGCTTCCAGGCGGCCGACAGGGTCAGCAGTTCGGCCGCCGCCAAGTCGGTTGCCATGTCGGCGAGTTTGAAGCCGGTGCCCTGGAAGCGGCCGATGGGCTGCCCGAACTGCTCGCGCTCGGCGGCCCAGCGCACGGCCGACTCCAGGACCCGCCGCCCGCGGCCGACGCTGGTCGCGGCCACGGTGAGCCGGCTGGCGCCGAGCCACTCCCCCATCAGCTCGAAGCCCCTCCCTTCCTCGCCCAGCAGCTGCCCGGCCGGTATCCGGCAGTCGGTGAAGGTCAGTTCGCACTGGTGGTAGCCGCGGTGGGAGACGCAGGCGGAGCCGCGGCGGACCTCGAAGCCGGGGGTTTGCTTGTCGAGGAGGAAGGCGCTGATACGGCTGCGTTCGCCGCGCGCGGTCCGCTCGGTGCCGGTGGTGGCGAAGAGGATGACGTAGTCGGCGGTGTCGGCGTGGCTGATGAAGTGCTTGGTGCCGTTGATCACCCAGTCGCCGTCGACGCGTTGGGCGCGCGTGCGCATCGAGCGGACGTCGGAGCCGGCGCCGGGTTCGGTCATGGCGAGGCAGTCGTGGCGTTCGCCGCGGATCGTGGGCAGCAGGTAGGTGTCGATCTGGTCGCCGGTGCAGCCCTGGAGGATGTTGCTGGGGCGGGCGACCAGCATCTGCAACGCGTAGGAGGCGCGGCCGAGTTCGCGTTCGGCGAGGGTGAGGGCGATGGGGTCGAGGCCGCCGCCGCCCAGTTCCTCGGGCATGTTGGGGGCGTACAGGCCGGCGTCGAGGGCCTTCTTGCGGATCTGGGCGGCGAGTTCGGCGGGGACCTCGTCGAGGCGCTCGACCTCGTCCTCGTACGGATAGAGCTCGGTCTCGACGAACGCGCGGACGGTGTCGACGACGAGGTCCTGCTCGGGGGTGAGCCCGAAGTCCATGGAGCGTCCTGCCTTTCGAGTCTCCTGAGGAAGCGTCAAGTTGCCTGAGAGCGGGGCGGTTTGCGGGGGATTCCCATGACGTGGCCGACCGCCTCGGGCACGGGCAGTCGGGCGTGTGCGGTGCGGGTGGCGCTCAGCCGCTCGACGAGGAACCCGGGGAAGGGCGCGACCCGTCCGGCGGCGGTGTCGACGTGCAGCAGCATCTGTTCGGCGGTGGCGAGCAGCAACCCGGAGTCCTCGTGGTACATGGCGTGGAAGAGGTGCAGGCGCTTGTCGTCGACGTCGAGGATCTGCAGCGTGAGCCGCAGCGGGTCCCCCTCGCTCGCCTCGCCACGGTGGTGGAGGTGGGTCTCCGCGGTGTAGAGGGAGTGGCCGCCCGCCCGGTAGGCCTCGTCGACGCCGATCCAGCGGAAGAAGGCGTCCGAGTTGTCGCCGAAGACGAGCAGGAAGCAGGACTCGCTGAGGTGGCCGTTGTAGTCCACCCAGGCCGGGGAGACGGTCGTGCGGTGCAGGGCCAGGGGGGCGGGGGGCGGGGTCTCGGGGTCCCAACCGCCATGCTGCCGGCCTTCGTACGGGGTGACGATGCCGTGCTGCGTCATGGGCGCACCGCCGCGGCAATCGCGGGCAGCGCGAGGTAGCACAGGTCGCGGTGCTGGCGGTCGGCCCAGGCGTCCCCGTGCGGCCAGGCCGACGTCTTCACCACGACCACGCGCCGGGCCCGGTCGACGTAGACGAACTGGCCGCGCATGCCGTCGGCGGTCACCCGCTGCCCGGCTCCGTCCAGGGGCCACCAGTGGTAGCCGAATCCGGCGTGTGCGGTGATCGTGCTGGGCAGTCGGCCCGGGGTGAGGAACGGCTGCTCGGGGCGGCTGGAGGCCTCGACCCAGTCGGGCGACAGCAGTTGTCGGCCGCACCGGCTGCCGTCGATCTGCAGCCATCCGAGCCGGGCCCAGTCGCGGGCCGTCGCCGCGAGTGCTCCGCCGGCCATGGGGACGCCGGACGCGTCGAGGCCGACGACGGCGGGGTGTTCGGCGCCGACGGCCTGCCAGAGCCGGGCGAGGTGGGTGGCGAAGTCGAGGCCGGTCGCCCGTTCGCGCACCCAGTCGAGGACGAGCGAGTCGGCGGTGCAGTAGGCAAAGGCCGTGCCGGGTGGGCGGCCGGGTGGGATGCGCAGTACGTGGTCGCGCAGCTCGCCACTTCCCTCGCGGAGGCAGGCGGCCAACCGGGAGGCGGGTGAGGCGCGGTCGCGGTGGTCCTCCTCCCAGTCGACCCCGCTGGTCATGGTCAGGAGTTGACGGACCGTCACCCGCGCGTAGCCGCTGCCCGTGAGTTCGGGGACGTGGGTGGCAGCGGGGGTGTCCAGGTCCAACCCCACAACCTGGCCGACCAGTTGGGCGAGCGCCGATTTGGTCGCCGAGTTGCCGAGGAGCCGGTCGTCCGGGGTGATGCCGGGGGCGTAGTGCTCGTGAACGAGGGTGCCGTCCGCGATGACGACCAGCGCGGTGGTGTGGGTGAGGGGGAGGAACTCGTCGAGGTCCATGGTGCGTCCGGCGCCGGTGATGCGGACGGACAACGGACGGAGGGCGCGGGGCCAGGGTTGGGGAGTCGCCGCCGCGATCTCCGTGGAGTGGGGATACCAGCGCTGGGGTTCGCGCAGGGTGTCGGTGTCGGAGCCGGGCGAGACGGCTGATGTGGCCATCAGGCGCCCTCCTCGACGAGTTCGGCGGAGCCGTCTCCGCGGCCGGGTGTGTCCGCGAGCAACTGCCGTGTGTAGGCGGCCGAGGGCCGGTCCAGTACGTCGGCCGTGGGTCCCTCCTCGACGATGCGGCCCTCGGAGAGCACCGCCACGCGGGTCGCCAGGGAGCGGACGAGGGCGAGGTTGTGGGTGACGAACAGCATCGACAGGCCGCGGCTGGAGCGCAGTTCCTCCAGCAGTCCCACGATCGACGCCTGGACGGAGACATCGAGGGCGGAGGTCACCTCGTCGCAGATCAGCAGCTCCGGCTCGCAGGCCAACGCGCGGGCGATGGCGACGCGTTGGCGTTCACCGCCGGAGAGGCGGTCGGGGCGCAGGTCGTAGACGGCCGGTGAGAGCATCACCTGGCCGAGGAGTTCGTGCACGCGCCGGGTGGCGTCGGCGCCGTGGGCCAGGCCGAACAGCTCCAACGGGCGGCGGACGATCCTGCCCACGGTCATACGGGGGTTGAGGGCGAGGTAGGGGTTCTGGAAGACGTACTGGACCGCCTTGCGCAGCTCGCGGGTGCGCTGCCGGGCGCCGGGCGGCAACGGCTCGCCCCGGAAGGACAGGATCCCGCTCCATTCCTCGTGCAGCCCTCCGACGGCACGTGACAGGGTCGACTTGCCGCTGCCGGATTCCCCTACGACGGCCACGCACTCGTTGCGTCCGACCTCCAGGTCGATGCCGTGCAGGACGGTCCGGGAGCCGTAACGGGCGCTCAGGCCGCGGACGGTGAGGACGGGCTCGGGGCGGGTGCTGGCGGGCGGTGCGGACACGCTGAACTCGAGGGGCTGGGAGCGGACGTGCTCGGTACGGTGGCAGCGGGCCAGGACGGGAGCGGTGCGGGCGGGGGCGTCGCCGGTCTCGGTCAACTCCGGCTCGCGCTCGGCGCATGCCGCCTCGGCGAACGCACACCGGTCGTGGAAACGGCAGCCGGAGGGGCGCCGGCCGGGCGAGGGTGCGCTGCCGGGGATGCCCTTGAGGACGCGGGATTCCGTGACGCTGGGGACGGCCGCGAGGAGGGCGCGGGTGTACGGGTGCGCGGGAGCCTCGAAGATCTGCTCCCGTGGGCCGATCTCCACGATCCGCCCGGCGTACATCACCGCGACCCGGTGGGCGAACTCGGCGACCACCGCGAGGTCGTGGGTGACGTACACGGCCGCCACCGCGTGCCGGGTGCACAACTCCCGTACGGTCGCGAGGACATGGGCCTGGGTGGTGACGTCGAGGCCGGTGGTCGGCTCGTCGAGGACCAGCACCCGGGGTCGTAGCGTGAACGCCATGGCGATAGCGACGCGTTGGAGCTGGCCGCCGGAGAGCTGGTGCGGGTAGCGGCGCAGGAACTCGTCGTCGTCGGGCAGGGCGACCTCGGCGAGGACCTCGCGGACGCGGGCGTCGCGCTCGACCGGGGTGCCCGCGTGGTGGACGTCGAGCACCTCGCGGATCTGGCGGCCGATGCGCATCACGGGGTTGAGGGAGGCGGCGGGATCCTGGGGGACGTAGGCGACCTCGGAGCCACGGCGTTTGCGGGCCTCGCCGGGCGAGGCGCCGAGCAGTTCGCGGCCGTCGAGGACGACGGCACCGGCGTCGATGCGGGCGCCGCGCCGGGTGTGGGCGAGCAGGGCGGTGGCGATGGTGGTCTTGCCGCTGCCGGACTCGCCGACCAGCGCGAGGATCTCGCCCTCGGCGACGTCGAAGGCGATGTCGTCGACGACGTCGGGACCGCTGCGGCCGAGGACGACCCGCAGCCCGGTGACGGAACAGGAGGGGCGAGTGGTGTCGGTGGTCGGGGTGCTCATGAACTCACTCCCTTGCTGAGGTGGGCCCCGGCGGGGGTGGGGGCGGCAGGCGCGGCGCGCATGGAGCCGGTGGCTGTGCTGCCCGAGGCCCCGGCAGGCACCGGGGTGACGGAGGCGGCGCGCGCGAGGCCGCTCGCCATGACGACCAGGAACCCGACGGCCGTCCCGGCGCCGAGGCCAACTCCGACGGACGCCTCTACGACAGGAGCAGCGCCCGCGAAAC
>NZ_JBEYVO010000027.1:8494-190546 GCF_040644055.1 Streptomyces sp. NPDC047043
CCGCTCCGCTCACTGGTCAACGACCCGACGGACATCGCATCCACGAACTCGGCGCACAGAGACCCGCTCCCCACGCCGGCCAAGAACCCGACGGCCGTCCCGGCGCCAAGGCCAACTCCGACAGACGCCTCTACGACAGGAACAGCGCCCGCGAAACCGCTCCGCTCACTGGTCAACGACCCGACGGACATCGCATCCACGAACTCGGCGCACAGAGACCCGCTCCCCACGCCGGCCAAGAACCCGACGGCAGTGGCGGCGACGGACACGGCACCCATGGCGTCGCCGCTCTCGCCGACGCCGGCTCCGGCTCCGGCTCCGGCTCCGGCTCCGGCTCCGGCGGCAGACGTACCGATGTGCTGCACGCTCATGAGTTCGCCCCCTTGGTCGTGCCGGCGTCCGCTCCCGCTGCTGCCCGGGCGATTCCGTCGGCGATGAGGTTGGTGCCGAGGGCGAGGACCGCGATGGCGAGGACGGGGGCGAGGATCGCCCAGGGCTGGACGGCGAGGGCGAGGCGGTTTTCGTTGATCATCAGGCCCCAGTCGGCGGCGCTGGGGTCGGAGGCGAAGCCGAGGAAGCCGATGGAGGCGACCAGACCCACCGAGTACGTCAGGCGCAGTCCCAGCTCCGCCAGCAGCGGCGCGGTCATGTTGGGCAGGAGTTCGGCGAAGAGGATCCGGGTCCGTTTCTCGCCCAGCGCTTCCGCGGACTGGACGAATTCACGTGTCGCGAGGCCGGTCGTCATGCCCCGGGTCAGCCGGGCGACGCGTGGCGCGTGCGAGACGCCGACGACCACCACGACCAGCCACCGCTTGGGGCCCGCCACCGACAGCAGCACCAGGACGAGCACGATCTGCGGGAAGGCGAGCACCACGTCGCAGACCCGCATGACCACCTCGTCCACCCAGCCCCGGGCGTAACCCGCGATCAGGCCTGCCGCCACGCCCAGCACCATGCCGAGCAGCGTGGCCAACACGGCGGTCACGACCACCCAGTTGCCGCCGGCCAGCAGTCGGCTCCACACGTCCTGGCCCAGGTAGTCCGTGCCGAGCAGCGCGCCGGGCGCGGAGTCCGAGTACGGCGCCCCGACGATGTCGTTCTCGCCGTGCGGGGCGAACAGCGGGCCCAGGAAGGCCACGCCCATGACCAGTACGGTCAGCAGGATGCCGACCCAGGTACGGCCGGAGGCGAACGCGCCGCGCAGCCGGAACCGCCGTACAGGAACCGGCACTTCGAGCACTGCGGCTGTCATCACCGCACCCCCGTCCGCAACTTGGGCGTCACCAGGATGGTCAGGACATCGGCGATCAGATTGACGACGACGTAGACCGCGGCGATCAGCAGGGCCAGTGCCTGGATCACCGGTACGTCGCGGTTGCGCACCGCGTCGACCAGCGCGGTGCCGATCCCGGGGTAGAGGAAGAGGCTTTCGACCACGACGACTCCCCCGGCCAGCCAGGCCAGTTGGAGCGCCATGACCTGGATCGCGGGGACGACGGCGTTGCCGAGGGCGTGCCGGCCGACCGCCCTGCGCTCGGGCACGCCCTTGAGGCGGGCCATCTCCACGTAGTCGCTCTCCAGGACCTCGATGAGGCTCGCTCGCAGGATGCGGGCGACGTACGGGACGACGGCGAGGGTGAGCGTGGCCACCGGGAGGATCATGACGATCGGGTCCGTCCACGGGCTGCCCGTCCAGGACACCGCCACCGACGGCAACCAGGTGAAGACGACGGTGGAGAAGAGCGTGACCAGCAGGATGCCGATCACGAACTCCGGGAGTGCGGCCGTGCCGAGCAGGGCGACCTGGATGATGTGGTCGGCGGCCCGGTCGCGGCGGCGGGCCGAGTAGAGGGCGATCAGGGCCGACAGCGGGGCGATGATCACGGCGGACACGGCGACCAGCACCGTGCTGTTGACGATCCGCCCGCCGATGAGCGTGGACACCGGGCCCTTCGTTGCGAGCGAGGTGCCGAAGTCGCCGGTGAGGACGCCGCCGAGCCAGGAGAAGTACTGGTGGACGGCGGAGTGGTCGAGGCCGAGCTGCCTGCGCAGGGCGGCCAGGCGTTCCGGGGTGGCGGAGCGGCCGAGGATGGCCTGGGCGGGGTCGCCGAGCAGATGGGTGGCCGTGAAGACGAGCAGCGAGATCAGCCAGAGGGTGAGCAGCGCGAGTCCGACCCGGCGCAGCAGCCACAGGGTCCAGGTGCGTGCGGCGGACGAGGAGGCGTCGTCGCGACGGGTGGACCCGACCGTCGCGGGAAGCGCCGCGGCCTCAGCCGCTGACCGAGACATTGCGGAACTCGTAGTTGGAGAGCGGCAGATTGCGGTTGGGGGTGAAGCCGGTGACGTTGGCGGCGTAGGCGTCGACCTGGTTCTTGAACCCCCAGATGATGTGGCCGCCCCGCTCGTACTCGATCTTCTGGGCGGCTTTGAGGAGTTCGCTGCGTTTGTCCGCGTCGAATTCGCGGCGGGCCCGGTCCATGAGGGTGTTGAACTCCGCGTCGTTCCAGTGGGTTTCGTTGTACGGGGAGGTCTTGAGGGACCCGACGTCCACCTGGGGCAGGTAGTTGCGGGTGAACCAGTAGTCCTGGGCGAACGGCCAGCTCAGATAGCGGTCGCCGTAGAAGGTCGCGGAGTCGGCGATGCGGACCTTGACCTTCACTCCGGCGCCCTTGGCCTGCTCGGCGAAGAGCTGGGCCGCCTCGATGGAGCCCGAACCGATGCCGGTGGAGGTGACGAGCTCGACGGTCAGGTTCTCCTGCCCGGCCGCCTTGAGCAGGGACCTCGCTTGCCCCAAGTCCTGGTGGCGTTGCGGGAGTTGATGGTCGTAGGCGACGTCGAAGGGGGCGTAGAGGTCGTTGCCGATGCGGCCCTGGCCGCCGAGGACCTGCTTGACCATCTGGGGCCGGTCGACGATGAGGCGGAATGCCTGGCGTACCCGCACGTCGTCGAAGGGTGCGGTGTCCACGCGCATCGTGAACGGGTTCCAGGCGCCGGTCTGGGAGACGAGCACATGGCCGCCCTGCTTCTTGATCATGCCGATGTAGGCGGGCGGGAGGTTGTCGATGGCGTCGATCTGTGCGCTGAGCAGGGCGTTGATCTTCGCGGTGTCGTCGGGGAAGTCGAGGATGTGCAGCTCGTCGAGGTAGGCGGGCCGCCGCCAGTAGTTGGCGAACCGCGTGAACGTCGACCGGTCGCCGGGCGCGAAGGACCCGTACACGAAGGGGCCGGTGCCGACGGGCCGCTTCAGGTCGAAGTCCTCGGGGACGATGCCGAGGCTGTACTGCGCGAGCAGGTCCTCCAGCAGCGCGTAGGGATACTTCAGCGGGATGCGTACGGTGGTGGCGTCCACCCGGTGCAGGGCCTTCGCGTCGATCACCGAGAGGCTGGTGGCGCCGGCGGTGGGGGCCTTGGGGTCGACGATGCGGCGCAGGGTGGCGATGACGTCGCGGGCGTCGAGGGGCTTGCCGTTGTGGAACTCGACGCCGGGGCGCAGCTTCAGCAGCCAGGTCCTGCCGTCCTTGGACGGTTCGATCGACTCGGCGAGGAAGGGTTTCAGGCGGTAGTCGGCGTCGTGGTAGAAGAGCGGCTCGAACAGGTTCACCACCCGCGCCTGGTCGGGGTAGGACAGCGGGTTGTGCGGGTCGAGGGTGTCCTTGGCGCTGCCGCCGCTGACGCCGACGCGCAGCGCGCCGCCGCGCACCGGCCTGCCGCTCGTGGCGGCGACGGTGGTCCTGGAGCAGGCGGTGAGCAGGCCGGCGGCCGGGAGGGCGGCGGCGAGGAGGGCGCCGCCGCGGAGGATGTCCCTGCGCGTCATCGCGTGGGGAGGGGAATGGGTGTCGGGCATGGCTGGCCTCGCCTTCGGATCGCGAGTCGTTCAGATCGCAAGACGTTCGAGACGTTCATATGACGCGATGGCCGCACGGATGGTGAGAAGATAGGGACGACTGTCAGGTAGGTCAAGGGGCCGAGAGTCAAGGGGAAGAGATGCGTAAGTCGAAGGCCGGACACACCACCGACAACGGCGAGACGCCCGAGACCGTCGAGCCGGGCGAGGCATCGGCCCCGGTCGCGGCGTCGGCGTCGGCGTCGGGCAAGGTCCAGTCGCTGGAGCGGGCGATCGTCCTGCTGCAGGCGACGGCCGACAGCGCGCCGGACGGGGACACGGCCGCCAACCTGGCCGCCCGCTGCGACCTCAACCGCGCCACGGCCTGGCGCCTGCTGTCCACGCTGGAGCAGTTCGGGCTGGTGGAGCGCAGCCCCGTCACCAACCGCTACACGATCGGTTTCGCGGTGGCCCGGATGGCCTCGGCGGCGGGCTACGACGGGCTGATCCGCCGGGCGCACGGCACGCTGAGCCGGGTCAGCGAGCAGACGGGCGAGACCGCGAACCTGGCGGTGGTCCAGCAGCTCGGGCTCACCTACATCGACGAGGTCACCCCACCGGTCGTGCTCAGCGCCAAGTGGCTGGGCCGGCAGGTGCCGCTGCACGCGACGTCCACCGGCAAGGCGCTGCTGGCCTGGCTGCCCGAGGAGGAGGCGGACGCGCTGCTCGCCGGGCCGCTGGACGCGTTCACGGACACCACGGTCACCGACCGGGCGCGGCTGCGGGCCGAGCTGCAGGAGACGCGGGAGCGCGGCTACGGCGTCTGCGTGGGCGAGTTGGAGCGGAATCTGTACGGCGTCTCCGCACCGGTGCTCGGCAGCCGCGGCCGGCCGTTCGCGGTGGTCAGCATCTGGGGGCCGCAGGACCGGGTGCCCGAGTCGCGGTTCACGACGCTGGGACCGCTGGCACGGGCGGCGGCGGACGAGATCGCACGGGCGGCACAGACCCTCTGACACCCCGCCGATTTCATAATGCGCGATGAGCGCACGCATCATGAAACCAGGGGCTTGCCGCTTCGGCGTGTGCGCGGTTACGGTCGTGGGGTCTTCGTCGCCCGCCTCCGTCCCCGAGAGGAACCAGCGCGACCATGAATCAGGACGTCATCATCACGTGCGCCCTCACCGGCGCCGGTGACACCGTGCGCAAGAGCCCGCACGTGCCCGTCACCCCCGAGCAGATCGCCGCCTCCGCGGTGCAGGCCGCCGAGGCCGGTGCCGCCGCGGTCCACATCCACGTCCGCGATCCCGAGACCGGGGCGCCCTCCCGCGATCCGCGCCTGTACCGCGAGGTCGTCGAGCGCATCAAGGAGACCGGGACCGACGTCGTCATCAACCTCACCGCGGGCATGGGCGGCGACCTGGTCATCGACCCGGACGAACCGCTGAAGCAGCTGCCCGGCACCGACCTGGTCGGCGGCCTGGAGCGGCTGCCGCACGTCGAGGACCTGCTGCCCGACATCTGCACCCTGGACTGCGGCTCGCTCAACTTCGGCGACGGCTCCAACCTCTACGTCTCCACGCCCGACATGCTGCGCACCGGCGCCAAGCGCATCCAGGAGCTGGGCGTACGACCCGAGTTGGAGATCTTCGACACCGGGCACCTGTGGTTCGCCAAGCAGCTGCTCGCCGAGGGGCTGCTGGACGATCCGACCGTGTTCCAGCTGTGCATGGGCATCCCGTGGGGAGCGCCCGCAGACCCGGGCGTACTGCAGTCGATGGTCAACATGCTGCCGGAGGGTGCCCAGTGGGCGAGCTTCGCGCTGGGCCGGATGCAGATGCCGTGGGTGGCGCAGTCGATGCTGCTCGGCGGGCATGTGCGGGTCGGCCTGGAGGACAACCTCTACCTCGGCAAGGGTGTCAAGGCGACCAACGCCCAGCTGGTGGAGCGCGCCGTGACGATCGTCGAGGCGCTGGGGGCGCGGGTCGCGACTCCCGACGAGGCCCGCCTCAAGCTCGGGCTCAAGCCCCGGGGGTGAGCGCCCGCCCCAACCCGCATCGCCCCTCCCCCACTGCAAGGAGCCGTAGATGACGGAGACTTCCACCCCCACGCCCTCCCCCGAGGACGTACGCCGCGTCGCCTGCGTCGGCGCAGGAGTGATCGGCGGCGGCTGGGTCGCCCACTTCCTGGCCCGCGGCTACGACGTCACGGCCTGGGACCCGGCCCCCGACGCAGAGGCCAGGCTGCGACGCCTCGTCGAGGCCGCATGGCCGGCACTCGAACAGCTCGGGCTCGCGCCGGGCGCCTCGACAAACCGCCTCACGGTCACCGCGACCCTCGAAGAGGCCGTCGCCGAGGCGCAGTTCGTGCAGGAGAGCGCCCCGGAGAAGCTCGACCTCAAGCGCGAACTGCTGGCGAAGCTGGACGCCGCGACGCCCGCGGGAGTCGTCATCGCCTCCTCCACCTCCGGCTACCCGATGACCGACATGCAGACCGAGGCGGTCACGCCGGGCCGCCTCGTCGTCGGCCACCCGTTCAACCCGCCGTATCTCATCCCGCTCGTCGAGGTCGTCGGCGGGGAGCGCACGGATGCGGAGGCGGTGCGGTGGGCGTCCCGGTTCTACGAGGTGGCGGGCAAGTCGGTCATCACCATGGACCGCGAGGTCCCCGGCTTCATCGCCAACCGCCTCCAGGAGGCACTGTGGCGGGAGGCCCTGCACATGGTCGCCGGCGGTGAGGCGACCGTCCGCGACATCGACCTGTCCATCACCGAGGGCCCCGGCCTGCGCTGGGCGATCATGGGCCCGATGCTCACCTTCGCCCTCGCGGGCGGCGAGGGCGGAATGGCCCACATGCTCGACCACTTCGGCCCGTCCCTGAAGTCCCCCTGGACCCGCCTGGAGGCCCCTGAGCTGGACAAGGCGCTCTACGACGCGGTCGTGGCCGGCTGCGACGAGGCCGCCGACGGCCGTACGATCGCAGACCTGGTCGCCGAACGCGACCGGGGCGTGATCGCCGTCCTGCGCGCCACCGGCCGACTGCCCGGGGAGGGCACCCAGTGAACCCGTCACACCTGCCGCTGTACCGGGACACCGTGCGCCCGGAGTGGATCGACTACAACGGCCACATGAGCGAGGCGTACTACGTCCTGGTCTTCGGCTTCGCGACGGACACCATGATGGAGCTCACCGGCATGGACGCCGCGTACCGCAAGAGCACCGGCTGCTCGCTGTACACGGTGGAGTCCCACGTCCGCTATCTGCGGGACGTCCCGGAGGGCGCCCAACTCGCCGTACGGACAAGGATGTTGAGTGCGGCGGGGAAGAAGGCGTGGTTCACGCACGAGATGTACGTGGGCACGGAGCCGGCGGCCGATGCCGAGCCGGTGGCCACCATCGAGCTGCTCCTGCTCCACGTCGACCAGGCGGCCGGCCGGGCGACGCCGCTTCCCGAGACGGTCCGTGAGCGTCTCGCGGCGCTGACGGAGCCGGCCCCGTCGTGGACGGGGCGCTCGGTCGGAGCACCCTGAACCCGTCGGCCGGCCGCGACGAGTGACGACCACCTCACGCATTCCCCCAGGGGCGGGCGCATGATCCCGCTCCGGGAGCTGCACGAAGCCGTTCATCGCGGCCGGCGCCAGCCGAGCGGCGCCCACCGGACCACCCGCCATGGGTGATGCCGCCCCGTCCCGATCGCGTGACCATGAGCAGCGTGCCAGGAACGAAAGGAGCCGAAAGGAGCGCTGACATGGCCGGCGAAACGACGGCAGAACGGAACATCGGGAACCTCGCCGCGGCCGACGCCCCCGTGTTCGAGACGCTTGTCCAGATGCAGCTCGACACCTTCGAGCGGTCCGGACTGGACACGGAGACGTACCTGCTGGCGCGCATCGCCGCGCTGGTCGCCCTGGACGCGGCGCCCTCGAGCTACCTGCTCAACGTGGGCGCTGCCGCCGAGAGCGGCGTTCCGCTGGAGAAGGTGCAGGGCACGCTGGTCGCCATCGCCCCGGTGGTCGGCAGCGCTCGTGTCGTCTCGGCGGCCGGCAAGATCGCCGAGGCGTTCGGATTGGTGAACGACAGCGCCTGACGCACCTGTTTTCCATCCCTTCCGCTGGTCAGGAGTGACCATGAGTGACGACCTGGAAGAAATGGGGCCCGTCGACTATCTGGTCGTCGAGTTCCCCGGCAACCGGATGACGGGTGAGGGATTCCCGCTGCTCGTCGACCTGGTCGATCGCGGCATCATCCGCATTCTTGATTTTCTCTTCGTCCGCAAGGACAAGGACGGCTCGGTCTCGGTTCTGGAGCTGAAGGAGGTGGGGGACGAGGTGGATCTGTCCGTCTTCGAAGGAGCCTCCTCCGGCCTCATGGGCGACGAGGACATCAAGGAAGCAGGGAACGTGCTGGAGCCGGGCAACTCCGCGGCACTCCTGGTCTACGAGAACGTGTGGGCGGCCCCGCTGGCACGGGCGCTGCGGCGGAGCGGCGCTCAGATGGTGGCCAGCGGGCGTATCCCGGTCCAGGCCCTGTTGGCCTCCTTGGACGCTGCCGAGGCCGCAGCGTCCGGCGCGGGATCTGCCGTCGGCTGATCGAAGACGCGGGCCCGCGGCGCAGGCCCCTGCGCCGGCGGGTTGCACAATCCTGGGAGATGAGTGGACATGCCCGGACTGCTTCGCGGTGTCGCGCGCACCGCCGTCGTCGCCGGCACCGCCACGGCCGTGTCGAACCGCGTTTCGCGGCGTCAGGCCGGACGGTGGGCGCAGCAGGACTACGAACAACAACAGACGTACCAGCAGGCGCCTGCCCAGTCGGCGCCGCCGGCCGCCCCGTCGGACGAGATGTCCGACAAGATCGCGCAGCTCAAGCAACTGGGCGAGCTGAAGACGCAAGGAGTTCTGACCGAGGCGGAGTTCGAGGAGCAGAAGCGCCGCATCCTCGGCTGAGGAGCCCTACCCGAGCCAGGCCTTGACCTTGTCCGGATTGGCGTCGACCCACTTCTTCGCCGCCGCCTCCGGCGTCATCTTGTCCAGGGCGATGGATTTCGCCACGGTGTTCTGGTCGGTGTTGGTCCACTGGAAGTTCTTCACCAGGTCGTAGGCCGGGCTGCCGGACTTGGCGAACCTGGTGCTGACGATCTTGTCGAGGTCGAAGACGGGGTAGTCGCAGGCGACCTTCGCCGGTTCGGCGTCGCAGCCTGTCGTGTGCTGGGGCAGGTCGATGTGGACCAGGGGGATCTCCGAGAAGAACCACTGCGGCTCGTAGAAGTAGCCGATCACCCATTTCTTGTTCTTCTCGGCGTCCCGGAAGGCCTGGATGAGCGCGGTCTCGCTGCCCGCGTACACGACCTTGAAGTTCAGCTTCAGGTTCTTGACCAGGGCCGCGTCATTGGTCTGGTACGAGGGGTCGCCGTCCAGGAGCTGGCCCTTGCTGCCCGACTCGGAGGTCTTGAAGTTCGACGCGTACCTGTTGAGGTTCTTCCAGTCGGTGATGTCCGGGTACTTCTTCGCGATCCACGGCGGGATGTACCAGCCGATGATGCCCTTGTTGCCGGTCGCGCCCAGGTCGACGGCGGTCTTCTGCCCGGTGATGTACTTCTTCTTCAGCTCCTCGTGGCCCCAGTTCTCGAGGATGGCGTCGACCTCGCCGGTCTCGAACCCCTGCCAGCCGATCTCCGCCTTCAGGTCCTTCTTGGCGACCTTGCAGCCGAGCTCGTGCTCCGCCACGTAGCCGACGACGGCCGCGTCCGCCTCGTAGCCCACCCACGGGTTGACCGCGAGGTTGAAGGTGCCGCACTTGCCCGAACTGCCGTCCGCCGCGGCCGAGTTGTCGCCGACCTTCGCGCCGCCGCAGGCGGTGAGGGCGAGGCCGAGCACCACCGTGCCCGCCGCACCGGCGCGCCAGTGTCTGGTTCGTTCCGCCATGGTCCTGCTCCTTGGTCGAAAGGGTTTCACGTCATGTCCGCGGCGCACCGGAATCCCACGTTGCCGGTGGCCGAATCCGGGAACAGGCCCTGCCGCGCGGCCACCCGGTAACGGCGGCAGTAGGAGGCGTGGCACAGATACGAGCCGCCTTTGGCGACGCGCTGCTGTCCGCTGCGGGAGAAGGGGTCCGCGCACCACTCCCACACGTTGCCGGTGGCGTTGTACAGGCCGAAGCCGCCCGGCTCGTAGGCGTCGACCGGGCAGGTGCCGTACCAGCCATCGGCCGTCGGGTGGCGGCTGGGGAAGTCGCCCTGCCACACGTTCATGCGGGGGCGGCCGCCCGGTTCGAGCTCGTCGCCCCAGGGGAACACCTTGGCGTGCAGTCCGCCCCGGGCGGCGCGCTCCCACTCCGCCTCGGTGGGCAGGCGTTTGCCGGCCCAGGCGCCGTAGGCGCGGGCGTCGTGCCAGTCGACGTGGACGACGGGGTGGTCCGGCCGGTCCTGCCAGGTGGAGTGCGGCCCGTCGGGGCGGCGCCAGTCCGCGCCCTCGACCTGACGCCACCAGGGTGCGCCCACCACGCCCCGGGTGGGCGGGAAGTCGTCCGGGAGCAGGCCGGCGAAGACGAACGACCAGCCGATCCGCTCGGCGGAGGTGCGGTGGCCGGTTTCGTCGGTGAAGCGGGCGAACTGCTCGTTGGACACCGTGCAGGCGTCGATCCAGAAGGCGTCGACATGCACCGTCCGCACCGGGCCCTCGCCGTCGGCGGGGTAGGCGTGGGCGTCCTGGCTGCCCATGAGGAAGTCGCCGGCGGGAATGGCCACCATGCCCTCGGTGGTCGCGAGGCGGTCGGTGGTCTGCAGGGCTGACGGCCGCCCGGCGTCCCGACCGCCGGACGGCGCACAGCAGTTCACTGGGCCCCCATGACGCGTCGGTGCAACCCGCCGTCGAACGCCGCCTGTTCGCCGGCCGCGGCGTCCAGGTCGATGCGGACGGTGTGCACGGTGCCGGTGAACTCGTTGTCGAGGACGGGGTAGTCGTCGGTCACCGGTGTGCTGAGGTCCACGCCGACGTCGAGGGTCTCGTCGAAGGAGAAGTAGTACGGGATGGTCTGCTCGACCCGTCCGGTGGCCTGCCGTTCGCCGTCGACCAGGAGGGTGGCGGTGCCGCCCTTGCCGAGCCCTCCGCCGTCGTAGTCGAACTCGAGCCGCACCTGGTGCCGTCCCGGCGTCAGGGGCCTCTGGCCGCGCACGGTGTACCGGTTCATCCCGAAGTAGTTGTAGACGTAGGCCGGTTGTCCCTCGGTGACGTACAGGGACCAGCCGCCGAAGCGGCCGCCCTGGGCGATGAGCACGCCCTCGGCCGGCGTGCCGGGTGTCTGCGGTGTCTCGATGTCGGCGGTGATGCTGTGCGAGCGGTTCTTGATGTTGGGGGTGGTCTCCTCCGTGAACCGTCGCATGCCGCCGCGGTAGGTCACGGAGGTGCGGTCGCCGAGCAGGTCGATGCGTCCGGCGACGGCGGGGTTCTCCCGCTCGGTGACGCGGTCGTCCAGCGGGAAGACCTGGTACTTGGCGGCCTCGATGAGGAACAGGTCCTGCAACCGGCGCAGTTTCTGGGGGTGTTCGGCGGCGAGGTCGTGGGCCTGGCTCCAGTCCGTGGTGAGGTCGTACAGCTCCCAGACGTCGTCGGCGAACCGCTTGTTCTTGTCGGGCACCATCTCCCACGGGATGCCGTGCCGGGTGACCGCCATCCAGCCCTCGTGGTAGATGCCGCGGTTGCCGCACATCTCGAAGTACTGCGTACGACGGTGCTCGGGCGCCTCGGGATCGGTGAGCGTGCGCCACATGCTGGTGCCCTCGATGGGCTGCTGGGTGACGCCGTCGACGCTGAAGGGGGCCGGGACGCCGACGCAGTCCAGGATCGTCGGCAGGACGTCGATGACGTGGGAGAACTGGTGGCGCAGACCGCCGGGTTCGGGGACTCCCTGGGGCCAGTGCAGGATCATTCCGTCCCGGGTGCCGCCGAAGTGGGAGGCCACCTGCTTGGTCCACTGGTAGGGGGTGTTGAGGGCCAGTGCCCAGCCCGCCGGGGCGATCGGGTAGCTGTGGGGGCCGCCGATCTCGTCGAGGTGCTCGATCATCTCGTCCGGGTCGTCGACGATGCCGTGGCCGAGCCGGTGCTCGACGACGGTGCCCTCGATGCCGCCCTCGCCCGAGGCGCCGTTGTCGCCGAGGATGTAGAGGATCAACGTGTTGTCCAGCTCGCCGAGTTCGTCGAGGGCGTCGAGGAAGCGGCCGACCTGGACGTCGGCGTGTTCGGTGAACCCGGCGAAGGTCTCCATGAAGCGGGCGGCCAACCGGCGCTGGTTGTCGGTGAGTTCGTCCCAGTGCGGCACGCCCTCCGCCCAGTTCGCGAGGTCCGCGTCCTGGGGCACCACGCCGAGTTCCTTCTGCCGCTCGAGGGTCAGTTCGCGCTGGCGGTCCCAGCCGTGGTCGAAGCGGCCGCGGTACTTCTCCTGCCATTCCGGGGCCACGTGCAGCGGTGCGTGCGCGGCGCCGAGGGCGAGGTAGGTGAAGAACGGGCGGCCCGGGGTCAGGGTGCGCTGGGTGCGCACCCAGTCGACGGCGTGGTCGACGAGGTCCTCGGAGAGGTGGTAGCCGTCCTCGGGGCGGCGGTCCGGCTCGACGGGGGTGGTGCCCTGGTAGAGCAGCGGGTACCAGTGGTTCATCTCGGCGCCCATGAACCCGTAGAAGGTGTCGAAGCCCTCGCCGGTCGGCCAGCGGTCGAACGGCCCGACCGCGCTGATCTCCCGCGGCGGGGTCTGGTGCCATTTGCCGAAGGCGGCGGTGCTGTAGCCGTTGCCCTGCAGGATCTGGGCGAGGGTGGCCGCGCTGCGCGGGCGGAAGCCGTTGTATCCGGGGGCCGCCGTGGTCATCTCGGTGGTGCCGCCCATGCCGACCGAGTGGTGGTTGCGTCCGGTCAGCAGGGCCTGGCGGGTCGGTGAGCACAGGGCCGTGACATGGAAGCGCGTGTAGCGCAGTCCGCCCTCGGCGAGGCGTTCCGCGGCCGGCATCCGGCACGGTCCGCCGAAGGCGCTGGAGGTGCCGAAGCCGAGGTCGTCGACGAGCACGATCACCACGTTCGGTGCGCCCTGCGGCGGCGGGACCGGGCCGATGGGTGTGAAGGCGGTCTGCTGCTCGTGGACGTCCATCGCGGTCGTCAGGGGCCGGCGGAAGTCGGGGCGGGGAAGGATGTGCCGTCCGGCGTCGAACTCAGTCATGCATTTCTCCGATGCGGTCCGCCGGGGAAATTTCACAAACTTTTCGCAATGCCGAATCAATGGCGCAATACAGCTGGACTTCCAGCCGTGTTCGCCTGCGGCTCATTAAAAATGTCAGTCGGCGTCGATGCAGGTCAACACGGTGCGGAGAATCACCCTGGACCGGTTTTGAATGACGGCGGTAGAAAAATTCTATGGCTGCTGCAGGCGTCAGCCCTCGGCCGTTACGGCCGGTGCGGCCGCCAGGTCCACGAAGGCCTGGGCGGCGGGCGAGAGCGGGCCCGACCGCCAGACCAGGCGCCCGTGGCGCAGCAGTCGGGGGCGGTTGGAGAGCATGCGGGCCCCGCGCAGCTCGGCGTCCCGGGCCATGGAGGCGGGCAGCAGGGAGGCGCCGACGCCGGAGAGGACCAGCGGCACGATCATCGCGCGGTGCGCGGTCTCCACCACGATCCGCGGTTCGACGCCGAGCGCGGTGCACACGTCGTCCACCGCCACCCGGGTCTCGGTGCCCGGTGGCGTCACGATCAGGTCCAGCGCGGCCAGTTCGCGCGAGGTGATGGTGCTGCCCGGCGGATGCGGGTGGTCCGGGGGCAGGACGACGTGCATCTCCTGCGCCGGCAGGTCGATCCCGCTGAGGTCCCCGGTGGGCACCGAGGCGTCCACCAGACCGAGCTCGCACCGGCCGGCCCCGACCATGACCGCCACGTCGGCTCCGCGCTCCGGGTCCACCACGCGCACGGAGACCTTCGGATGCGCGCGGTGGAAGCGTCCGAGCAGGCCGGCGAGCGGATCGACGGACAGTGTCGTCTGGGAGACGATGTCGAGCCGCCCGCCCTCCAGGCCGAGGACCTCGCGCACCAGGGAGCCCGCGGTGGCGAGGTCGCGCAGGACCTGCTGGGCCGGGCGGACGAGCGCTTCACCGGCCGCGGTGAGCACGACGCCGTGCGGAAGACGGTGAAAAAGGCTTCCGCCGAATTCGCGCTCCAGGGCCCGAATGGCATGCGACAGCGAGGGCTGGGCGACATGGAGCGCAATGGCCGCGGCTGTGAATCCGCCGTGTTCGACCACGGCGATGAAGTATTCCAGCTGACGTCGTTCCATCGGGTCTCCGTGAATTTCGGGTCGCGGTCACCCGGCTGACGGAGACCCGATGTTCACACGTATTCCGTCGCCGCGTCCAGTATCCAGTCCGCGAGATAGCCGGCGAAGGAAGAGCGGACCAGTACCCAGAATCCGGCCCTGGGTTCGTCGCGGGCGACCAGGACGACCTGGGTGCGCCCGAGTGTGGTCTGGGCGCAGCGGCCGGGGGCGAAGACCCGGGGGTGCAGGTCGAGTGCGCAGCCGTGGGCCAGCAGGTCGCGGGCGCTGGGGCCCGCGACCAGGAGCGTGGTGCGCTGGGCGGAGACGTCGGTGACGGAGACCGGTTCCTCTCCGGCGGCCTCCCTGATACGGCCCTCGAGGTCGCGCTGCGTCCCCGGCGGGCCGACCAGCAGCCACTCGTCCGGTCCGAGCCACAGCGCGGTCAACTCCCCTGCGCGGACAACTGTGTTGGGCTCCAGGGGCAGTTGGAGCCCCAGCGTCAGGCCTACGGCGTCCGCGGCGGCGCCCTTGGCGTCCAGACGGACGTTCAGCTGGGCCAGGAAGGGGAGTTCGGCCAGCCGGATCGCGCCCTGGGAGGCGTGTGTCGCGGCGGCCAGGCGGTCCGCGGCGTGCGAAAGGGGGCTGCGGGGCGGGGCGTTGAGTGCGGTGTCAGCCATCGCGACGGGCTCCCTCGGGGTCGTAGAGGACGGGGCTTGCGACGGTCACCGGGACCAGCCGGTCGCCGACGGGGGCGTAGAGCCGCTCGCCGATGCGCTCGCGGCCGCCCTTGATCAGGGCGAGCGCGAAGGTGCGGCCGAGGGCGGCGCTGCGGTAGCTGGAGGTGACGTGGCCGAGCATCGGGACCGGTGGCGCGGGCAGCTCGCTCTCGGCGACCAGGTGCGTGCCCTCGGGGAGGAAGGTGCCCGGGTCCTCCGGGAGCAGGCCGACCAGGTGCTTGCGGTCGGGGCGCACGGTGTCGGCGCGGGCGAAGGAGCGCTTGCCGATGAAGTCCGGCTTCTTCTTGGAGACTGCCCAGCTCATGCCGAGGTCCTGCGGGGTGACCGTGCCGTCGGTGTCCTGCCCGATGATCGGGTAGCCCTTCTCGGCGCGCAGGACGTGCATGGTCTCGGTGCCGTACGGGGTGATGTCGTACGGGGCGCCGGCCTCGTACAGCGCCTCCCACAGGGCGAGGGCCTCCCACGGCGACACGTTGATCTCGTAGGCGAGTTCGCCGGAGAAGCTGATCCGGCAGACGCGGGCCTCGATGCCGGCAACGGTCGTCTCGCGCCAGGCCATGAACGGGAAGTCGTCGTTGGAGACGGCCAGTTGGGGCGCGAGCGAGCCGAGGACGGTGCGGGACTTCGGGCCGACCAGGGCGACGGTGGCCCACTGCTCGGTGACCGAGGTGCAGTGCACCTTCAGCTCCGGCCACTCGGTCTGGAGCCACTCCTCCATCCAGTCCAGTACGGTCGCCGCGTTGCCGGTGGTCGTGGTGACCAGGAAGCGGTCCGGGGCCAGGCGGATGACCGTGCCGTCGTCGAAGACCATGCCGTCCGGGCGACACATCACGCCGTAGCGGATCATGCCGACCTTCAGGGTGCTCATCATGTTGGTGTAGAGCAGGTCGAGGAAGACGCCGGCGTCCGGGCCCTGTACGTCGATCTTGCCGAGGGTGGAGGCGTCCATGAAGGCGACGCTGTCGCGGGCGGCGGCGCACTCGCGCAGTACGGCCGCTTCCATGTCCTCGCCGGCCTGGGGGTAGTACCAGGGGCGCTTCCACTGGCCGACGTTCTCGAACAGGGCGTGGTGTGTGACATGCCACTGATGCAGGGCGGTCGTGCGGACCGGGTCGCTCAGCGCGCCGCGGTCCCGGCCGGCCAGGGCGGCGAAGGAGACGGGGGTGTAGGGCGGGCGGAAGGTGGTCGTGCCGAGCGCCGAGATGTCCACGCCGAGCAGTTCCGCAACGACGCCGCTGGCCAGGACGCCGGAGGTCTTGCCCTGGTCGTTGGCCGTGCCGGCGGTGGTGTAGCGCTTGGTGTGCTCGACCGAGTTCAGGCCGGCGCCGGTCGCACGCGCCAAGTCGTCGACGGTGACGTCGCGTTGGAGATCGACGAAGCGGGGGGCGCCCTCGCGGCCGGGGACCGTGAAGACCTGCATGGACGGGGTCGGCTGCGGCTGTGCGGGCACCTGCGGGAGGCTCGGCGCCTGGGCCGTGTAGCCCTCGGCCTCGATCGCACGGGCGCCGGCGGCTGCACCCTGCGCGAGGACCGCGGCCTGGTCGAACTCGCCGCTCGCGCTGCCCGCGACCTCGACGGCCTGGCGGCCGGTGTCGGGGACGAAGGTGCCGAGGGTGTCGTCGTGGCGAAGCTTGCCGCCGGACTGGCTGAACAGGTGCGCCACCGGGTTCCAGCCGCCCGAGACCAGCAGCAGGTCGGCCGCGAACTCCCGTTGTCCTGTGGTCTGCCCGTACGGCGCGACGGTCACGGCCGTCAGGCGTGCCTCGCCCTCCGTGCCGGTGACGGCGTGACCGGGCAGCACCTCGATGCCGGCCTGCCGGGCACGGTCCGCCCACTGGCCCGGCTCGGGGCGGGTGTCGACGATCGCCGAGATCTCCACGCCGGACGCGGCGAGGTCCAGGGCGGCGGCGTACGCGCTGTCGTTGGTGGTGAACACGACCGCGTGACGGCCGGGCAGGACGCCGTGGCGGTTGACGTACGTGCGGGCCGAGGCGGCCAGCATCACGCCGGGGCGGTCGTTGTCCGCGAAGGCCAGGGAGCGCTCGTGGGCGCCGGTGGCCAGGACGACCCGGCGGGCGCGGATGCGGTGGACGCGTTCGCGGGAGACGTTGTCGGGGGCCCCTGCGCCAAGGTGGTTGGTTCGGCGCTCGACGGCGAGGAGGTGGTTGTCGTCGTAGTAGCCGAAGACGGTGGTGCGGCGCAGGACGCGGACGTCGGGGGCGGCGTCGAGCTCTCTGGCCAACTCGTCGACCCAGTCGAGGAGTTCGCCGGTGCCGAGGAGGCTGCCGCCGAGTTCGGGACGGTCGTCGGCGATGATCACGCGGGCGCCGCTTCTCGCCGCCGCGGCCGCCGCTGCGAGGCCGGCGGGGCCTGCGCCGACGATCAGCAGGTCGCAGTGGGCGTGTACGGCGTCGTAGCGGGCCGGGTCCGGTTCGGTGGCGAGGCGGCCCTGGCCGGGAAGGCTGGTCGCGACCAGGCCGTCGTAGAGCTCGACGGCGGTGGCGGGCAGCATCGGCTCGGGGAAGGGTTCCTCGATCTGGATGACGGCGTTGGGTTCTTCGACGCCGGCGGAGAGGATGCCGCGCGGGCGGCCCAGCTTGATGCTGGTGCCGGCTTGGATGACGCCGTTGGCCAGGAGGGCGGAGGCGAGGGTGTCGCCTTGGTAGCCCTGGTATTCGGTGCCGTCGAAGGTGAAGGTGAGGGGGGTGTCGCGGTCGATTCGGCCGCGGGTGGGGTGGCGGAACGGAGTTGTTTCGCCCCCGCCGCCCCTACCCGTCCCGTCCTCCAGGGGCGCTGCCCCTTCGACCCCGCCAGGGGGCTCCGAAAGGGCCTCGTCCTCAAACGCCGGACAGGCTGAAACGGCAGGCCTCGGCTCAAAGGTTGCCGGACGCTCCTCCCCCGCCCGGTACACCGCCAACACCTCGTTCGTCGCCGTGTCCCGTACCGCGTTGAACCAGCGGCAGCAGCCCGCCGAGTGGCTCCAGCGTTCGGCGAAGGGGCCCTTGGGGTTGTCGCGGAAGAACAGGTAGCGCGCCCACTCCTCGTCGGTGAGGTCGGCCGGGGTCTGCGGATACGGGACGTGCGCCTGGCCGCCGTAGTGGAACTCGGCCTCGTCGCGGGGCCCGCACCACGGGCAGGGGATGAGCAGCATGGATCGGCTCCCTAGTGGGCCACCGCGGCCGCGCCGTGCTCGTCGACGAGCGCGCCGGTGGTGAAACGGTCGAGCGAGAAGGGGGCGTTGAGCGGGTGGGGGGTGTCGTGGGCGATGGTGTGGGCGTAGACCCAGCCGACGCCGGGGGTGGCCTTGAAACCACCCGTGCCCCAGCCGCAGTTGAGGTAGAGGTTGTCGACGGGGCTGAGGCCGACGATCGGCGAAGCGTCGGGGCTGACGTCGACGATGCCGCCCCAGGTGCGCAGGACGTGGGCGCGGGCGAAGACCGGGAAGAGCTCCAGGGCCGCCGCCATCTGGTCCTCGATGATGTGGAACGCGCCGCGCTGCGTGTAGGAGTTGTACGAGTCGATGCCCGCGCCCATCACCAGCTCGCCCTTGTGCGCCTGGCTGACGTACACATGGACCGCGTTGGACATGACGACCGTCGGGTGCACCGGCTCCAGCAGCTCCGAGACCAGCGCCTGCAGGGGGTGGCTCTGGACCGGGAGTTCGATGCCCGCCATGGCGGCGAGGACCGAGGTGTGGCCCGCCGAGCAGAGCGCCACCTTGCCGGCCGCGATGGGGCCGAGGTTGGTCTGCACTCCGACGACCCGGCCGCCGACCACGTCCAGGCCCGTGACCTCGCAGTTCTGGATGATGTCGATGCCGGCCGCGTCCGCGGAGCGGGCGTAGCCCCAGGCCACGTAGTCGTGCTTGGCGATGCCGGCGCGCGGCTGGTAGGTGGCGCCGAGGACCGGGTAGCGCACGTCGGGTGAGATGTTGACGATCGGGCAGACCTCTTTGACCTGCTCGGCGTCGAGCCACTCGGCGTCGACGCCGTTGAGGCGGTTGGCCTCGACGCGGCGGACGCTGTCGCGGACGTCCTGGAGGCTGTGGGCGAGGTTGAGCACACCGCGCTGGGAGAACAGGATCGGGTAGTCGAGCTCCTCCTCCAGGTTCTCCCAGAGCTTGAGCGCGTGCTCGTAGATGCCGGCGCTCTCGTCCCAGAGATAGTTGGAGCGGATGATCGTGGTGTTGCGGGCCATGTTGCCGCCCGCGAGCCAGCCCTTCTCCAGCACCGCGACGTTGGTGATGCCGTGGTTCTTCGCCAGGTAGTGGGCGGTGGCCAGACCGTGCCCGCCGCCGCCGACGACGATGACGTCGTACGAGCGCTTCGGCTCCGGCGTGCGCCAGAGGAAGTCCGGGTGGTCGGGGAGGTCGGCGCCGGGGGTGGTGGGGCTCATCGGGCGTCTCCTGAGGCACCGGAGAGGTGCGGGTAGAGCGGGTGCTTGGCCGCCAGCGCCTCCGTGCGGGCGCGCAGCGCGGCGACGTCGGGCTCCGGCTGGAGCGCCAGCGCGATCACGTCGGCGACCTGGGCGAAGTCCTCCTCGGTGAAGCCGCGCGTGGCCAGCGCCGGGGTGCCGATGCGCAGGCCGGAGGTCACCATGGGCGGGCGCGGGTCGAAGGGCACGGCGTTGCGGTTGACCGTGATGCCGATCTCGTGGAGCAGGTCCTCGGCCTGGCGGCCGTCCAACTCCGACTCCCGCAGGTCGACCAGGACCAGGTGCACGTCCGTGCCGCCGGTCAGCACCTTCACCCCGGCCGCCGCCGCGTCCGGCTGCGTGAGGCGCTCGGCGAGGATGCGGGAGCCGGCCAGCGTACGGGCCTGGCGCTCGGCGAACTCCGGGGACGCGGCGACCTTGAACGACACCGCCTTCGCGGCGATGACGTGCTCCAGCGGACCGCCCTGCATCCCGGGGAACACCGCCGAGTTGATCTTCTTGGCGAGGTCGGCGTCGTTGGTGAGGATCACGCCGCCGCGCGGGCCGCCGAGCGTCTTGTGCGTCGTCGTGGTCGTCACATGCGCGTGCGGTACGGGGTTCGGGTGCAGCCCGGCGGCCACCAGGCCCGCGAAGTGCGCCATGTCCACCATCAGCAGCGCGCCCACCTCGTCGGCGATGCGCCGGAAGGCCGCGAAGTCCAGCTGCCTCGGGTACGCCGACCAACCCGCGATGATCATCTTGGGGCGGTGTTCCTTGGCCAGCTGCTCGACCTCGTCCATGTCGACCAGGTTGTCGGCCTCGGAGACGTGGTAGGGCACCACGTTCAGCATCTTGCCGCTGTAGTTGATGCGCATGCCGTGGGTGAGGTGGCCGCCGTGCGCGAGATCGAGGCCGAGGATGGTGTCGCCGGGCTGCAACAGGGCGAAGAACACAGCGGTGTTGGCCTGGGCTCCGGAGTGCGGCTGGACGTTGGCGAACCCGGCCCCGAACAGGGACTTGATCCGCTCGATCGCCAGCCGCTCGGTGACGTCGACGTGTTCGCATCCGCCGTAGTAGCGGCGGCCGGGGTAGCCCTCGGCGTACTTGTTGGTCGCGACCGAGCCCTGGGCCTCCATCACCGCGGTGGGCGCGAAGTTCTCGGAGGCGATCATCTCGAGGGTGGACTGCTGACGGTGCAGTTCGGCGGCGAGCGCGGCGTGGACCTCGGGGTCCAGCTCCGCCAGGGGGGTGTTCAGCGCGTTCATACGGCGTTCGCGTTCCTCTCGGCGGCCTCGACGACGTTGGCGAGCAACATCGCGCGGGTCATGGGGCCCACTCCTCCGGGCATCGGTGCGAGCCAGCCGGCGACCTCGGCGGCCTCCGGGTGGATGTCGCCGACCAGCCCGTTCTCGGTGCGGGTGATGCCGACGTCCAGGACGGCCGCGCCGGGGCGCAGCATGTCCTTGGTGATCAGTCCGGGCGAGCCGGCGGCCGCGACCACGATGTCCGCCTCCCGGACGTGCCAGGCCAGGCCCTTGGTGCCGGTGTGGCAGAGGGTGACGGTGGCGTTCTCGGACCGGCGGGTGAGGAGCAGGCCGATGGGCCGCCCGACCGTGATGCCGCGCCCGATCACACAGACCCTGGCTCCGGCGATCGGCACCTGGTAGCGGCGCAGCAGCTCGACGATCCCGCGCGGGGTGCACGGCAGCGGCGCCTCGGTGCCGAGGACGAGCCGGCCGAGGTTGACCGGGTGCAGTCCGTCGGCGTCCTTGGCCGGGTCCATGCGGGCCAGTACGGCGTTGGCGTCCAGGTGCCGCGGGAGCGGGAGTTGGACGATGTAGCCGGTGCAGGCCGGGTCGGCGTTGAGCTCGTCGATGACGTCCTCGACCTGCTGCTGACTCGCGCCCGCGGGCAGGTCCCGGCGGATGGAGGCGATGCCGACCTGGGCGCAGTCGCGGTGCTTGCCGGCGACGTAGGCACGACTGCCCGGGTCGTCGCCGACCAGAACGGTGCCCAGGCCCGGCGGACGGCCGCCGGTGGCCGTCAACTTGGCCACTCGCTCGGCGAGTTCACGACGGATGTCGGCGGCGGTCGCCTTGCCGTCGAGAAGTTGTGCGGTCACCTGCGGTGCTCCTTCTTGAGGGCTAGCCACGAAGTCGGGACATCGTCGGGTCGAACAGGGGCTCCTCGGCCACGACCGCCTCGAAGCGCTGGTCGAAGTAGCCGATCTGGAGGGTGGTTCCGGGCGTGGCGAGCTCGGCCGGGAGCCACGCGTAGGCGATCCCCTTGCCGATCGTGTAGCCGTACGCCGCGCTGGTGACATAGCCGACCGCGTGCTCACCGTCGTACACCGGCTCCTTGCCCAGGACGACCGAGTGCGGGTCGGCGATCGTCAGGCACGTCAGCTTGCGCTTGACGTCGGCATTGCGGCGCTCCAGCGCCTCCTTGCCGACGAAGTCGCCCTTGTCGGGCTTCACGGCGAAGCCCACACCGGCCTCGTACGCGTCGTGCTCGTAGGTCATGTCGGTGCCGAAGGAGCGGTAGCCCTTCTCCAGGCGCAGGCTGTTGAAGGCGCCGCGGCCGGCGATGATGCCGCCGAGCGGCTCGGCCGCCGCCCACAAGGTGTCCCACAGCTTCTCGCCCAGGTCGGCGGTGGTGTAGATCTCCCAGCCCAGCTCACCGACGTACGACAGGCGCATCGCGGTCACCGGCACGCTGCCGATGTGGGCGCTCTTGGCGCGGAAGTACTTCAGGCCGTCGTTGGTGAAGTCCTCGTCCGTCAGCGGCTGCAGGACCTTGCGGGCCAGCGGGCCCCACAGGCCGATACAGCAGGTGCCGGGGGTGATGTCGCGGACCTGAACCGTGCCGTCGGCGGGCAGGTGGCGGGTGAACCAGTCGAGGTCGAGGTTGCCGTTGGCGCCGACCTGGAAGAGGTCGCGGGCCAGGCGGGCGACGGTGATGTCGCTGCGGATGCCGCCGTCGTGGTCGAGCAGCAGTGTGTACGTCACCGAGCCGACCGACTTGGCGACCTTGCCGGTGACCAGGCCCTCCAGGAAGTCGGCGGCACCGGGGCCGCTGACCTCGAGGCGCTTGAGGGCCGTCATGTCGTACAGGGCGACGGTCTCGCGGGTGCGCTGGGCCTCCGCGCCGACGATGGGCGACCAGTACTGCGCGGCCCAGTCGTTGGGGGTGGGGATGTTGCGGCCCTCGACGAGCGAGGCGTTGGCCTCGTACCACTGCGGGCGCTCCCAGCCGCCCGCCTCCAGGAAGAAGGCGCCGTGCTCCTGCTGGCGGGCGTAGAAGGGGCTCTTGCGGATCGGCCGCGGCTTACCCGAGGGCTGCAGCGGGTGGAGGATGTCGTAGACCTCGACGAAGTTCTGGCAGTCGCGGGCCAGGACGTACTCGGGGGTCAGCTGGTGCGGCTCGAAGCGGTTGACGTCGCACTCGTGCAGGTCGAAGGAGGAGCAGTAGCCGTCGACCAGCCATTCGGCCATCGCCCGGCCCACGCCCGCGGAGTGCGTGACCCACACCGCCTCGGCGACCCAGAAGCCCTTGACGTCCCTCGACTCGCCGAGCAGCGGGTAGTTGTCGGTGGTGAAGGAGAAGAGGCCGTTGATGCCCTCCTCGACCTTCGCCTCCTTCGTGGAGGGCAGGAGGGACTGCGTTTCCGTCCAGGCGTCGGCGAAGTCGTCCTCGGTGAACTTCAGGACCGAGGGCATGGACTCGGCCTCGTCGAAGGAGAGGATCTCGTCGGCGGTGATGGGCATGGGGCGGTGGCCGTAGTAGCCGATGCCGATGCCGTCGAAGCGGTCGCGGTAGTAGAGGTCGGCGTCCTGGTGGCGCAGGATCGGCCGGACCGCCTCCTCGGTCTGGCCCGCGAGCGCCGGGATCGGGCCGGTCCAGGCGAGCTGGTGGGCGAGCGGGGTCAGCGGGAGGTTCATGCCGGCCATGCGGGCGATCTTCGGGCCCCAGATGCCGGCGCAGCACACCACGATGTCGGCCGCGATCTCGCCCTGGTCGGTGAGGACGCCGGTGACGCGGCCGTCGGCCTGCAGGACGTCCAGGACCTCGTGGCGGGGACGGAACGTGACGCCTCGCTCGGTGGCCCGGCGGATCTGCGCCTCGACGGCGAGGACCGCCTTGGCGAGGCCGTCGGTCGGGACCAGCAGGCCGCCGAGGACCTTGTCGCGGTTGACCAGCGGGTGCTGCTCGACGCACTCGTCGGCGCTCAGCAGCCGGGCCTCGATGCCCCAGGCGGTGATCCAGCCGTGGCGGCGGTGCAGCTCCGCCAGGCGCTCGGGGGTGGTCGCCACTTCGAGGCCGCCGACCTGCAGGAAGCAGGGCTTGCCGTCGACGTCGAGGGAGCAGAACTTCTCGACGGTGTAGCGGGCCAGCTCGGTCATGGTCTTGGACGAGTTCGTCTGGAAGACCAGGCCCGGGGCGTGTGACGTGGACCCCCCGGTCGCGGGGAGCGGGCCCTGGTCGACCACGGTCACTTCGGTCCAGCCTCGTGCGGAGATCTCGTCCGCGAGGGCCGCTCCCACGACACCCGCTCCGATGATCACCACTCGGGGTCCCGCCATCGCCGCACCTCCGAAATCAAAACCAGCCAGTTGCTTTCTGCGCAACGTGATTCAGGTTGCGCAACTCAATGTGCCTGTCGCGGGAAGGGGTGTCAAGGGGTGGCAACTGCTCGGCGCGGAGTGTGCATGAGGACCGTTTAGCTAGATCGTGTGATGGTCCGCTCACGAGCTTGTGGCACTGGGCGGAGCGCGGGTTAGCGTGGCAGCGCGATCCGGGACGCCGAGTGCGGCGCCAGCGTGCGGGGCCCCTGCTCCACCAGAGGGATGGTTCAGGGCCTCCCCGTCGCCTCTGGCCGTACTCAATTGGCCGGGTCGTGAGGGACTCCGCCCGCCCGGCTCGGACCACGGACAGGATTCGTGTCGCCGCCCAGGATGCGAAAGCGGATGACCAGTGCGCCCAAAACCGTTCGGGGCGTGCCAGTGCGCGGACTGCCGCTCACTGCACAGGAACGGTGTCAAGGGGTCCGTGACCTCGGAGAATGGCCCGGAACACGGAAATGCCCGGCGGGCGGCGCGCGCCTGCGCACACCGCCCGCCGGGCATGTTCGACCGGCTCGTGGACTCGGTCACTTGATCCAGGCGTCGACCTTGTCCTTGTTGGCCTCGACCCACTTCTTGGCCGCCGCATCGTCGGACAGCTTGTCCTGGGCGATGTACTTGGCGACCTCGTTCTGGTCGTCGTTCGTCCAGTTGAAGTTCTTCACCAGGTTGTAGGCGGGGCTGCCCGACTTGGCGAACTTCGCACTGACGATCTTGTTGAGGTTGTAGACGGGGTAGTCGCAGGCGACCTTGGCCGCATCCGCGTCGCAGCCGTCCTTGTACGCGGGCAGGCTGACCTTCTTCAGCGGGACCTCGGACAGGAACCACTGCGGCTCGTAGAAGTAGCCGATGACCCACTTCTTGTTCTTCTCGGCGTCGCGGAAGGCCGTGATCAGGGCGGCCTCGCTGCCCGCGTACACCACCTTGAAGTTCAGCTTCAGGTTCTTCACCAGCGCCGCGTCGTTGGTGACGTAGGACGGGTCGCCGTCCAGGAGCTGGCCCTTGCCGCCCGACTCGGACGTCTTGAACTTCGAGGCGTACTTGTTGAGGTTCTTGTAGTCGAGGATGTCGGGGTGCGCCTTGGCCAGCCACGGCGGCACGTACCAGCCGATGATGCCCTTGTTGCCGGTCTGGCCGGCGTCCACGGCGGTCTTCTGCTGGTCGATGTACTTCTTCACCAGGTCGGCGTGGCCCCAGTTCTCCAGGACCGCGTCGACCTCGCCGGTGCCGAAGCCCTGCCAGGCGATCTCTTCCTTCAGGTTCTTCTTGTTGACCGTGCAGCCGAGCTCGTGCTGCGCGACGTACGCGACGACGGCCGCGTCGGCCTCGTAGCCCACCCAGGGGTTGACCGCGAGGTTGAACGTGCCGCACTTGCCCGAGCTGTCCGCGCTGTCCGAACCCGAGTCGCCGACCTTCGCCCCGCCGCACGCGGTGAGGGTGAGGCCGAGGACGGCCAGGCCGGCCGCGCCGGCTCGCCAGTGTCTTGCCATGGTGTCGTGCTCCTTAAGCGCCCGCGCGTCGCGCCGCTGCCTGAGTGATCCGGTCGAACATGACTCCGAGCAGTACGATGGCGAGTCCTGCCGCCAGCCCCTTGCCGTACAGCTCTCCCTGCGAGAATCCGGCCACGACGTCGTAGCCGAGGGCGCCCGCGCCTACCAGGCCGCCCACAACAACCATCGACAGCACGTAGATCAGGCCCTGGTTGGTGGCGAGTGTCAGGGCACTGCGTGACATCGGCAGTTGAACCTTGGTGATGATCTGCCAGGTGTTGCACCCGGCGGAGGTGGCCGCTTCCACGGTGGTCTCGGGCACGGCCCGGATCCCGTCGGCGATGATCTTCATGGCGACGGGCGCCCCGTAGACGATCGCGGCGACGATGGCCGTGAACCGGGTGGCACCGAACAGCGCGAGGAACGGCACGAGATAGACGAACGGCGGCATGACCTGGGCCGCGTCCAGGGTGGGCCGGATCGCTCGGTCGGCCACCATGCTGCGGCCCATCCACACCCCGAAGACGATGCCGAGGATCATCACGAGCACCGTGGCCACCAGCGTCGAGGCCAGCGTGGTCATGGCGTCCGACCACACGCCGGTGGCGACCAGCAGGCCCACGCACACGGCCGTGGTGATCCCGCTCTTCCAGCCGCCGAGCACCACGGCCAGGGCGACCAGCACCGCGCCGACGAGCCACCACGGGGAGTCGGTGAGCAGCGTCTGGAACGGGTTGAGCAGGCCGTTGGTGATGGCGTCGCGGAAGGCGTTGGTCAGGCCCGACAGGTTGTCCTGCACCCAGGTGGCCGCGGTGTCCGTCGCGCTCGCGATGTGGGTGCCGACGGTGCCGTCACCGGGGAAGTCGGCCGCCCACAGGTAGGTGTGCGAGAGGTAGATCAGGACCACGGTGACCAGGGCGCCGGCGCCCAGCAGCGGCGTGCGCCACTTCTCGAGGCGGTTCTTGGAGTTGCGTGCGTGCTCCTGGCGGGCGCTGGCCGCGGTGGTGACCCGGTCCAGCACGATCGCCATGATGACGATGGCGAGGCCGGCGTTGAAGGCCGTGCCGACGTCGAGCGACTGCAGTGCCTGCAGGACGTTCACGCCGAGGCCGGGTGCGTTGATCAGGGCGGCGATGGTCACCATGGCCAGGGCGGCCATGATGGTCTGGTTGACGCCCATCACGACGGTCCGCTTGGACATCGGCAGCAGGACCTTCAGCAGCGACTGGCGGCGTGTGGCGCCCAGGGAGTCGGCCGCCTCGACGGTCGTCTTGGACACGTTGCGGATGGCGTGCGCCGTGATGCGGATCGTCGGCGGGGCCGCGTAGATCACGGTGGCGATGGTCGCGGACGCGCCGCCGATGAGGAAGAACAGGGTCAGCGGCGCCAGGTAGACCATGGTCGGCATCGTCTGCATGAAGTCCAGGAAGGGCGTGATGATCCGGTTGAACCGGTCCGACAGCCCGGCCCACACCCCCAGCGGGATCGCGAACAGCAGGGCCACGAACACCGCGGACAGGGTGAGGGCGAGGGTGTCCATGCTCGCCTGCCACAGCCCCTGCAGCCCGAAGAAGGTGAAGCCGGCCACGGCCAGCAGGGCGACCTTCCAGTTGCCCACGGCCCAGGAGACGAATCCGGCGAGGCCGACGACGCCGAGCCAGCCGATCTGCGGGACCGGGCGGGCCCCGGAGGGCTGGGAGATCAGGTGCTGGACGAAGGTCACCAGGTTGTCGATGACCAGCCGGATCTCGTTGAAGAAGTACAGGAAGAGCGGGTTGGAGTTGCGGTTGGCGCCGATGGAGTCGTTGAAGTCGTTGATCGACCGGTGCAGGTCGGTCAGGTCGGCCACCGCGAGGGTCAGGGTCTGCTTGCCGCGCAGGAGGGCGAACAGCACCAGCCAGACGACGAGGATGGCGCCGATGACCATGGGCCGGCTGACCTTGCGCCCGCTCTTGGCGGGCGCGGCCTTTTCTACGGCGTCTGTTTTCTCGGGTTTCTCTATGGCGACGGTCATCACGCGCCGCCTTCGTGCCCGGCGACCACCGCGAGGATCTCCTCGTCGCCGACGATGCCGAGCAGCTTGCCGTTCTCGACGACCTTGACCGGCTTGTCGGCGGCCAGGACGACCCGGGTGGCCTCCTTGACCACGACGTCCGGGCCCAGCTCGGGGCCGTCGAGGTCGTCGCCGTCCTCCGGCGCCCGCATGATCCACTTGAGGGTGAGGACGTCGCCGCGCGGCACGTCCTTGACGAACTCGCGGACGTAGTCGTCGGCGGGGGCGCCCACGAGTTCGTCGCCGGTGCCGCACTGGACCATCTTGCCGTCGCGCATGATCAGGATGCGGTCGCCGAGCTTGAGGGCCTCGGAGAGGTCGTGGGTGATGAAGACCATGGTCTTGCCGACCTCGTGGTGCAGCCGGATGACCTCGTTCTGCATGTCGCGGCGGATGAGCGGGTCCAGAGCGGAGAACGGCTCGTCGAAGAAGAGCACGTCCGGATCGCCCGCCAGCGCCCGGGCGAGGCCGACGCGTTGCTGCATGCCGCCGGAGAGCTGGTCGGGGTAGGAGTTCTCGTAGCCGGCGAGGCCGACCAGTTCGACGACCTCCAGGGCCCGCTTGGTGCGCTCGGCCCGGCCCATGCCGCGGATCTCCAGGCCGAAGGCGACGTTGTCCACCACGCGGCGGTGGGGCAGCAGCCCGAAGTGCTGGAAGACCATGGAGAACTTGCTGCGGCGCAGTTCGCGCAGCCGCTTGTCGTCCGCCTGGCGGATGTCCTGGCCCTCGAAGACGACCTCACCGGAGGTGGGTTCGATCAGCCGGGTCAGACATCGCACCAGGGTGGACTTGCCGGAGCCGGACAGGCCCATGACGACGAAGACCTCGCCGGGCGCGACCTCGAAGTTGACGTCGCGTACGGCGGCGGTGCATCCGGTGCGGTCCATGAGCTCGCGGCGGCTGAGGCCGCACAGCTCCTCCGATTCCGGCACCCGGTCGGCCTTCGGCCCGAACACCTTCCACAGATTGCGCACGGATATGACGGCGGTGCCGTCCGAGTCCTGAGGGGTGCCGCGCCGCTGCGCCACCTCGGTCTGTGTGGGGGTCACGTTCGACCTCTTTTCGGCGTTCAGCCGCGGAACCAGTGCTGCGGCCGGGGTTGGATGTTCTGCCAGACGTGCTTGGGCTCTCGGTATTCGTTCAGGCCGGAGGGTCCCAGCTCCCTGCCCACGCCCGAGTGCCCGAAGCCACCCCATTCCGCTTGCGGCACATAGGGGTGGTAGTCGTTGATCCATACGGTGCCGTGGCGCAGCCGCCGGGCGAGGCGCTGGGCCTTGCCGGCGTCCTGCGTCCAGACGGCTCCGGCGAGTCCGTACTCGGTGTCGTTGGCAATGCGTACGGCGTCGTCCTCGTCGGTGAAGCGCTCGACAGTCAGGACGGGCCCGAAGGACTCCTCGTGCACCACGCTCATGCCCTGGGTGCACTCGGCGAGCACGGTCGGCGGGTAGTAGTGGCCGTTGGCGAGGGCCGGGTCGTCCGGCCGCTCACCGCCGCAGCGCAGTACGGCGCCTTCGGCGATGCCGGCTGCGACGTACGCCTCGATCTTCGCGAGGTGCTGTGCGGAGATCAGCGCGCCGGTCTCGGCCTCGGGGTCGAAGGGGCCGCCCAGGCGGATCTGCCGGGCCCGGCGGACGACCTCGTCGACGAAGCGGTCGTGGATCGAGTCCTCGACGATCAGCCGGGCGCCGGCCGAGCAGACCTGCCCGGAGTGCAGGAAGACGGCCGTGAGGGCCATGTCCACGGCCGTCTCGAAGTCGGCGTCGGCGAAGACGACGTTGGGATTCTTGCCGCCGAGCTCCAGCGCCACCTTCTTCACGCTCGCCGCGGCGGTGGCCATGATCCGCTTGCCGGTCTCCAGGCCGCCGGTGAAGGAGACCATGTCGACGTCCGGGCTCTCGGAGAGCGGGGCGCCGACCTCGGGCCCGGTGCCCAGGACGAGGTTGGCGACGCCGGCGGGCAGTCCGGCCTCCTCCAGCGCCTTGATGAGCAGGATGGAGGTGGAGGGGGTGAGCTCGCTGGGCTTGAGGACGATCGTGTTGCCCGCGAGAAGCGCCGGGGCGACCTTCCAACTGGCCTGCAGCAGAGGGTAGTTCCACGGGGTGATCAGCCCGCAGACGCCGATCGGCTCGTAGACGACGCGGCTGATGGCGTCGTCCCGTCCGGTGTCGATCACACGACCCGCGTCGGTGCCGCCCAGTCCGCCGTAGTAGCGGAAGCAGGAGACGACGTCGGCGATGTCGTACTCGCTCTCCACCAGCCGCTTGCCGGTGTCCAGCGACTCGGCGCGGGCGAACTCCTTCGCGTCGCGCTCGAGGATGTCGGCGGTGCGCAGCAGCAGGGCGCCGCGCTCGCGCTCGGGGGTGTGGGGCCAGGGGCCCTCGTCGAAGGCACGGCGGGCCGCGGCGATCGCCGCCTCGGAGTCGGGACGTGTCCCTTCCGATACGGTCGCGGAGAGCGTGCCGTCGGCGGGACATCGGATCTCCCGGAGGCCTCCGGCCACCGGATCCCGCCATTCACCGGCCACATACAGATCTGCCACGCGCCAAGCCCTTCAGCTGAAATGCGTTGCGCATCGTGCATTCAATTGCTTGTGGTGGAACACCCTGGCGAAAGCGCACACATACGTCAAGTGGTTGGCGGATGACGATTTCACATTGCGAGCAGTTGCCCGGCCACCCTTGACCGCGAGGGGCACCGCGCCGACGATGTTGCGTATCGCTCACCCTGTTGTGCAATACGCACCGACGGAGGCCGCCCATGTCCCCTCGTCCCCAGCCCGGCCGTGAGTACGTCCTCACTCTCTCCTGTCCCGACAGCGCGGGACTGGTCCACGCCGTGAGCGGCTTCCTCGTCCGCAACTCGGGCAACATCCTGGAAAGCCAGCAGTTCGATGATCGACTCCAGGGTCGTTTCTTCATGAGGGTCCACTTCGACGTTTCCGATCCAAACGCGGATCTGGAAACTCTGCGTTACCGATTCGGCCCTGTCGCCGAGGCCTACCGCATCTCCTGGAAGCTGTGGGACGCCTCGACCCCGACCCGCACGCTCATCATGGTGTCCAAGTTCGGGCACTGCCTGAACGACCTTCTCTTCCGCCGGCGCACCGGCGCCCTCAACATCGAGATCCCGGCGATCGTCTCCAACCACCGCGACTTCGAGGGGCTGGCCGAGACCTACGGCATCCCCTTCCACCACATCCCGGTGACCAAGGAGACCAAGCCGGAGGCCGAGGCGCGCCTGCTGGAGCTGGTGCGCGAGCTGGACGTCGACCTGGTGGTGCTGGCCCGCTACATGCAGGTCCTCTCCGACGACCTGTGCAAGCAGCTGGAGGGCCGTGCGATCAACATCCACCACTCCTTCCTGCCCAGCTTCAAGGGCGCACGCCCCTACGTCCAGGCCTACGACCGCGGCGTGAAGCTCGTCGGCGCCACCGCGCACTACGTGACCTCGGACCTCGACGAGGGCCAGATCATCGAACAGGACGTGGTCCGCGTCGACCACTCCCTCGACCCCGGCGAGCTGGTAACCGTCGGCCGGGACGTCGAGGCCCAGGTCCTGGCACACGCGGTGAAGTGGCACAGCGAGAGCCGGGTGATGGTGGACGGCAACCGCACGGTGGTCTTCCGCTGAGCGGAGCCACGACGAAGGGCGGGCCGGATCACCGGCCCGCCCTTCGTCGTATACGGCGATCGTGTACGACCGCCCGGCTCACCCGGAACGCCGGGCCCAGCGCCGCAGCCGTGCCACGCACTGCACCTTGGCCTCCCGCAGCGAGGCCAACTCGCCGCCACCGCTCATGAAGGCCGTGACCGGCGTCCACCGGCTGCGGCCCGCGGCCGTCCGCCAACGGACCGCGGGAAAGTCCGTGACCGCCTCGATCCGCTGCCGCGGAATCGCCCGGGTCCACAGCAGTCCCCGCACCACGAGCCGATCGGCCTCGCAGCGCACGCCGACCCGGTAGCCGCGGACGGTGAGCATCGCGCAGAAGGCGACGACGATCGCGGCAGCGCACCAGGACAGCGCGTCCGCGCTCCCGGCACCGTAGGCGACGGCGCCCGCCGCCGGCACGACCCAGGGCGCCGCGCAGGCCACCCGCGCCACCGTCGGCGGCAGTATCTCCACGGCCTCAGCCTACGAGCCGGTCCAGCAGCGCCCGGCGCCACGCCTCCGTCTCGGCGATCTGGTTGAACGTGAACAGGTGCAGGCCCGCCACCCCGGCCGAGGGCGCGTCCAGGGTCTCCTCGGTGCGGGTCAGGAGCTTCTCGGGTGAGTAGCCGCCGGGCGCCGCGAACCGCAGGAACCAGGACGCGTGCTTCGTCAGGAAGCGTGTCGACTCCCCCACGCCGATCTTCGTGGCCATGGCGAGCAGCTTCGTCCGCTGCACGGGTCCCGCCACGCCCAGATACACGGGCAGGGAGACGTCCCGGCGCCGGATCCGGGCGATCCACTCCCCCAGCACCCGCGGGTCGAAGCACAGGTTGCTCACGATGTACGTGGCGTGCGCGCGCTTGTCCCACATCGCCTGGATGGTGAGGTCGTCGTGGATGAGGGGATGGCTCTCGGGGTAGCCCGTGATGCCGACGTCCGCGAACGGCCCGCCCAGCTCGCTCAGGCGGCGCAGCACCGGCAGGGCGCCCTCGAAGGACCCGGCCGGCGGGTCCGCGTCGCCCGCCGGTACGAAGACGTCGTCCACGCCCGCCTCGCGCAGCCGGCCCGCGACCTCCTTGAGGTGCGCGTCGTCCCGCAGCAGCCGCGCGGGCACGTGCGGGACGACGCGGTAGCCCTGCGCCGCCAGGCGCTCGGTGAGAGCGAGCGTCGGCTCCAGGCCCTTGACCGGCGACGCCGTGATCGTGACCACGACGTCGCGCGGGACATGGGCGAGGACCTTCTCCTCGGTCGCCCTCGCGGGCAGCACCTCGTAGCGGACGCTGTTCAGCAGCGCCCTCAGTCCTGCGGCGCCCAAGGTCTACCCGGCCTGCGTCTCGGCGTCGCGGAGGCGGTAGTACGCGGCCTTCGACGGGGCGAGGGGCTCCTTGCCGAGGATCAGGTCGGCGGCCTTCTCGGCGACCATCATCACCGGTGCGTAGATGTTGCCGTTGGTGACGTACGGCATCACCGACGCATCGACCACGCGCAGACCCTCCACGCCGTGCACCCGCATGCTCGTGGGGTCGACGACGGACATCTCGTCGCTGGCGGGGCCCATCTTGCAGGTGCAGGACGGGTGCAGGGCCGTCTCGCCGTCCTTGGCGACCCAGTCGAGGATCTCCTCGTCGGTCTCGACGGACGGTCCGGGCGAGACCTCCCCGTTGTTGTAGGGGGCCAGGGCGGGCTGGTTGAGGAGCTTGCGGGCCACCCGGATCGCCTCGACCCACTCACGGCGGTCCTGCTCGGTGGAGAGGTAGTTGAAGCGCAGCGCCGGGTGCTCGCGCGGGTCCTTGCTCTTGATCTTCACGGAGCCGATCGCGTCGGAGTACATCGGGCCCACGTGGACCTGGTAGCCGTGTCCGCCCGCGGGCACCGAGCCGTCGTAGCGGACCGCGATCGGCAGGAAGTGGAACATCAGGTTGGGGTAGTCCACGTCCTCGTTGCTGCGGGCGAAGCCGCCGGCCTCGAAGTGGTTGGTCGCCGCCGGGCCCTTCCGGAACAGCCACTGCAGGCCGATGAAGGGGGCACGCCACTTCGCCAGATACGGCTGCATCGAGACGGGCTGCTTGCAGGCGTACTGGATGTAGACCTCGAGGTGGTCCTGCATGTTCTCGCCGACGCCCGGCAGGTCGTGCACGACGTCGATGCCGAGGGCGCGCAGCTCCTCCGCGTTGCCGACGCCGGACAGCTGCAGCAGCTGCGGGGAGTTGATCGCGCCGCCGCAGAGGATGACCTCCTTGGCGCGCACCTGCTGCGGGGCGCCCTTGCCGCGCTGGTACTCGACGCCGACGGCCTTCTTGCCCTCGAACAGGACGCGGGTGACGAAGGCGCGGGTCTTGATGGTCAGGTTCGGGCGCTTCCTGACGGGCTTGATGTACGCCTTCGAGGCCGACAGCCGACGTCCGCGGTGGACGTTGCGGTCGAACTTCGCGAAGCCCTCCTGGCGGTAGCCGTTGACGTCGTCGGTGGGGGCGTAGCCCGCCTCCTCGGTGGCCTTGAGGAAGGCGCCGAACAGCGGGTTGGTGGCCGGGCCGCGCTCGAGGACGAGGGGGCCGTCGTGGCCGCGGAACTCGTCGTCGGGGTCGGCCGCCAGACAGTTCTCCATGCGCCGGAAATAGGGGAGACAGTGCGCGTAGTCCCAGGTCTCCATACCGGGGTCGGCGGCCCAGCGCTCGTAGTCCATGGGGTTGCCGCGCTGGAAGATCATGCCGTTGATGCTGCTGGAACCGCCCAGCACCTTGCCGCGCGCGTGGTAGACGCGCCGGCCGCCCATGTGCGGCTCGGGCTCCGACTCGTACTTCCAGTCGTAGAACCGGCTGCCGATCGGATACGTCAGCGCCGCGGGCATGTGGATGAAGACGTCCCACGGATAGTCGGACCGGCCGGCCTCCAGGACCAGGACCTTGTTGGCCGGGTCCGCGGAGAGTCTGTTCGCCAGTGCACTGCCGGCCGAACCGCCGCCGACGATGACGAAGTCGTATTGCAGGGGAGCCATGGTGCCTCGTCTCGCTCGCGCCGTAGATACGCGAGGCATGCTAGTACCAGTAGCGCTATACGCACTAGGTTGCGAGCCACGCAACTTACGTGGCCTTCGTTTCGACTCGGTTACTTGCAAGGGTGTTGTTTACTGCGCGTATAGTTTCGCTGTGAGCAACCACAGCCAAGACAACGAAACGTCAAATTCGCAGGCCGGCGGAGTGCAGTCGGTCGACCGAGCCATCAGCGTCCTCGAGATCCTGGCCCAGCGTGGCGAGGCCGGGGTCAGCGAGGTGGCCGCCGAGATCGATGTTCACAAGTCCACCGCCTTCCGCCTGCTCGGCGCCTTGGAGGCCCGTGGCCTGGTGGAACAGGCGGGTGAGCGCGGCAAGTACCGGCTCGGCTTCGGCATCGTACGCCTCGCCGGCGCGGTCACGGGACGCATCGACATCACGCAGCAGGGCCGCCCGGTGTGCGAGCGCCTCGCCGAGGAGATCGGCGAGACGGTCAACATCGCGGTGCTGCAGGAGCACTACGCGATCAACCTCTACCAGGTGCGCGGCCCCGCGGCGGTCACCGCGCACAACTGGGTCGGCCAGCTGACCCCGCTGCACGCGACGTCGAGCGGCAAGGTCCTGCTGGCATACCTGCCGGCCAAGGAGCGCGCCGCGCTGCTGGCCGAGGCGGGCCTGAAGAAGGTCACGCCGCACACCATCACCTCGAAGGCGAAGCTCGAGAAGACCCTCGCCGAGGTGCGCGAGGCCGGGTACGCCTGGACCAAGGAGGAGCTGGAGATCGGCCTGCACGCCATGGCCGCGCCGGTCCTCGACCGGGACGGCGAGGTCATCGCGGCGGTCACCGCCTCCGGCCCCTCCTACCGCTTCACGGAGGAGCGGATGCGCGAGCTCGCCCCGGTGCTGATCAAGGGTGCCGAGGAGATCAGCCACCGCATGGGCTACCTGGGCTGACTCACCCCTGGGTGATGCCCAGGCGCTCGTTCACCCAGTCGTGGAAGGCTCCGATGTGGTGCTCGCTCGGCACCAGCACGCCGCCCTTGGCGTACATCCGGGAGCCCATTCCGGGCTGCGTACGTTCGCATGCGTCGAAGTCCTGCTGGTTGACGCGGTGGAACAGCTCCACGGACCGGCTGACGTCCTTGCCGCTCTCGACGACGTGCGGGAGGTAGAGCCAGTCGCACTCGACGACCGTGCGGTCGACGGCCACCGGGTACATCCGGTGGAAGATCACATGGTCCGGGACGAGGTTGATGAAGACCTGCGGCTTGACGGTGATCGCGTAGTAGCGGCGGTCCTGGTCGTCCGCGACGCCCGGGATGCGGTCGAGTCCCTCGCTGCCGTCGACGGTGAAGCCCTGGACCTCCTCGCCGAACTCGGCGCCGTGGCCGACGTAGTACTGGGCCGCGTAACCGTCCGCGAACTCCGGGAGCACCTCGGTGAGTTCGGGGTGGATCGTGGCGCAGTGGTAGCACTCCATGAAGTTCTCGATGATGAGCTTCCAGTTGGCCTGCACGTCGTAGACGATCCGCTTGCCCACCGAGAGGTTGTCGATGTCGTAGCGCTCGATCGACTCGACGTCGCCGAGCCGCTCGACGATCGCGCCGATGACGTCCTCCTCGAAGGAGGGCGGGTTCTCCGCGAGGCACACCCAGACGTAGCCGAGCCATTCCCGGACGGCCACGCTCACCAGGCCGTACTCGGTGCGGCCGACGTCGGGCATCTTGGTGAGGTTGGGCGCCGCGACGAGCTTGCCGTCCAGGCCGTAGGTCCAGGCGTGGTAGGGACACTGGAAGGCGCGCTTGACCTCGCCCGACTCCTCGGTGCAGAGCCTGGCCCCGCGGTGCCGGCAGACGTTGAAGTAGGCGCGTATCGAGTTGTCCCGGGCGCGGGTGACGAGGATGCTCTCGCGGCCCACGTCGACGGTGCGGAAGGCGCCCGGCTTCGCCAGGTCGGACGAGCGCACGGCGCAGAACCACATGGTCTCGAAAATGCGCTCCTGCTCCTGGGCGAAGATCGCCGGATCCGTGTAGGAGGAGCCGGGAAGGGTGGCGATCAGGCTGTCCGGCAGGCTGGTCGAGGTCACGGTGCACTCCTCGGGAAACGTCGTGGAGGGGTCATTCACGCGCCGGGAAGAGCGACTCCGGACGGCGTTGGGATGATGCACACCATCGTTGCTCATGGCGCAACTTTGCGTGCTATTTGAAACCTATGTGAACCGCAGCATGGGATGCCGCATCCGCGGTGTCAAGACGTGGCGGCGAGCTGCTTGCGCCAGCGGGTGAACAGCCGCGGCTGGTTCAGCCCGAGCACGGCGACCGGGTTCCCGGCACGCCGGTAGACGGCGAGGACGTTGCGGTCGTCCGCGGCGCCCTCCTCGACCGTCACGCTGTCGGCGCCGGCCGCATGACCGGCGAACTGGATCTTCACGCCGTACTGGTCGGACCAGAAGTACGGCGGCCGGGGCACGCCCGGTTCCACCGCACCGCCCGCGAGCAGCGTGGCGATGGCGGCGTCGGGGCGCTCGCGCGCGCCGGTCCAGTGCTCGACGCGACGGTGTGCGCCGGCCCGGGGGTCGTACCAGTTGGCGCAGTCGCCGACCGCGACCACGCCGGCCAGGCTGGTGCGGCCGTCGGCGCCGCACTTGACGCCGTTGTCGAGGGTGACGCCGGAGCCTTCCAGCCACTCCACGCACGGGCGGGCCCCCACGCCGACGACGACGATGTCCGCGGGGACGGTGCGGCCGTCCTCCATCAGGACGGCGTCGACGCGCTGCTCGCCGCTGAGTCCCTTGACGCCGACACCGCACAACAGCCGTACGCCGTGGTCGGCATGGAGTCCGGAGACGACGGCGCCCATGGTCTCGCCCAGGGGTCCAGCGAGCGGTGTCGGGGCGGCCTCGATCACCGTCACGTCCAGGCCCAGGGCGTACGCCGTGGAGGCGACCTCGGCGCCGATGAAACCGCCGCCGATCACCACCAGCCGTCCGCCGCGGGCGAGTTCGTCGCGCAGGGCGCGGGCGTCGTCCAGGGTGCGCAGGGTGTGCACGCCGGCCAGGCCCTCGGAGCCGGGCAGTGCGCGGGCCGCGGCGCCGGTGGCGATGACGATGCCGTCGGCGCGGACCTCCCGCCCGTCGCCGAGCCGGACGGCGCGGGCCGTGCGGTCGAGTCCGGTGGCGCGGGTGCCGAGCAGCCATTCGGCGCCCAGGTCCTCCTCGTCCGTCTCCAGCACGAGATCCGCTTCGCCGAGCGTGCCGGCCAGGAACTCCTTGGACAACGGGGGCCTGTCGTACGGCCGGTGGGTCTCGTCGCCGATGACGACGAGCCGTCCGTCGTAGCCCTGCTTGCGCAACGAGCGCGCCGCCGAGAGACCGGCCAGCGAGGCGCCGACCACGGCCACCGTCCTCACGCGGGACCTCCGGCGAGCCGGGAGGCGATGCAGGGCGGCAGGTTGGGGGCGTCGGTGGACACCTGGACGTAGATCATGCCGTCCTCGACGACGACCTCGTGGGTGCGGACCGGGAGCTTGGCCGGCGGGGCGTCCACGGCACCGGTGCGCAGGTCGAACTTCGAGGCGTGCAGCGGGCATTCCACCTCGCAGCCCTCCAGCCAGCCGTCGGCGAGCGAGGCGTCCTGATGGGTGCAGGTGTCGTCGATGGCGAAGAGCTCGCCGTCGTCGGTGTGGAACACCGAGACCGGCGGGTCGATGTCGAGCCGGAAGGCCTCACCTCGCGGAAGATCCACGAGTCGGCACGCGGGAATCATCATGACACCTCGGTGCGTATAGCGAAACGGATTGCGGTAAGCGCAACATCAGTCTGAGGTCGGCCCAGAACCCTTGTCAAGGAGTTCCTGTGGGCCGGATGACCCCTGCCCGTTGTTGCCTGTCATGCAACTTGCAGCACCATGAGCAACATGCTCAGGGCAGGGGTCGGCACCGCTTCACGGCGTCTCGGTGCAGGTCGGGAGGTCAGTGACCCCGTTCGATCCACTCCTGTAGGTGCGGGGCCTCGGCGGCGATCCTGGTCGTCTCCCCGTGACCGGTGTGCACGACGGTGTCACCGGGCAGCGTCAGCAGCTTGTCCCGGATCGAGTCGATGATGGTGGGGAAGTGGCTGTACGACCGTCCTGTGGCCCCCGGGCCGCCCGAGAAGAGGGTGTCGCCGCTGAAGAGCGCCGACAGCGCGGGCGCGTACAGGCAGACCGCGCCGGGGGCGTGGCCGGGCGTGTGCAGCACGGTCAGGTCCACTCCCGCCACCGTGAGGACCCAGCCGTCGGCCAGCTCGCCGTCGGGCGCCCGGTCGGGATGGGTCTGCTTCCACAGCTCCAGGTCGTCCGGATGCAGCAGGATCGGGGCGCCGGTGCGGGCGGCGAGTTCGGGCGCCGCGTCGATGTGGTCGTTGTGCGCGTGCGTGCACACGATGGCCCGCACCGTCCGGCCGCCGAGCGCCTCCGCGATCGTCTCGGCATCGTGCGCGGCGTCGATGACGATGACCTCGTGGTCGTCGCCGACGACCCACACGTTGTTGTCCACGTCCCAGGTGCCGCCGTCGAGGGAGAATGTCCCCGAGGTGACGAGGTGTTCGATGCGCGCGGTCATCACAGCACCACCACCGAGCGCAGTACGTCGCCGTGGTGCATCCGCTCGAAGGCCTTCTCGACGTCGTCCAGCGCGATGGTCTCGGTGACGAAGGCGTCCAGGTCGAGGCGGCCCTGGAGGTAGAGGTCGATGAGCATCGGGAAGTCCCGGGAGGGCAGGCAGTCGCCGTACCACGACGACTTCAGCGCCCCGCCGCGGCCGAAGACGTCCAGCAGCGGCAGCTCCAGCTTCATCTCCGGGGTCGGCACGCCGACCAGGACGACGGTGCCGGCCAGGTCGCGGGCGTAGAAGGCCTGCTGGTACGTTTCCGGGCGGCCGACCGCCTCGATGACGACGTCGGCGCCGAAGCCGCCGGTCAGTTCGCGGATGGCTTCGACCGCGTCCGTCTCGCGCGAGTTGACGGTGTGGGTCGCGCCCAGCTTGCGGGCGGTGGCCAGCTTCCGGTCGTCGATGTCCACCGCGATGATCTTCGCCGCGCCCGCCAGGTTCGAGCCGACGATCGCCGCGTCGCCGACACCGCCGCAGCCGAGGACCGCCACGCTGTCACCGCGCCCGACGTTGCCCGTGTTGATGGCGGCGCCGATGCCCGCCATCACGCCACAGCCCAGCAGACCGGCCGCGGCCGCCGACGCGGCCCGGTCGACCTTGGTGCACTGACCCGCCGCGACCAGCGTCTTCTCCGCGAACGCGCCGATGCCCAGCGCCGGGGACAGCTCGGTGCCGTCCAGCAGGGTCATCTTCTGCTGGGCGTTGTGGGTGTTGAAGCAGTACCAGGGGCGGCCGCGCAGACAGGCCCGGCACTGCCCGCACACGGCACGCCAGTTGAGGATGACGAAGTCACCGGGGGCGACCTCCGTGACCCCCTCCCCCACCGACTCCACCACGCCCGCGGCCTCGTGGCCGAGCAGGAAGGGGAACTCGTCGTTGATGCCGCCCTCGCGGTAGTGCAGATCGGTGTGACAGACGCCGCAGGCCTCGATCTTCACCAGTGCCTCCCCCGGTCCGGGGTCGGGCACGACGATCGTTTCCAGGCTGACGGGGGCACCCTTGCCCTTCGCGACGACAGCGCGGACCTGGTGAGCCATGGCCACTCCTCGGCTTGCTACAAGTACAGCTACGAGTACTGATGGTGCGATTACTGAGCCGTAAGTTGCTCAATACGGCACACATCTCATGTGTCGCAACACAGCATCCTGGAGGGCCGAGCGGGGGTCAAGAAGTCCGCCGCCGCTGCCTGCAGCGCTTGCTGTAGCGTCTACTCCAATTGGAGGAAGGTGGATCGCATGACCGGGCCGCAGACCACGCGCAAGAAGCGGGCCAACGGGGTGGAGTCGCGCCAGCGCATCCTCGATGCCACGGTCGAGATCGCGGGCGAGCGCGGGTACGAGGGCACGTCGATCGCGGCGGTCAGCGCCAAGTGCGGACTGCCCGCCAGCTCGATCTACTGGCACTTCAAGGACAAGGACGACCTGATCGCCGCGGTCATCGAGCGCAGCTTCGACACCTGGCTCACGGCGGTCGTACTCCCGGGCGAGGAGACGGACACCCCGCTGGAACGGGCCACCGCCATGGCGGCCAACGTGGCGAAGTCACTGGTCGACGCCCCGGACTTCCTGCGCCTCGGCCTCATGCTCGCCCTGGAGCGGCGGCCGACGGAACCCCGCGGCCGGACGGTGTTCCTCCAGGTCCGCGACATCGCCTCCCAGAAGATCTCGGAGGTGATCCGCGGCCTGTTCCCCGACCTGGACGACGCGGCCGTACACACCCTCACGGCCTACGCCGTGGCCGGCGCCGACGGACTGTTCGTGCACCGGGAGATCAACGGCGACGCGGTCGACCTCGTGGCGCTGTTCGAGCTGCACGCCCGCTCGGTCCACGACGCGGCCGCCCGCATGGCGGCAGGGGGCACGACATGCCCCTGAGCGTCCACGACCGCGCGCACGCCGCCCGGCTGCTGCGCGAGGCCGAGCACCACGTGGCCCCGATCGACCCGCTGTCGGCCCTGCTGCCCGGCCTCGACCTGGCCGACGCGTACGCCGTGCAGCAGGACAACGTCGCCCGCCGCCTCGCCGACGGCGCGATCGTCGTCGGCCACAAGGTCGGGCTGACCTCGGCGGCGATGCAGCAGCTGCTCGGGGTGGGCGAGCCCGACTTCGGTCATCTGCTGGACGACATGGTCCACCGCGACGGGGGCGTGGTCCTCGCGGCGCACTACTGCCGGCCGCGCATCGAGCCGGAGATCTGCTTCCGTCTCGCCCGGCCCCTGCGCGGCCCGGACGTCACCGTCGAGGAGGTCCTCGACGCCACCGAAGCGGTCGCGCCCGCCCTGGAGATCGTCGACAGCCGTATCCGCGACTGGCAGATCACCCTCGTCGACACCGTCGCCGACAACGCCAGCTCCGCCGGACTGGTCCACGGCCCCTGGACGCCCCTGGCCGACGCGCCCGACCTCGCCACCGTCCGCGCCGACCTGCTCGTCGACGGCGAGCCCGTCGCCTCGGGCAGCGGGCGCGAGGTGCTGGGCCATCCGGCCGCCGCGATCGCCTGGCTCGCCAACACCCTCGCCGACTTCGACGCCGCCCTGGAGCCCGGACACCTGGTCCTGCCCGGCGCGATGACCACCGCCCCCTTCGTCGTCGCGGGCCAGAAGATCGAGGCACGCTTCAGCGGCCTCGGGCCGGTGTCGGTGACATTCGTCTGACGGCATCCCGAGCCACCGGTCAAGGCGCCCCGCGCGGGCGGTCAACAAGCTCAGCGTCGACGATCAAGAAGCTTGGCGCGAGTGAGACCGGACGCGGCCCGCGGGTGCCCTCCGCGCGACCTGCGAGGCTTCCCCCTCGACACCCCCAGACCGGCCGCCCTACCGACCCCGCCAGCCGTCAGCCGACCCCCGCACGTGCCATTCGGCACGCCCACGCCACTCCGCCCAACGGGCCGCCGCCCGCCTCTCCCTCAAACCGGTCCGACCCGGCGCGAATTGAGAACCTGACACGGAAAGAGGGGACGACGGACAACCGTCGTCCCCTCCCGCCAAGTTCCCGCCAGGTCAGCCGATCTCGACCAGCAGGTCACCGCCCTCCACCTGCTGGATGCGGTTGATGGCCAGGCGGCTCACGCGGCCCGCCTTCGTGGCCGTGATCGCCGCCTCCATCTTCATCGCCTCGATGGTGGCCACCGTCGCCCCGGCGTCCACCTCGTCGCCCTCGGCGACCGCGAGGGTGACCACGCCGGCGAACGGGGCCGCGACATGGCCGGGGTTGGTGCGGTCGGCCTTCTCGGTCACCGGCACGTCGGAGGCCGCGGCCTTGTCGCGGACCTGGATGGGCCGGAGCTGGCCGTTCAGGGTGGACATCACGGTGCGCATGCCGCGCTCGTCGGCCTCGCCGACGGCCTCCAGCCCCATCAGGAGCCGCACGCCGGGTTCGAGGTCGACGGAGTACTCCTTGCCCGGGCGCAGCCCGTAGAAGAAGTCCTTGCTGTCCAGCACGCTGGTGTCGCCGAAGGCCTGGCGGTGGGTGTCGAACTCGCGGGTCGGGCCAGGGAACAGCAGGCGGTTGAGGGTCGCGCGCGGTTCCTTCGCCAGGCCCTCGCGGTCCTCCGTCGTCAGTTCCTGTACGGGCTTGGCGTCGGCCCGGCCCTCGAGTGCCTTGGTACGGAAGGGCTCCGGCCAGCCGCCGGGCGGGGTGCCCAGCTCGCCGCGCAGGAAGCCGATGACGGAGTCGGGGATGTCGTACCGGTTGGGTGCCGCTTCGAAGTCCTCCGGTGTGACTCCGGCGCCGACGAGGTGCAGGGCGAGGTCGCCGACCACCTTGGACGACGGGGTGACCTTGACGAGGCGGCCGAGGATGCGGTCGGCGGCCGCGTACAGGTTCTCGATGTCCTCGAAGCGGTCGCCGAGGCCGAGCGCGACGGCCTGGGTGCGCAGGTTGGAGAGCTGGCCGCCGGGGATCTCGTGGTGGTAGACGCGCCCGGTCGGGGAGGCGAGGCCCGCCTCGAAGGGGGCGTAGATGCGGCGGACGCTCTCCCAGTACGGCTCCAGGTCGCCGATGGCCTGGAGGTCGAGGCCGGTGGGCCGCTCGGAGTGGTCGGTCGCGGCGACGATCGCCGACAGCGACGGCTGCGAGGTCGTGCCCGCCATCGAGGCGACCGCGCCGTCCACCGCGTCCGCGCCCGCCTGGATCGCGGCCAGGTAGGTGCCCAGCTGGCCGCCCGCCGTGTCGTGGGTGTGCAGGTGGACGGGGAGGTCGAACTCGCGGCGCAGCGCCGAGACGAGCTTGGCTGCGGCCGGGGCGCGCAGCAGGCCGGCCATGTCCTTGACGGCCAGGACGTGGGCGCCCGCCTCGACGATCTGCTCGGCCAGCCGGAGGTAGTAATCCAGCGTGTACAGGCGCTCGTTCGGGTCGGACAGGTCCGAGGTGTAGCAGAGGGCGACCTCGGCGATCGCGGTGCCCGTCTCGCGTACGGCGTCGATGGCGGGGCGCATCTGGCCGACGTCGTTGAGGGCGTCGAAGATGCGGAAGATGTCGATGCCGGTGGCGGCGGCCTCCTGCACGAAGGCGTCGGTCACCTCGGTCGGGTACGGGGTGTAGCCGACGGTGTTGCGGCCGCGCAGCAGCATCTGGAGGCAGATGTTGGGGACGGCCTCGCGCAGGGCGGCCAGCCGCTCCCACGGGTCCTCGGCGAGGAAGCGCAGCGCGACGTCGTAGGTGGCGCCGCCCCAGCACTCCAGGGAGAGCAGTTCGGGCAGGGTGCGGGCGACCACCGGGGCGACCGCGAGCAGGTCCTTGGTGCGCACCCGGGTGGCGAGCAGCGACTGGTGGGCGTCGCGGAAGGTGGTGTCGGTGATGCCGATGGTCGGCGACTCGCGCAGCCAGCGGGCGAAGCCCTGGGGGCCGAGTTCGACGAGCCGCTGGCGGGAGCCGGCGGCGGGTTCACCGGCGGGCAGCGGCGGCAGCTTGGTGCTGGGGTCGATCAGCTCGGGGCGTTCGCCGTGCGGCTTGTTCACGGTGACGTCGGCGAGGTAGGTCAGCAGCTTGGTGCCGCGGTCCGCGGAGGAGCGGGCGGTCAGCAGGTGCGGGCGCTCCTCGATGAACGACGTCGTCACCCGCCCGGCCTGGAAGTCCGGGTCGTCCAACACGGCTTGCAGGAAGGGGATGTTGGTGGCCACACCGCGGATGCGGAACTCGGCCACCGCACGCCGGGCCCGGCCGATCGCGGCCCTGAAGTCCCGTCCCCGGCAGGTGAGTTTGACCAGCATCGAGTCGAAGTGGGCGCTGATCTCCGTACCGGCGTGGGTGGTTCCGCCGTCGAGACGGATGCCGGAGCCGCCGGGCGAGCGGTAGGCGCTGATGCGGCCGGTGTCCGGGCGGAAGCCGTTGGCCGGGTCCTCGGTGGTGATACGGCACTGCAGGGCCGCGCCGTGCAGCTTCACCGTCTCCTGGGAGAGCCCGAGATCGGCCAGCGTCTCGCCGGAGGCGATGCGCAGCTGGGCCTGGACGAGGTCGACGTCGGTGACCTCCTCGGTGACCGTGTGCTCGACCTGGATGCGCGGGTTCATCTCGATGAAGACGTGGTTGCCGTCCCGGTCGAGCAGGAACTCCACGGTGCCCGCGTTGCGGTAGCCGATCTCGCGGGCGAAGCGGACGGCGTCGGCGCAGATGCGGTCGCGCAGCTCCGGGTCGAGGTTGGGTGCGGGGGCGAGTTCGATGACCTTCTGGTGGCGGCGCTGGAGCGAACAGTCGCGCTCGAAGAGGTGGATGACGTTGCCCTCGCCGTCCGCGAGGATCTGCACCTCGATGTGGCGGGGGTCGACGACGGCCTTCTCCAGGAAGACGGTCGGGTCGCCGAACGCGGACGCGGCCTCGCGGGAGGCGGCCTCGATGGACTCGCGCAGCGCGGCCGGGTTCTCGACGCGGCGCATACCGCGGCCGCCGCCGCCCGCGACCGCCTTCACGAACACCGGGAAGCCGATCTCCTCGGCGGCGCGGACCAGTTCGTCGACGTCGTTGGAGGGCTCGGAGGAGCCGAGCACGGGCACGCCGGCCGCGCGGGCGGCGGCCACGGCTCGGGCCTTGTTGCCGGTCAGCTCCAGGGTGTGCGCGCTGGGCCCGACGAAGGTGATGCCCGCTTCCTCGCAGGCCTTGGCCAGCTCGGGGTTCTCGGACAGGAAGCCGTAGCCCGGGTAGACGGCGTCCGCGCCGGCCTTGCGCGCCGCACTCACGATCTCTTCGACCGACAGATACGCCCGCACCGGATGCCCGGGCTGACCGATCTCGTACGCCTCGTCCGCCTTGAGCCGGTGCAGCGAGTTGCGGTCCTCGTGCGGAAAGACGGCGACCGTCCTCGCGCCCAGCTCATAGCCGGCGCGAAATGCCCTGATCGCAATCTCACCGCGGTTGGCGACCAGCACCTTGCGGAACATCGCCGCTCCCTTCAGCCTGCCGAGATGACGTCCCCCATGGTGTCGGTGACATGCCTTTCTGGCCATGTGAGCCGGGCCACTCATTGCGCGTGTCGGGTCACGGAGTGCGGTCGGCGGCCTTCTTCATGGGCTCGCGGCACCCTGTTTATGACGTCGCGGCCTTCTTGATGGCTTCGCGGATACGGGAGTAGGTGCCGCACCGGCAGACGTTCTCGATGGCGTCGATGTCGGCGTCGGTGGGCTCGGACGACTTCTTCAGCAGGGCCGCCGCGGCCATGATCTGCCCGGGCTGGCAGAAGCCGCACTGCGAGACGTCGCAATCGATCCAGGCCTGCTGCACGGGGTGCAGGGTGTCGCCGTCGGCCAGGCCCTCGATGGTGGTGACCTTGCGGTCCGCGCAGTCCTTGACCTTGACGACGCAGGGCTGGATCTCCGCGCCGTCGAGATGGCTCGTACAGGCACGGCAGACGCCGACGCCGCAGCCGTACTTGGGGCCGGTGACGTGCAGCAGGTCGCGCAGCACCCACAGCAGCGGCATGTCGGCCGGGGCGTCGACGGTGACCGGCTCGCCGTTGAGGACGAAGGAGTAGGAGGGCATCGGTACCTTCTCGAAGGCTGATCCGGCGGCGGTCAGGAGTTGGCGGTCAGAAACTGAGCGGGAAGCGGCGCGGCTTGGTGCCGGTCGCCCGGGCGTAGGCGTTGGCGACGGCCCCGGAGGCGGCCGGCACACCGAGTTCGCCGGCCCCGCCGGGCTCCCCCTTGGACGGCATGATGTGCGCCTCGAAGTGCAGCGGGGCGTGGCCCTGGCGGGCCCAGCGGAAGTCGGCGAAGCTGCCCTCGCGCACGGCACCCCGGTCGATGTGCAGCCCGGCGCTCAGCACGGTCGAGATCCCGTCGATCGACGTGCCCATCAGCTGTGCCTCGAGCCCGCGCGGGTTCACGCAGGTGCCGACGTCGGCCGCCATCACCACCTTGGTGACCCGCGGATGCTTCGGATCACTCGCGTCGATCTCCGCCAGACAGGCCACGCAGGACCCGTACTCCTCGTGCACGGCGACACCCTGCCCGTGCCCGTCGGGCATCGCCCGGCCCCAGCCCCCTGCCTCGGCGACCTTGTCGAGTACGGCCTTGACGGCCTTGCTCCGCAGCGTCGTACGGCGGAAGGCGACCGGGTCCTTGCCCAGGCTCCGTGCCACCTCGTCGACCATGATCTCCTCGGCGGTCCGCGAGGTCCCGGAGTCCACCGACCGCCAGGCGCCCAGCGGCATCGCGAGGTCGACGCCGCCCGAATCGCCGGACAGGCGGCCGAAGTTGTACAGGCCGGAGTCGCTGGGCAAGGGTGCGGACACCGGTCGTACGAAGGACGCCTGGCTCGCGGTGCCCTTCTTGCCGTACGACTCGTTCACCGAGGCCGTCGCATGGGCGAAGGCGACCACCCGGCCGTCCGCGTGGCTGGCGCGGATCCTGTGGTGGCTGGCGGGGCGCATCCGGCCGTGCCGGGTGTCGTCGTTGCGGCTCCACATCAGCTTGACCGGCCGCTTCGCCGCCTTGGAGATCAGGGCGGCCTCGATCGCGGCGTCGAAGTTCAGCCGCCGCCCGAACGAGCCGCCGCCCCGCAGCACATGGACCTTGACCTTGGAGGCCGGCAGCCCGGTCGCCGAGGCGATGCTGTCGCGCGCGTCCGTCGGCGTCTGGGAGGAGAACCAGATCTCGGCCCTGTCGGCGCACACGTCCGCGACCGCGGTCAGCACCTCCATCGGGGCATGGCTGACGAAGGCGAACTCGAACTCGCCCTCCACCTGCGTCGATCCACGCGGCGGCGACCCCAGGGAGGGCACGGCCGCCCGCAGCCGGGAGCGGATCTTCGCGTCGGACAGCGGGGCCAGCGGCCCCGGCGCCCACTTGATCTTCAGGGCGTCGCGGGCGTTGAAGGCGTGGTGGAAGGTCTCGGCCACGACGGCGACCCCGCCCGCGACCCTCACCACGGCGTGCACGCCCGGCAGCGCGCGGGCCGCCCGGTCGTCGACCGTGACGACCTTCCCGCCGATCGTGGGCGGCCGGGCCACCACGGTCGGCCCGGCCCCGGCCACGGAGAGGTCTCCGGTGTACTTCGCCTTGCCGGTGACGATGTCCCGGGCGTCGATACGGTTCGCGGGCCGGCCGATCACCTTGTGTCTGGACGCCGGCTTGGGCTTGGCGGACACGGCCGTACGGCGGATCTTGGCGGCGCTCGCGCTGAGCGAGCCGAAGGTGGCGGTACGGCCGTCCGGGGCGATCACCATGGTGTTCCTGGTGCGCAGGGACCAGGCGGGCACATGCCAGCGCCGCGCAGCGGCGGTGACCAGCCGGGCGCGGGCCGTTGCGGCCAGCTGCCGGGCGGGGCCGTACAGCGAACTGACCGAATTGGAGCCGCCGGTGTACTGGTTGCCCTTGGTGCGGGCGTCGGCGAGGGGGATGTCGACGTCGGCGAGGCGGGCGTCCAGCTCCTCGGCGATCATCATGGCGACGGCGGTGGTGATGCCCTGGCCGACCTCGACCCGCGGCAGCCGTACGACGACCTTGTTCGCCTCGGTGACCTCCAGGACGAGCATCTCGTCGTCGGCGCCGGTCACCAGCACGTCGGACGCGGCGCGTGCGGGCTCGCTGCCCTGTGCCTTCGAGGTGTCGCAGGCGAGCGGGGCGGCGACCGTGAGCGTGGACGCGGCCAGGGAGTAGACCATGAACCGGCGGCGGGAGACCGCATGCCGTGCCGTCGCCCCGCCCGGGGCCGGGCCGGTGCCGGCGGCGGGGGACTCGATGCCGTCCAACGGACGCTCCTCTCGTGGGTCGCACCTGGTATGAGGCACCGATGGCCCTGTGGGTTCCCTGAGAACCCGGGCCGCGCAGTCCAGTTCAGGCCTGTCGCGCGCGGCCTGTCCTCTTTGGGGCCCTCTGCTCCGTACGCTCGGGGTGCGCAAAGGAGCCGTCCGGTAGTCGCCCCCCGTCCCGACAACCTACGGAGAACCATGGCCGACGCCAGCCCCCAGGCCCGAGCCGTCACGTTGCTGGGCCGCCCCAAGTTGTGGCTCATGCCCACCGTCCTGACCGGACTGCTCGCCTTCCTGCTGGCCCTGCTCTACATGGGCGGCATCGTCAACCCGCAGGGCGAACTGCACCGTCTGCCGATCGCCCTGGTCAACGGGGACACCGGCAAGCCGCCGGCCGGGCAGAAGCAGAACGCGGGCACGCAGATCGCCGCCGCCATCACCTCCGACACGTCGAACGAGAAGGCCGAGTGGCGCACGCTCAGCCTCGCGCAGGCCCAGGACGAGCTCGACTCCGGCAAGGTCTACGGCGCCCTGGTCATCCCCGCCGACTTCACCGACTCGATCACGGCGCTCACCACGACCGGGGCCACCGCCCGGCCGACGATGACGGTGCTCACGAACCCCGGCAAGGGCAGCCTGGGTTCGTCCCTCGCCAGCCAGATCACCACGGCCGCCGCGCACCAGGCCTCGCAGAGCCTCGGCAAACAGCTCACCGCGGCCGTGGGAACGCAGGCGAACTCCACCACCAAGCTGCTGCTGGCCGACCCGGTGAACGTCGTCACCCAGGTCGGCCACCCGATCGGCAGCCACAGCGGCCTCGGGCTGAGCGCCTTCTACTACACGCTGCTGCTCGTGCTGGCCGGCTTCATGGGCGGCAACGTCATCAGCAACGCCGTCGACACCTCCCTCGGTTATGCCGACACCGAGATCGGCCCCTGGCACACCCGCCGCCCCACCGTGCCGATCACCCGCACGCAGACACTGCTGCTGAACATGGGGATGACCGCGGGCATCACCGTCGTCAGCGTCTCCCTGGTCATGCTCGCCACCATCACCATCCTGGGCATGGACGCCACGCACATCCCGCTGCTGTGGATCTACTCCTACTGCGCGGCCCTCGCCGTGGGCCTGGGCGTACAGGCCATCAACGCGGCCTTCGGCGGAATCGGCCAGCTGATCTCCATGTTCGTGTTCATCGTCCTGGGCCTGCCGTCCTCGGGCGCCACGGTCCCGCTCCAGGCGGTCCCCGGCTTCTACCGCTTCCTGTCCAACTTCGAGCCCATGCGCCAACTCAGCGACGGCGTCCGCGCGATCCTCTACTTCGACGCCCGCGGCGACGCGGGCCTCACCCGCTCCTGGATCATGATCGCGATCGGCGCGGCACTCGCCCTCCTCTTCGGCTTCGCGATGACGCGCTACTACGACCGCAAGGGCCACAAACGGCTTACGCCGCAGCCGGCTTGAGATGCCGACGCCGGGCGCCACGGCCCGCGAGGGACAGGTACGGCTGGTTTCAGGGACAGCCGCAATCGGCAGTCACGGTGAGCCGCCAGCGCACCTCCCCGGACGCCGGCACCTGGGCGGTGTCGCCCGGGCCCGCCTCCGCGAGGTCGAAGACGCGGCCGAGCATCGGCTCGACGCCCGTACTGCGATAGGGGGCGGTGGCCGGGAAGCCGCCGAGGTTGCGCCACAGGGCGATCGACCGCGGCTGGCCGTCGGCCTCGAGGGCGAAGGACAGGCGGTCGGGGTCGTCGTGGACGCAGGCGCGGGGGACGTCGACGACCGCGCCGATCGCGGTGCCGTCGTCCGGTCCGAAGCGGTCCAGACGCACTCCCCGGAGTGCGGGCCAACTGCCCTCCACCCAGGGGCCGTTCGCCGACGGGTACAGCCGGGTGTCCGCCCCTTCGGGCAGCAGCAGTGTCGCCCGCCGGGAGAGGTCGAGCAGGGCGTGCGCGGCCCATACGAAGCGGAAGCCCGGGTCGGCCGTCAGGACGTAGTCGATCCGGGCGCCGTCCTGGATGGTCCGGGTCAGCGAGAAGCGGTCGCAGTCCACGCTCTCCGTACCGTTCCTCTCTCTCCTCCAAGCCCGTGACCAGGCATCCCCGTGGTCCGGCACACCCCGAACAGTCGGCACGCACTCCTCCAGGCCGCCCGCGTCCACGAAGGCGTCCCCGGGCGACACGTCCGCACGCCCGACGCCGTCCCGCCGCCACAGCCATTCGCGCCCGTGCGCCCGGAGCGAGGTCCAACGCCCGCCGTGCGCGGGGTCGGTGACGATCTCCACCGACGGCGACGGCGACCCCGCCCCCGACCCCACTGTCACCACTCCGCGAACGATCCGTCGGCGTGCCGCCACACCGGATTGCGCCACGCATGACCGGTCCGGTCAGCGGCACGCACAGCGGCCTCGTCGACCTCGATGCCCAGGCCGGGGGCGTCGCCACGCGGCGCATGCCCATCCACGAACCGGAACGGCTCGGGGTCGACGACGTACGAGAGCAGGTCGGCGCCCTTGTTGTAGTGGATGCCGCGGCTCTGTTCCTGGATGAGGAAGTTGGGTGTGGCGAAGGCGACTTGGAGGCTGGCGGCGAGCGCGATCGGGCCGAGTGGGCAGTGCGGGGCGAGTTGGGCGCCGTAGGTCTCGGCGAGCGAGGCGATGCGGTGCACCTCGGAGATGCCGCCGGCGTGGGAGAGGTCGGGCTGGGCGACGGCGACGCCGGCGGCGAGGACGGGCAGGAACTCGGCGCGGGAGTAGAGGCGTTCGCCGGTGGCGAGGGGCACGGAGGTCGAGGTGACCAGGCCCGGCAGCAGATGGCTCTGTTCGGGGACGACCGGTTCTTCCACGAACAGCGGGTGCAGCGGGGCGAGTTCGGCCAGGACCCGGCGGGAGGCGGCGGCGCTGAAGCGGCCGTGGAAGTCGACGGCGACGTCCCGGTCCGGGCCGAGGGCCTCGCGGGCGGCGGCCACACGGGCGACGACGGCCGCGGTCTCGGCGGCGGTGGCCACCGGCGAGGTGGCTCCGGCGCCGTTCATCTTCACCGCGGTGAAGCCGGCCTCCACCTGGGCGGCGATCTGCTCGCCGAGCTCGGCGGGTTCGTCGCCGCCGACCCAGGCGTAGACGCGGACCCGGTCGCGTACGGGCCCGCCGAGCAGGGCGTGCACGGGGGCGCCGTACGTCTTCCCGGCGATGTCCCACAGGGCCTGATCGAGGCCGGCGACGGCGCTGGAGAGGATCGGGCCGCCGCGGTAGAAGCCGCCCTTGGTGAGGACCTGCCAGTGGTCCTGGATACGCAGCGGGTCCTGGCCGATCAGGTACTCGGCCAGGACATCGACGGCGGCCCGGACGACCTCGGCGCGGCCCTCGACGACGGGCTCGCCCCAGCCGACCACACCCTCGTCGGTCTCGACGCGGCAGAACAGCCAGCGCGGCGGGACCAGGAAGGTTTCGATACGGGTGATCTTCACTGGGCGCTGAAGCCTTCCGTGTCGTCGGCGGTGCCGATCCGGTCCAGGTCGCGGCCGGCCTGGTCGAGCAGGGCCCGCATGGCGGCCTCCGCGGCCAGCGGATCCTGGCCGCGCACGGCATCCAGGACCGCGCGGTGGGCCGGTATCGGGTCCTCGCTGTGCGGGGAGCTGTGCACGATGCGGTCACGGTGGGCGAGGCCGGACTCGATCACCATCTCCATGCGTTCGAGGAGTTCGTTGTGGGTGGCGGCGAGCAGGGCGCGGTGGAAGGCGAGGTCGGCCTCGACGGCGTGGGCGGCCCCGGCGTCCTCCTCCCCCATCGCCGCGAGCGCGCCGTCGAGGGCGGCGAGGTCGGCGTCGGTGCGGCGCTCGGCCGCGAGGCGGACGGCGGCGGGCTCGATGATGGCGCGGACCTCGGCGAGGTTCCGCAGCAGCGCCCGGTCGGCCTCGCCGGTGCGGCCGCCCTCGAACTGCCAGCGCAGCACGTCGGCGTCGAGCAGGTTCCAGTCGGCCCGGGAGCGGACGAAGGTGCCGCGCTTCTGCCGGGCGTCGACCATCCCCTTGGCGGCGAGCACCTTCAGGGACTCGCGCAGGGCGGTCAGGCTCACGTCCAGCTCGCTCTGCAGCGCCACCAGGTCGAGCGTGGCCCCCTCGGGGATGTCACCGCCCAGGATGCGGCGCGCGAGGGCTTCCACGGTCTGGCCGTGCACGCCGCGGCTGGCGTAGGGGGTCATGTCGTACAGCCTTTCTTGTGTTTGACGGTGGGCGCGCTCATGCGGAGGCCTTCACGACGCTCCAGCCGCCGTCCACGACGAGGCTGGTCCCGGTGATGTAGGAGGCCTCGTCGGCGGCGAGGAACGCGATGGCCGCGGCGACCTCCTCGGGCGTGCCGAAGCGCCGGGCGGCGGTCTCGGCGACACTGCGCTCCCGCTCCTCGGACGGCACCCTGTCCCAGGCCGCGGTCAGGATCGGGCCCGGCACGACCGCGTTGACGCGCACCTCGGGCCCGTACTCGACGGCGAGCTGCCCGCACAGGGAGAGCAGGGCGCCCTTGGCGGCGGCGTAGGCGGGATGGCCGGGGATGCCCATGCGGGCGTGCACGGACGAGGTCAGCACCACCGCGCCGCGCCGGGACCGCAGATCGGGCAGCACCGCACGGAAGCCGAGGAAGCTGCCGGTCAGGTTCACGTCGAGCTGCCGCTGCCACGACGGCAGGGACATCTCGTGCGCGGGCCTGACGTCGACGGTGAAGGCGTTGCTGACCAGCACGTCCACCGGCCCGAAGGCGTGCGCGGCGGCGACGACCAGCGCCCAGTCCGCCTCGACCGCGACATCGGCGGCCACGAACCGGGCCCGGCCGCCGTCCTTGCCGATCCGCTCCGCCACCACCTCGCCGCGCTCCTCGGCGACGTCGGCGAGCACGACGGCGGCTCCCTCCTCGGCGAGGCGTGCGGCGGTCGCGGCTCCGATACCGGAGGCCGCTCCGGTGACCACGGCCGTGCGGCCGGTGAAACGGGCGCCGTGCCGTCGTGCGGGCTGGTCCATCGTGGGCTTCGACTCCTTCGCGTGAAAGGGCTTGCTCGAAACATAAGGGGCTCACTCACGTCTCAGCACGACGAGGTCGGCGTCGTGCTCGGCGCTCCAGGCGAACGGGAGCCCGTAGTGGAGCAGATGGGCTCCGCTGTACGAGGTCCCGCTCGCCGTGTCGCGGTAGCGCGCCGCCGGGTCGAGTCCCCGCAGCCGCAGGCGGTCCGGGCGGCCGGGCACCAGCGGGGCGCCGTCGAGCCGGCCGGTGCTCAGCGCGGCGACGACGGTCCGCTCCCCGGCGTCGTACTGCACCCCGCAGGTGGGGTCCTGCGGGGTACCGAGGAGCCGGGTCTCTCCGTGATGGACGACCTCCCGCACCTCCTTGTACCGGGCGATCCAGCGGGCGGCCTCGGCCCGTTGCTCCGGCGACCACGCACGCAGGTCGGCACCGACCCCCAGCACCCCGCACATGGCGTTGACGAAGCGGAAGGCGAGGCTGCGCGGGCGCGGGTCGAAGACACCCGGTGCGTCGGTGACCCAGGAGCTCATCACGTGCGGGGCGTGCGCATGCAGGAAGCCGTACTGGACGGACAGCCGGTCCAGCGGGGCGGTGTTGTCGCTGGGCCAGACGACGTCGGTGCGGGCGAGGGTCGCGTGCTCGATGCGTGCGCCGCCGCCCGCGCAGCCCTCGACGGTGACGTCGGGGTGAGCGGTGCGCAGATGGTCGAGGACGCGCAGGTAGCCGGTGACGTGCTGCGCGTCCAGGTCGAGGCGGTCGGCGGGCCCGGCGCCGGGGCGGCCGCGTTCGGTGGGCGGCCGGTTCATGTCCCACTTCAGATAGCTGATGTCGTACGCGCCGAGCAGCCGGTCGAGCGTGCCGATGACGAAGTCCTGGACGTCGGTCCGCCCCAGGTCGAGCAGCAGCTGGTTGCGGACCAGACGGGCGGGGCGGTGGTCGATCCGGTAGACCCACTCGGGGTGTTCGGCGTACAGACGGCTGTCGGGGCTCACCGCCTCGGGTTCGATCCACAGGCCGAAGTCCAGCCCCAACACCCGTACGTCCTCCACGAATTGACCGAAGCTCTGCGGGAACGCCGTCGGATCCGGGTACCAGTCGCCCAGCCCCCCGGTGTCGTCGGCCCGCCCGGTGAACCAGCCGTCGTCCACCACGAACAGCTCGGCCCCGATGTCGGCGGCCGTCTTGGCCAGCTCCAGTTGCCCGGCCGCGTCGACGTCGAAGCCGGTGGCCTCCCAGGAGTTGTAGAGCACCTTGCGGGGGCGGTTGAGCCGGTCGCCGGCGAGGTGGCGCTCGTAGCGGTGCCAGACGCCGGAGAGTCCGTCGAGGCCGCCCGGGCTGAAGGCGCAGGCCAGGCGGGGGGTCGTGAGGGTTTCGCCGGGTGCGAGGAGCACGGCACCCTCGTGCGGGACGCGCCCGGCACGGACGCGCACGGCGCCGCCCGGCTCGGCCTCCGCCGTGATGTGCCAGTTGCCCGGCCACTCGAGAGCGATGCCGAAGGCGGCCTCTTCGTCCTGCACCGCGAGCCAGGGCGCGTACGCGTGTCCGGGCGCGCCCTGGAGGCTGCCGATGCTGAACGCGCCCCGGGACAGGTCGAGTCGGGTGCGCTGGAACTCCTGCGACCACTGGCCGGAGAGATACGTGAGCCGGGCCGCCGCACCGGTCACCGGGATGTTCACGGCACCGGAGTCGAACCGCTCCAGCCGCAGTTCCTGCCTCGCGGTGTGCTCGGTCCAGCGGAGGATGACGTCAGTGCCCGGCACGGTCTCGTAGCAGAGGACCGTACGGAGGCCGAGCACGTCGTCGGTGAAGGCGAGCCGCAGGGCCCCCTCCCCCTGCTGCGCCCCGTCGAACTCCCACCACACACCCCGCTCCTCGCCCGGACGTGCCGCCACCAGCTCGGCTCCGGTGAACGGCCGCAGCCCGTACGGCAGATACTCGGCGGGGGCCGCGTCGGCGGGCGTGATGAAGTGGGTGCGCCGGGACCAGTCGAGGGCGGAGGGGCCGTGTTCGACGCCGAGCGGGCCCCAGGCGTCGAGTTCCGCCCACGGGCCGTCCGGGGACAGGCGCACGGTGTAGCTCGTGCGCTCGGTGCGCAAAGTCCAGCGTTGGTACGTCACTTGACCGCCCCCAGGTTGAGACCGGCCACGAAGTGCCGCTGGAAGCGGAGGAATACGGCGACCGTGGGCGCGGCGGCGATGATCGATCCGGCGGCGATCACGTTCCACATGGACACGTACTGGCCCTGAAGTCCGATGAGGGCGGCGGTGATCGGCATCTTGGTGTCGCTGCGCAGGACGGTGATCGCCCAGAGCAGGTCGTTGAAGATCCAGGTGAAGGACAGGGCGCTGAGCGCGGCCAGGGCCGGGCGGGTCAGCGGGAGGATGATCCGCCGGAAGATCTGCCAGGGCCCGGCCCCGTCGACGACCGCCGCCTGCTGGATCTCCACCGGGATGGCCCGCATGAAGCCGTGCAGGACGAAGACGTAGAAGCCGACGCCGAAGCCGATCTGCACGCCGATCAGTGCGGGCAGGGTGTCGTAGACGCCCATCAGCTCACTCAGCTTGGACACCGGGATGAGCAGGATCTGCGGCGGGAGGAGGTTGCCGCCGAGCATCAGGAGCAACAGGGCGCGGCGGAAGGGGAGTTCGTAGCGGCTGAGGGCGAAGGCGGCCATCGCGGCGAGGGCGAGGGTGACCAGGACGCAGGGCACGGTGACGATCAGGCTGTTGATCAGGGCGCGCTGCTGGCCGCCGTCGACCCAGGCCTGGCGGAAGTTCTCCAGTGTGAAGGAGCGCGGCCAACTGCCCAGGCCGTGGGCGGCAATGTCGTCGAAGGAGCGCAGGCTGGTCACCAGGACCAGGGCGACGGGCAGCAGCCACAGGGCGGCCAGCGCGCCGGCGCCGAGGTGGAATCCGGCGGTCGCGGCCCGTTTGCGGCGCAGTGCCGTGGAGTTGGCGGACATCAGTCGGCCTCCCGGAACGCGCGGACGAGGTAAGAGGCGATGACGCCGAAGGCCAGCACGAAGATGACGACGGCCAGTGCGGAACCGTAGCCAAGTCGCAGGGACTGGAAGGCGGTTGAGTACATGTAGGTGCTCAGCAGCTCGGACGAGTGGTAGGGGCCGCCGCGGGTGAGCGACCACACGACGTCGAAGGAGCGCAGCGAGTCGATGATGATGACCGACACAACGACCGCGTTGACGCTGCGGAGTTGGGGCAGGGTGACGTGTCGGAAGCGCTGCCAGGCGCTCGCGCCGTCGACCTTGGCCGCCTCGTACAGGGCCGGGTCGATGCCCTTGAGTCCGGCCAGGTACAGGACCATGACGTAGCCGATCTGGCGCCACAGCGCGGGCACGATCACCGCGTACAGGGCGGTGGCCTGGTCGGCGAGCCAGGCGTGGCGGAGGCTGTCGAGGCCGACGGAGCCCAGGAGTTGGTTGAGGACGCCGTCCGGCTGGTAGATCGCCTGCCAGACCAGGGCGGTGGCCACCAGGGAGAACACGACGGGCAGGAAGAGGGCCGCCCGGTAGAAGCCGACGCCGCGTCGCTCCTGCTGGAGCAGCAGCGCGGCGGCGAGGCCGAGCAGGGCGGACAGGCCGCCGAAGACGACGAGCCACAGCACGGTGTGGCCGGCCGCGCTGCGGAAGACGTCGTCGTGCGCCATCTCCCGGAAGTTGTCCAACCCGATGAACTGGGGCGCCGAGACACCGTCCCACTTGGTGAGGGCCAGGTAGAAGCCCTGCAGGGCGGGCCAGAAGACCCACACGGACTCGGCGAGCAGCGGGACCAGGACGAACGCCAGGACCAGGGGTGGGGTGCGCCGGGGGCCCCGGCCCCGACCGCCACGGGACGGCGTCGGGACCGGGAGCTTTTTCCGGTGGGGGGCGGTCAGGACGGCCATCTCAGGCGTTCCAGATCTTCTCGGCGTCGCGCTGCCAGTCGGTCAGGATGGAGCCGATCGACTTGGGCTTGGCCAGGAACCTGGTCAGCGCGGTGTCCGCGGTGGGCTGGAGGGCGTCGCTGGAGTCGCGGTTGAAGAACTGGGTGATCTCGGCGGCCGAGTCGACGTGTTCGCGGCCCTTCTTCACCAGGGCGGTCCCGGCGTCCTTGGCGTCCGGGTTGCAGGGCAGGACGGTCCCGGACGAGCCCTTGATGTAGGTCTCCTGGGCCTCGGCGGTGGCGAGGTAGCGCATCAGGTCGTAGACCTGCTCGCGGCGGCCGGTGCGGGCGCTGGCGAAGTAGCCGTCCACGGGGGCCTCTTCGGCGAGCGGGATCTTGGAGTCGATGATCGGGAAGCGGAAGAAGTCGATGTCGTCCAGGGCGCTCTTGGGTGCCGAGTCGGCGAAGAAGGTGCCGATGAGCATCATGCCGGTCTTGCCGTTGAGCAGGGCGGTCGTGGCGTCCTGGAAGGCGAGGGCGGTGCCGTTCGGGTCGAAGTACGGATGGACCTCCTGCCACCGGTCGAAGACCTTGCGCACCTCCGGGTCGTCGAACCGGTGCTTCCCGGCGAGGAGTTCACGGTGGTACTGGGCGCCGTTGATCCGGATGTCGAGGTAGTCGAACCAGGCCGAGGCCACCCAGGGGGTGTTCCCGCCGGCGCCGAGCCCGATCGGGGCGACGCCCTTGGACTTGAGCTTGTCGCACAGGTCGAGGAAGTCGTCCCAGCTCTTGGGGAGTTCGCGTATGCCCCACTTGGCGAAGTTGGACTTCCGGTAGAACATGCCCCACCAGTAGTAGGTGGCGGGGACGAAGACCTTCTTGCCGGCGCCGGAGGTGCACAGGCGGTTCTGCGCCTTGGAGTAGCGCTTGAGGTCGGGCGAGGAGTTCCACACCTCGTCGAGGTCGAGCAGCAGGTTCTTCTTGGCGTAGGCGTTCGCCACCGAGCCGGGGTACCAGGTGTACGCGTCCGGCGGGTTGGCCGAGGTGAGGTACGTCGGCAGCTGGGTGCGGAAGGTCTCGGCGGCGACCGTGTTGAGGCTGGCCCTGCCGGACCCCTCCTTGCCGTAGGCGGCGACGATGTCCTCCATCGCCGCCTTCGCCTGCGGGGCGGACAGGTTGGACTGGAGGGTCACATCGCCCTTGGAGGAGGTCTTGCCGGAGGAGGTGGAGGTGACGCAGCCGCTGAGCAGTGCCGCCGTCCCGGCGGCACCGAGCCCGGTGAGGATCCGGCGACGACTGGGCTGTTGGTTGGCCATGATGTATTCCTAATTTATTTGAATTCGGTCCGGTGCAGGTAGCCGTCGACTCCGCGGAACACCGCATCCACGGCCCCGTCCGGTCCGGCGACCGCGCCGAGCGCCCCGTCGAACGCAGCGCTCGGGAACTCCTGTCGCTTGCTCCACCCCTGCCAGGCACCGTCGGCGTACCGCTGCTGCCAGAGCGTGTAGTCGGCGGCCCGCGCGTACAGCACCACCGCATCCCCTACGGCGACCAGCGTCGGACTGCCGCTGACGGTCCCGCCGAGCGAACTCCACGCCGACCACTGACCGGACGTGTCCTGCGAGCGGGTCCACACGTCGTCGGCAGCGGTGCGTACGGCGACATGGACACGGCCCTGCGCATCGACGACGGCGGACGGACGACCGTACGTCTGCCTGCCGCCAGGCAGTCCGAGCGAGGACCAGTCGGTGGCCGGTCCGCGCTGGACCACCGCGCCGTCGGCGCCGCGCGCGAAGAGGGTCCAGTGCGTGGGGTCGGTGAACGCCACCGAGGGCGCGTCGGTCAACTTCCCGCCCAGCGACTGCCATTGACCCCAGCGGCCGTCGGCGTAGACCCGCCGGTAGGCCCGGTTGTCGGCACCGCGTACGAAGACGTCGATACGGCCGCCGGCGGAGGCGTACGCGGCGGGCTGGCCGAGGATCCTGCCCTGCGCGGGGCCGCCGAGGTCCTTCGTCCTGCCGTCGGCCTGCTGGACGAGGGAGCCGCCAGGGCCGCGGAAGAAGGTGATCAGCTTGGAGCCGTCACGCACGACGGCCGGGCTCGCGGTGGCCTTCTCGCCCAGGTTCGTGCCGGGCAGGGCGTCGGTTCCGGTCAGCCTGAGGAACGCGGTGCCGTGCGCGGGGACCTCCACGGTGTACGACCCCGTGTACGCGCCCCGGTCGGCGCGCGCCCGCAGATCGCGGACCTGCACCGGCCCGCCGAGTCCGGCGTCGGCGAACTGCACGGTGCGCCGGGCGGGTTGGTCGGAGCGGTTGAGCAGCACCACCGCACGCCGCCCGTGCCCCGCAAGGACCTTGCTGTAGACGTCGCCCACCGAGTCGGTCGCGACGCGAACGCCCTGAATGGCGAGCGGATCCTGGTCGACGGCGATGATCTCCGGGTTGCGGAGCGTCTTGAGCATCGAGTCGGAGAGGGTGCGCGGGTCGGAGCCCAGCATCAGCGGCGAGCCCATCTCGGCCCACATCACGAACTGGCTGGTGGACTCCTCCTGGGTGAGCTCGTACGACCCGTCGGTCATCCTCCGCATCGGGATGAGGTAGTCCGGGTCGTTGTAGTGGCCGGGGCCCTGCGCCTCGGGGTGCCAGGCGTTGGCGTCCATGTTGCGCAGCACGTTGGGCCACTGGCCGGGGCTCGGGGTGCCCCAGGCGATGTCGGTGCCGGTGCGCCAGGAGTCGGCGATCGTCGGGGCATGGACGTAGGTGTTGTGGGCGTCCTGCTCGGGGCTGTGCGGCAGGCCCCAGTCGTCGGTCAGCGGGTTGCACAGGTTCAGCAGCATCCTGCGGCCGGACTTGGCGACCGCGTCGCTGAACTCCTTGAACGCCGGGCCCGGATCGAGCTTCGCGCCGATCCCGCACAGGAAGTCGACCTTGATCGCGTCGACCTTCCAGTCCGCGAACTGCCGCGCGTCCTGGTCGTAGTAGCCGCGGCTGCCGAGCCCGCAGCTCTTGCCGCCGTCGTAGGCGCCGGCATCGGTGTAGATGCCGGCCCGCAGTCCGCGCTTGTGCAGGTAGGAGACGAGCGCCGGGATACCGGAGGGAAAGCGGTCCGGATTGGCCACCAAGTGCCCTTGTGCATCACGGGGGTTGTCGGCCTGCCAGCCGCCGTCGAGCCACACGATGTCGTAGCCGGCATCGCGCAGACCGCTGCCGACCAGCTTGTCGGCGACGGCGCGCACCTCCTTCTCGGTGGGCGCGCCGAGACCGTAGTAGGTGTTCCAGCCCATGTAGGGCGTCGGTGCCAGACCGCTGTCGTAGTACGCGGGGGCGCCCTGGTCCGCGGCGCTCTGCGCGGTTGCCGCCGGGGCAGCGGTGATGGCGAGAACGGTTGCGATCGCAGCCGTGAGGGCGGGGCGCCCGAGTCTGTGGGCCTTCCGGCCGTGCGGGTGTGAGGTCACGGCGACGACTGTGGCTCGTGGCCGGAACCCTGTCAATATTAATTCCTAATTTATTCAAACACGGCCTCGAGAGCCGCCGCAGGTCTTGACACCACCCAGGCCCAGGTGCACTGTTTGGCAACGTTGTCAGAGGCCAACGTCCCTGATCGGAGCCGCAGTTCATGTCGGACCAGCCCTCCAGACCTTCGCGTCGCACCATGCTCTCCGCCGGGGCCACACTCCTTGCGGGTTTCGGCCTCGACGCGACCTTCCCCGCCGATGCCCTCGCATCCAGTTCCGGACAGCCGAAGCAGCCCGGCGAACTCGCCGCCTACCGACCCGTGACGGTGTCCTCGACGGACTACGCCCCCACCCCGGCCGAGTTCGCGGTCGACGGGGTGCCGGCGCCCGGAGTCCGCGGCACCGGATGGCGGGCCGCGCCCGGCGACCCCCAGTGGATCTCCGTCGACCTCCAGGCGCTGTGCGAGGTCGCCTCGCTCCGCCTCACCTTCGAGGCGACGGCGGACGACCCGCCGTACGTCAACGCTCCCGGCGGCAATCCGCGCAACGACACGACCGGGCAGGAGATCCTCTCCAGCTGCGCGGTCGACTTCGTGATCGAGACGTCGCGGGACGGCAAGGCGTGGACGACCGTGTACCGCACCGACTCCGGCAAGGGCGGGGTCGTGGAGATCGCCCTGCCCGGGCCCGTCACCGCGCGCTGGGTCCGGATGACCGTGCACAAGCGGTCCAACACGAACCCGCTCGGCCTCAACGGCCTTCAGGTGTACGGCACTTGCCGCACAACCCGTCGGGACGTGACCGGCTGGACCGACTGGGGCTCGCAGCACCGCACGCCCCCGGCCCTGAAAGTCGCCGACGACGGCACCGTGCCGCTGGAGTCCGGCTGGGACCTGACCCTGGACGACTGGGCGGACGGGGACGGCGCCACGCTGTCGAAGCCGTCCGCGGACACCAGCCGCTGGCTGCCCGCGACGGTGCCCGGCACGGTCCTGACCTCGCTGGTGGATCAGGGCAAGCTGCCCGACCCGGTCGCCGGCTTCGGCAACCTCCATGTCCCGGAGGCCCTTTCGCGGCACGCCTGGTGGTACCGGCGCGCCTTCAGCCTGCCCGAGGGCCTGCGCACCGGCGCCGGACGCCATGTCTGGCTGGAGTTCGACGGGGTCAACCACAAGGCCGAGGTGTGGCTGAACGGCAGCCGGGTCGGCGACCTGACCTTCCCCTTCGCCCGTGCCGCGTTCGACGTGACGGGCCTGATCGGTGACTCCGACGAGCAGGCGCTGGCGGTCCGGATCACGCCCATGCCGTTCCCGGGCAGCCCGGGCGACAAGGGTCCGGCGGGCCTGTCATGGGTCGACGCCGGGGCGAACATGATGAACCGCAACTCGCCCACGTATCTGGCCGCTTCGGGCTGGGACTGGATGCCCGCGGTGCGGGACCGGGCGGCCGGCATCTGGAACCACGTCCGGCTGCGCTCCACGGGTGCCGCGGTCCTGGGCGACCCCCGCGTGGACACCCGTCTGCCCGATCTGCCCGACACCCGCACGGCCGAGCTGACGATCGTCGTCCCGGTGCGCAACGCGGACCCCGCCGAGCGACGCGTCACACTCTCCGCGGCCTTCGACGGCGTACGCCTGACCCGGACGGTCACGATCCCCGGCGGCGAGACGGCGGACGTCACCTTCACGCCCGCAGATCACCCCCAACTACGTTTGAAGAACCCGACGTTGTGGTGGCCCAACGGCTACGGCGAGCCGGCCCTGCACCGGCTCACCCTCACCGCCACGGTCGACGGCGCGGAGAGCGACCGCCGCACCGCCCGCTTCGGGATACGCCAGTTCGGCTACGAGTACGACGTACCGCTCACCTTCCAGTCCGGCAGCGACGCATACGCCCAGACGGTGAACTTCGCCCGCCTTAAGGCGCGGTACGTGCGCATCATGTGCCGTACCCGGACGACGAGTTGGGGCTCGTCCATGTGGGCCCTGTCCGTCGCCGACAGCTCCGCACCCGACACGGACCTCGCCCTGCACCAGCAGGCCACGGCCTCCTCCGTCGACGACTCGTCCAACCAACCGGGCAATGCCACCGACGGCGACGCCGGCACGCGCTGGTCCTCGGCGTTCGAGGACGACCAGTGGATCCGGGTGGACCTGGGCTCGTCGGTCTCCTTCGACCGGGTCGTCATCACCTGGGAGCAGGCGTACGCGCGGACGTACACGATCCAGGTGTCCGACGACGATGAGACCTGGACCGACGCGGCGTCGGTCGACAACACGGCGGTGCCGCTGCCGTTCCGGACCAGTGGTTCCGCGGCTCTGCAGACGGCGGACTTCCCCGCGCGCACGGCCCGGCATCTGCGGGTCTTCTGCCATGCGCGGGCGACGAGTTGGGGCTCGTCGATGTGGAGTCTGTCGGTCCTGGACAGCTCCTCGCCGGACAAGGATCTTGCCCTGCACAAGCAGGCTTCGGCCTCGTCGGCCGACGAGGCGGACCACGCGGCGGGCAACGCCACCGACGGCGACCCGAACACCCGCTGGTCCTCCGCCTTCGAGGACGACCAGTGGATCCAGGTCGACCTCGGCTCCTCGGTGACCTTCGACCGCGTGGCCGTCCTGTGGGAGACGGCGTACCCGAAGACGTACACGATCCAGGTCTCGGACGACGGCGAGGAGTGGACGGACGTGAAGTCCGTCGACAACAGCACCGTCCCGCTGAAGATCACCGTCAACGGCGTCCGGGTGTTCTGCCGCGGCGGCAACTGGGGCTGGGACGAGCTGCTGCGCCGTATGCCCGCCGAGCGCATGGACGCGGCCGTGCGCATGCACCGCGACATGAACTTCACGATGATCCGCAACTGGGTGGGCAGCAGCAACCGCGAGGAGTTCTACGCCAGTTGCGACGAGCACGGCCTGCTGGTGTGGAACGACTTCCCCAACGCCTGGGCCATGGACCCGCCGGACCACAAGGCCTTCCTCGACCTGGCCCGCGACACGGTGCGCCGCTACCGCATCCACCCCTGCGTCGTCGTGTGGTGCGGTGCCAACGAGGGCAATCCGCCGGGCCCGGTGGACGACGGCATGCGCGCCGCCGTGCGCGCCGAGGCGCCGGAGCTGCTGTACCAGAACAACTCGGCGGGCGGGATCGTCTCCGGCGGCGGCCCGTACGGCTGGGTGGAACCGGAGCGCTACTCCTCCCCGGCCACCTACGGCAGTGGCAGCTTCGGCTTTCACACGGAGATCGGCATGCCGGTCGTGCCGACTGCGGAGACGATGCGCCGGCTCGTGGGCGACGAGCCCGAGTGGCCGGTCGGCGGGGCCTGGTACTACCACGACTGGAGCACCAAGGGGAATCAGGCGCCGCAGAACTACCGCGCCGCCATCGAGTCACGCCTCGACACCGCCACCGACCTCGAGGACTTCTGCCGCAAGGCACAGTTCGTCAACTACGAGAACCACCGGGCCATGTTCGAGGCCTGGAACGCCCGTCCGTGGGACGACGCGAGCGGGCTCATGCTGTGGATGTCGCATCCCGCCTGGTACAGCACGGTGTGGCAGACGTACGACTACGACTTCGACGTCAACGGCGCCTACTACGGCGCCCGCAAGGCGAGTGAACCCATCCACGTCCAGGCCGATCCGACGGACGGCCGGGTGATGGCGGTCAACCACACGCCGCGCCCGATCACCGGCGCCACGGTCTCCGCCCGCCGCTACGACCTCTCCGGCCGCCAACTCGCCCCCGAGCAGCGCAAGTCGGTGGACATCGCGCCCTCGGCGACGGCATCCGCCTTCACCATGGACGCGGCCGACGGTCTGCCCGCCTGCCACCTGCTGCGGCTCCGTCTGACGGACGCACACGGCGGGCTGCTCTCCGAGAACACGTACTGGCGCTACCGCGAGGCGGACGACATGCGGGCGCTGAACGCCGTCGCACGCACCCGGGTGTCCGTCGACATCACGGCGGCGGACGGTTCGGGGCCCCGCCGCACGCTCACGGCGCGACTGCGCAACCGCGGCTCCTCGGTGGCGGCGATGATCCGCCTCTCGCTCCTCGACGCCCGGACCGGGCACCGGCTGCTGCCGACCCTCTACAGCGACAACTACCTGTGGCTGTTGCCGGGCGAATCCAGGCTCGTGACCGCCTCCTGGCCGGCCTCTGCGCCGGGCGCGACGAGGCCGAGACTCCATGTCGAGGGGTACAACGTGCCCGCGGTCGGCGCCCAGCCGTGATACTTGCGGATCATGAAAGCGTACGAGTCACACATCCGGCCGCGGACCGACGGCGATGTCGACCGCTGCGTCGAGATCCTCGCCGAGGTGCACCGGCACAGCGGCTACCCCGTCAACTGGCCCGAGAGACCGGCGGATTGGCTGACCCCGCACTCCCAGCTGGAGGCCTGGGTGGCCGAGGTCGACGGCCGTGTGGTGGGGCACCTCAGCCTGTCCCGGGCCACCGAGGGGGACGCGGCGCCCGGGCTGTGGGGCGCCCGTGCGGGCGTCGGCGCCGAAGTCACCGCCGTGGTCGGCCGGTTGTTCGTGTCGCCGGCCGCACACGGGCAGGGACTGGGGGCCGCGCTGCTGGACCGGGCCGTCGAGGAGGCCCGGGCGCGGGGCCTGCAGCCCGTGCTCGACGTCGTCGACTCCCGCTCGGCGGCGACGGTCCTGTACGAGCGCCTGGGCTGGAAGTTGCTGGACGTCGTCGAGCAGCGCTGGGCACCGGACCAGCTGGTGTCCGTGCGCTGCTACGTGGCACCGCCCGGCCCGGTCAGCCCTCCGCCGCCCGGGACCGGGGGCTGACCAGACCCGTCTCGTACGCCACCACCACCGCCTGGGCGCGGTCGCGCAGGGAGAGTTTGGTGAGGATGCGCGAGACGTGGGTCTTCACCGTCGCCTCGGAGAGGTGCAGGCGGGCGGCTGGACGTCGCCGTGATCGGCGGGGTGCTGGGCGTGGTCGCCGTGACGGCGTGCGCGAGCGCCTGGCGGGCCGGGCGGCTGCGTACGGTCGACGCGCTGGCCGTGGGCCGCACCCCCGCTCCCGGCCGGGGCCGGCGGGCGGCAGGTCTGGCCGCCCGGCTTCCGCTGCCGCGGCCGGTCGGGCTGGGCCTGGCCCGCCCGTTCGCCCACCCGGCGCGCACGGTCTCGATGGTGGCCGCCGTTGTGTTCGGCGCGGCGGCGATCACCTTCACCACCGGTCTGTCCGCCTCGCTGGGCGAGGTGATCGCGGCCAAGAACCACAACGCCGCAGATGTCACCGTCGGCGAGGCCGGCCCGGCGGGCGGCGTGCACGTCGCTCCCGGCGGCGGGCGACCGACCCCCGCCGATCCGGCCGCGGTCGCCAGGGCCATCGAGGACCGGTCCGGCACCCGCCGGTACTACGGCACCGCCACGACACCGGCGGCCCTGCCGGGCGTGTCCGGAGAGATCAACCTGGTCATGTACGACGGGGACGCCTCCTGGGGCGGCTTCCGCATGGTCTCGGGAAGGTGGATGCGCGGGGGCGGGCGAAGCCGTGGCCGCGACACCGGTCCTGACCGCCGCCGGAGCAGAGGTCGGCGACACGATCACACTGACCGTGCAGGGCAAGCCGGTGCCCGTACGGATCGTCGGCGAGGTCCGCGACACCAGCGAAGGCGGCACGCATGTCTTCATCGACGCGGCGACGCTGAAGTCCGCCGTACCGGACCTGAAGCCGACGTCGTACTCCATCGACCTGAAGGCGGGCACCGACACGGACGCCTACATCAAGACGCTCAACGCGGCGCTCAAACCGCTGGGCGTCTCCGCGACCGGCGACAAGTACGTCAACGGCAGCGACCCCGTCACCGTCCTCAACGCCCTCACCGCGTTCCTCACCGCGCTGCTCGTCTCGGTGGCCGCGCTCGGCGTGCTCGGCGGCGTCGTCCTCGACACCCATGAACGCATCCGGGACCTCGGCGTGCACAAGGCCCTCGGCATGACGCCCCGTCAGACTGTCGCCATGGTCGTCACCTCGGTCGTGCTGCCCGGCCTCGTCGGGGGCGCGCTGGGCGTGTGGCTCGGGGTAGCGGTGCTCGACGCGGTGGTGCCGGCCATGGGGCGCAGCACGGGCCTGCGGCTGCCCGGATCGGTCATCGCCGTCTACGGCGCGCCCCAACTGCTCCTGCTCGCCCTGGCCGGCACGGCAATCGCCGTCCTGGGCTCGCTCCTGCCGGCCGGCTGGGCGGCGCGCATCCGCACGGCGGCGGCACTGCCCACCGAATGACACATCAGGTGCGTGCAACCCTCTCGCAACCTTGGCCGTGCTGCCCTGGACGCATGCATGACGAGACCCCGCGCGTCGAGCTCACCCCCGCGGCCGCCGACCTGATCCGCCGTCTGGCGGCGGAGCACGGCCCGCTGATGTTCCACCAGTCCGGCGGCTGCTGCGACGGCAGTGCGCCCATGTGCTACCCGGAGGGCGAGTTCCGCACCGGCGGCTCGGACGTGCTGCTGGCGGAGCTGCAGGTCGAGGGGGTGGCGCGGCCGGTGACGTTCTGGATGTCGCGCAGCCAGTACGAGGTGTGGAGCCACACCCGGCTGATCGTGGACGTCGTAGCAGGCCGCGGCAGCGGTTTCTCGCTGGAAGCACCCGAGGGGGTGCGTTTTCTCACCCGTTCTCGCGTAGTCGGCGCATAGCCATCCCGCGGGCCACCGTCGTCTGGTGCACTTCCCCTGAGACCTGAGACAGTTGACGATCCCTCAGGGGGAACTGTGACGCATCGTCAGAAGCGTTTCGCAGCAAGCAGATTCGGTAGATCCGAACTGACGTCGGGTAGATCGGTACTCGCGTTTCTCACGGCATTCGGCGCGCTGGCCGGTGCGGCCCTGGTGGGGGCGGCACCGGCCGGCGCCGCGCAGGGCGCCGGCACGATCGCGCCGGGAGTCACCTACAAACAGTTCGACGTCCAGGGGGCCAGGGGCCTGACCCACGCCCATCTGCTCACCGTCGACCTGAGCAACACCCGCGTACGGCTCGACCTGCTGTACCCGGGAGCGGTGGCGGCCCGGTCCGCGGTGTCCAAGCTCGCCGACGCGCAAGGCGCCGTCGCGGGCATCAACGGCGACTTCTTCAACATCTCCGAGACCCAGCACCCGGGCGTCGAGGCGACGGGCTCGACCAACGGGCCGGCAATCGCGAGCGGGCACGTGCTCAAGGCGTCGGTGCCGGACGGCCAGCGCTTCGGCCCGGCGATGCCGCCCGGCACCACCACCCGGGACGTGCTCGGCGTGGGCACCGACCGCAGGGCACGCATGGACAGCATGAGCCTCACCGGGTCGGTCCGCACACCGGTCGGGCGGCTGCCGCTCGGCGGGCTCAACCAGTACGCGCTGCCGGTGGATTCGATCGGCGCCTTCACCTCCGACTGGGGCAGCGTCTCCCGGGTCCGCGCCACCTGCGGCACGGACGAGGAGCGGGCCGCGCCCTGCAGCGAGGACACCTACGAGGTGACGATCCGCGGCAACCGGGTCGTCTCCACCGCCGACACCCCGGGCAAGGGCGCCATCGCCGCGGGGACCACGGTGCTCGTCGGCCGGGAGGCGGGCGCGCAGCGGCTGCGGAAGTTCTTCAAGGGCGAGCCGGTGACCGTCTCGCACCGGCTGGTGGCGTCGACGTCCCGGGTCCCGTACCGCTTCGCGCTCGGCGGCTACCCGGTACTGAAGGGCGGCAGTCCGCTGGCCGGCCTCGACAACACGGCCGCGGCGGTGCGCACCGCCGTCGGCATCGCGAACGGCGGGAAGCGGCTGCTGCTGTTCGCCCTGAACGGTGCGCCCGACTACCGCAGCAAGGGTCTGACGATCGCCGAAGTGGCTGCGGAAATGCGGGCGTTGGGCTCGGTCGACGCCTTCAGCCTGGACGGCGGCGGGTCGACGACACTGGTCGCCCGGGAGCCGGGGTCGAGCGCCGTCTCCGTACGGAACCATCCGTCCGGCGATGCGGAACGCCCGGTCCCCAACGGCATCGGGGTGTTCCAGACGTCGTAGCCGCCGCAGAGGTCACGGCCGCAGGCTGCCGACGATGTCGGCCGTGGCGGTGACGCCGCTGTGAATGGTGGGCGCGATGCTCGTGCTGGCCAGATAGAAGCCGAGCAGCGCGCACACCAGCGCGTGGGAGACCTTCAGCCCGCCGTTGCGCATGAAGATCACCGCCAGGATCAGCAGCAGCACCACCACAGAGATGGAAATCGCCATCGTCAGCCTCCTCCGCCACGCCGCAGGTCGGTTCGCGGCATTCGGCCGTAAGTGTGGCGTAGCGGAGGGTTCGTCCGGGCGGCTGACCTGTCCGCCGAATGGATGGTTCTACGCGGCCCGACGGGCGTCGAGGAAGGCCTCCAGGCCGGCCAGGTCGTCGGTGTTGAAGTAGTCGACGTCGGCGGCGAGCAGTTCGGTCCACAGCGCGTCGCGGGCGGGGCCGGCCACGTCCGGGGTGTTCCAGAAGCGCACCTTCTGCCCGCGGGCGTGCGCCTGGCCGATGATGCCCCGCAGCTTCTGCCGCTCGGCGTCCGGGAAGGCGCCCTCGCCCAGCCAGGTGAAGTTGAGCTGCCAGTTGTCGGAGATCAGCGGGACGAAGGAGGCGGGCGCCGAGGTGCCGAGGTCGATGAGCCGGCCGTCGTAGAAGGCGCGGCGCACGGTCTGGGCCTCCATGGGCGTACGGGCCGCGCGGTCGCCGGAGATGACGTTGGTGACCGCGCCGGGGTGGACGCGGCCGTGGGCGTATGTGGTGAACAGGTGCTTGTAGCGCTGGAGATGGCGGTCGAGTTCGAGGTACGTCGACGAGCCCTCGGTCTTGATGTCGATGAGCAGCTGCAGCGGCCTGCGGTAACCCCGGTACACCGAGCCGTGGTTGGCCTTGACGATGGCCGCCAGCGGGTCGAGGTAGAGGGACTCCAGTGTCCGCGTCGGGTCCAGGTCGTCCACCGTGTGGCCGATCAGCAGCTGGTCGCCGACGAGGAAGATGTCGGCCTCGACGCTGCCGAAGCGGTGGTCGAGGGCGTCGAAGAGGGGCCGCGTGTGCTCGTAGTCGTTGTGGGCGTGCGCGCGCCACAACGGGCGCGGACCGCGCCCGTGTTCACCGGCCACCGCCCGGCCGGCGGGCAGCGCGAGGGTGCCCGCGAGCGCGGCGCCGAGGGTGCTGAGGGCTCTGCGACGAGTGGTGAGGGCCATGCTCTGCCTCCCTTTGAGGGCCATGTGGGACGACAGCGAGTATGGGGTCCCAAGGTCCGCAAAGAGCATGTCCCGGACAGGAGTTGGCCGGACTGCCGCCGTGCGTTCACCCCCTCCCCGGCGGGCACACGAAAAAGCCCGCCCCAGGTGGGGCGGGCTTTCCCGGTGTGTCTGAAGGTGTACGTCAGGGGGCTTGGAGGTCCACCAGTTCGGCCAGGGTGGCGCGGTGGGCGCCGGCCGTGCCGTAGGCGATCGAGTCGGCCTTGGCCCGCTTGAGGTACAGGTGTATCGGGTGCTCCCAGGTCATGCCGATACCGGCGTGCAACTGCAGCGCCTCCTCGGCGGCATGTACGGCGACCTGGGCCGCGTAGGCCTGTACGACGGCGACCGCCACGTCGACGTCCTGGCCGGTGGCGAGCGCGTCGGCGGCGTTGCGGGCGGCGGCGCGGAGGTTGACGACCTCCAGCCACAGCTGGGCGAGCCGGTGCTTGAGTGCCTGGAAGCCGCCGACGGGCCGGTTGAACTGCTTGCGCTCCTTGAGGTAGCGCACCGTCTCGGTCAACGCCCAGTCGGCGAGCCCGAGTTGCTCGGCGGCCAGCAGTCCGGCGCCGGCGCGCAGGGCCCGTCGTACGGCGGCCTCGGCGTCACCGATCCGGCGCCCGTTCGCCCCGTCGAGGATGACCCTCGCGAGGGGCCGGGTGAGGTCGAGGGAGGTCTGCGGGGTGACGGTCGCGGCGTCCGCGTCGACGGCGTACAGCCCGCCGTCCGCCGCAGGCACCAGCAGCACGTCGGCGACGGCGGCGTCCGCGATGCCGGTCAACTCCCCGTGCAGGGTGCCGTTTTCGAGCCGCACGGCCTTGTAGGCGCTGCCCGGAGCCACGCTCAGCGCGACCGCAAGGGCACCGATCTTCCGGCCCGATGCCAGGTCGGCCAGCAACCCCTCGTCGCCGCATTCCAGCAGCGCTTCGGTGGCCACGACGGCGCTGGTCAGATACGGCACGGGGGCGACCGCGCGGCCCAACTCCTCCAGGACCACGGCGACTTCGCGGTGCGTGGCGCCCTGGCCGCCCTGCGCCTCGGGCACCAGCAGGCCCGCGAGGCCCATGCCGTCGGCGAGGGCCTTCCAGGCCGCGAGGTCGTGCGGGGCACCGGACTCGGTGCGGGCGATGACGCCGGGGGCGTCGCAGTGGTCGGCGAGCAGGTCCCGTACGGCCGCCCGCAGCGCCTCTTCCTCCTCCGAGTACAGCAGGTCGGTCATCGGGCGAGGTCCTTCCAGGCGACGTCCTTGTCGGTGCGCGGCTCGGACGGCAGGCCCAGAACGCGCTCGGCGACGATGTTCAGCAGGACCTCGCTGGTCCCGCCCTCGATGCTGTTGCCCTTGGAGCGAAGGTAGCGGTAGCCGGCCTCACGTCCGGTGAAGTCCACCAGCTCCGGGCGGCGCATGGTCCAGTCGTCGTACAACAGGCCCTCCTCGCCGAGGAGTTCGACCTCCAGGCCGCTGATCTCCTGGTTGAGGCGGGCGAAGGCGAGCTTCATGCCGGCGCCCTCGGGGCCGGGCTGCCCGGCGACGAGCTGCTGGCGCAGACGCTCGGCGGTGAGGCGGGCGACCTCGGAGTCCACCCACAGCTTCAGCAGCCGCTGGTGCAGGTCGTGGGTGCGCAGCTCCGGGCGCTCGCGCCAGGTCTTCGACACCGGGGCGATCATGCCGCCCTCGCGGGGCAGCCGCATGCCGCCGATGGCGACGCGTTCGTTGTTCAGGGTGGTCTGCGCGACGCGCCAGCCGTCGCCGATCTCGCCGAGGCGGCGGGAGTCGGGGATGCGGACGTCGGTGAGGAAGACCTCGTTGAACTCGGCCTCGCCGGTGATCTGGCGCAGCGGCCGGACCTCGACGCCGGGGTCGGTCATGTCGCACAGGAAGTAGGTGATGCCCGCGTGCTTGGGCACGTCCGGGTCGGTGCGCGCGATGAGGATCGCCCAGCGGGCGACGTGGGCGCTGGACGTCCACACCTTCTGCCCGTTGACCACCCAGTCCTCGCCCTCACGGAGGGCGCGCGTGCCGAGCGCCGCGAGGTCGGATCCGGCGCCGGGCTCGCTGAAGAGCTGGCACCAGACCTCCTCGCCGGTCCACAGCGGCCGCAGGAAGCACTGCTTCTGCTCCTCGGTGCCGTACTTCAGGATCGTCGGCGCGGCCATGCCGAGGCCGATGCCGATGCGCCGCGGGTCGTTGTCGGGGGCGCCCGCGGCCTCCAACTCGGCGTCCACTACGGCCTGGAGGGAGCGGGGAGCGCCGAGCCCGCCGAGGCCCTCCGGGTAGTGCACCCAGGCGAGTCCCGCGTCGAAGCGGGCCTTGAGGAAGTCCAGGCGGTCGGTGGTGGCCGGCGGGTGCGCGGTCAGCAACTCCCGTGTCCGGCTCTGCAGTTCGGCTGCGTCGGTCATCAGGCGGCTCCGTTCTCCTGCGACAGCGAGGGCAGCACGGCCACCCGGCCGGTGGTCACACCGTCGCCGACGCGCTGCACGGCGTCCGCGGCCCCGCCGAGCGGTACGCGCTCACTCACCAGCGGTTTGATGGCGCCCCGGGCGGCCAGCTCGGTGAGCTGCTCGTGGCAGTGCGCGATCAGCTTCGGGTTCTTGGTGCCGTACAGGCCCCAGTGCAGTCCGAGGATCGAGTAGTTCTTCACCAGGGCGTGGTTGAGGCCCGGGCTCGGGATGACCCCGCTCGCGAAGCCGACGATCACGATCCGTCCCTCGAAGGCGACGACCTTGGTGGACTGGGTGTAGGCCTCGCCGCCGACGGGGTCGTAGATCACGTCGGCGCCCCGGCCGCCGGTGGCCTCCTTCACGGCGGCGATGACGTCCTCGGCCTTGCGGTCGATGACGACGTCGCAGCCCAGCTCCCTTGCCGCGGCGGCCTTGTCGGCGCCGCCGACGACGCCGATGACCCTTGCGCCGGCCGCCTTGCCGAGCTGCACGGCCGCGCTGCCGACCCCTCCTGCGGCAGCGTGGACGAGCAGCGTCTCGCCGGCTTCCAGGTGGGCCCGGCGGTGCAGGCCGAACCAGCCCGTCTGGTAGCCGATGTGCAGGGCGGCGGCCTCGGCGTCGTCGAGCGACTCGGGCACCGGCAGCAGCGCGGCGGCGTCCGCGACGGCGTACTCGGCGAATCCGCCGTGCGGCAGCGCGGGGTTGGCGATCACCCGGCGGCCGTCCTCGGTCTCGCCGCAGATCTCCACGCCGGGCGTGAACGGGAGCGGCGGCCGGACCTGGTACTGGCCCCGGCACATCAGCACGTCCGGGAAGTTGATGTTGGCGGCACGCACCTTCAGCAGGACCTGGCCGTCACCGGGCGTGGGCCGCTCCACCTCCTCGAGCCGCATCACCTCGCTCGGCTCGCCGATCTCGTGCACTTGCCATGCCTGCATGCGGTGCCTCCACGGGACTGCGTTGTCGTGCCGGAGTCTGACCGGGGTCGTTACGCATACTAAGCGGTCGCTTGCCCGGGAGGGAACAGTAGCGCGCGTCACTTCCGCAGGGGCTTCGCCCGTACGTGCATCCGCTCCCCCTGCGGCCCGAACAGGCTCAGGAACTCCGCCGGCCCCTCCCCCGTCGACCCGAACCAGTGCGGCACCCGAGTGTCGAACTCGGCCGCCTCCCCGGCGGACATCACCACGTCGTGCTCGCCGAGGACCACCCGCAGCCGCCCCGACAGGACGTACAACCACTCGTAGCCCTCATGGGTACGCAGTTCGGGCTCCTCTTTCCGTTGCGGTACGAGCACCTTGTAGGCCTGGAGCCCACCGGGCTGCCGGGTGAGCGGCCAGTAGGTGCGTCCGTGCCGCTGAAGGGGCTTGGCCCGCACCCGCGGGTCCCCCACCGGCGGCGTCCCGACCAGCTCGTCCAGCGGCACCTGGTGTGCCTGGGCGATCGGCAGCAGCAGTTCCAGGCTGGGCTTGCGCAGGCCGGACTCCAGGCGCGAGAGGGTGCTGACGGAGATACCGGTCGTCTCGGAAAGCGCCGCCAGGGTCACCTCCCGCTCCTTCCGGATCCGTCGCAGCCGGGGGCCCACATCGGCGAGAACGTCTTCGGTGCTCATGCTCGTATTGCAGGATCGGCAAAGATGTTTGTCAATCCCGCACCTGCGGAGCACGGTGTCGGCATGACCGAGACATACGAAGTGATCGTGATCGGCGGCGGCGCGGCGGGTCTGTCCGCGGCTCTCGTGCTGGGCCGGGCCCGTCGCCGCACCCTGGTCGTCGACGCGGGCGAGCCGCGCAACGCGCCTGCCGCCCGTATGCAGGGCTATCTGTCCCGGGACGGGATGCCGCCGGCCGAGTTCCTGGCGATCGGCCGCGAGGAGATCGCACAGTACGGCGTGGAGCTGGTCCGGGACCGGGCGGTGGACGTCACCGAGGACTTCGTGGTCACTCTGGCGAGCGGGCGGACCGTACGGGCCCGCCGCCTGGTGATCGCGACCGGGCTCAGGGACGGGCTGCCCGAGGTCCCGGGCGTTGCCGAGCGCTTCGGCCGGGACGTGCTGCACTGCCCGTACTGCCACGGCTGGGAGGTGCGCGACCAGGCCTTCGGCGTGCTCGCGACGACCCCGATGAGCGCGCACCAGGCGCTCATGGTGTCGCAGTGGTCGAAGGACGTGACCCTCTTCCTGCACACGGTCGCCGAGAAGGAACTGTCCGACGACGATCTGCGCAGGCTCGCGGCGGCCGGGGTGAAGGTGGTGCCGGGCGAGGTCGCGGAACTGGTGGTGGAGGAGGACCGGCTCACCGGCGTACGCCTGGCGGACGGTACGACGCATGCGCGCGAGGTCGTCTTCACCGCGCCCCGCGCCATCCCGCAGACCGGGCTGCTGGAGCGGCTGGGCGCCGAACTCCAGGAGACCCCCTTCGGCGCGTACCCGGTCGTCGACCCGACCGGGCTCACCTCCGTGCCGGGCGTCTGGGCGGTCGGCAACGCGATGGGCTTCGCCGAGCAGGTCGTGAACGCGGCGGCCGGCGGCTACCGCGCGGGCGCCACGATCAACGCCGACCTGCTGATGGCCGCCCTGGACGCAGCCTCCTAAAGGGGCGCGGGGAACTGCGCGACCGGCCACAACGGACCCGCAGCCGAAATCCGTCCCCTTCGCCGGCGTGCAAACCCAGCGGAGCGCACCGCACCATGGCTGCATGCTGCTTGCCCGGCTGGCCCAAGTGTCCCAGGAGGTCGCCGCCACCTCGGCGCGGTCCCGGAAGATCGCTCTGCTCGCCGAGCTGTTCCGGGACGCCGAGGCGGACGACGTGCCGATCGTGATCCCGTATCTGGCGGGACGGCTGCCGCAGGGGCGGCTCGGTGTCGGCTGGAAGGTGCTCAGCCGCCCGGTCGCCCCGGCCGCGGAGCCGACCCTGACCGTGCGCGAGGTGGACGCCCTGCTCAGTGCGCTCGGCAAGGTCGCGGGCGCCGGTTCGCAGGCCGAACGGGCGCGGCTGGTCGGAGAGTTGATGGGCGCGGCGACGGAGGACGAGCAGCGGTTCCTGTTCGGCCTGATCACCGGCGAGGTGCGGCAGGGCGCCCTGGACGCGGTGGCCGTCGAGGGCCTGGCGCAGGCGACCGAGGCGCCGCCCGCGGACGTACGCCGGGCGGTGATGCTCGCCGGCTCCCTGCAGCCCGTGGCGCAGGCTCTGCTCGCGGACGGCCCGGCGTCCCTGGACCGCTTCCGGCTCACCGTCGGCCGCCCGGTCCTGCCGATGCTGGCGCACAGCGCCTCCTCGGTGGCCGAGGCGGTCGACAAGCTCGGTGCCTGCGCGGTCGAGGAGAAGCTGGACGGCATCCGCGTCCAGGTCCACCGGGACGGCGACACCGTACGGATCTACACCCGCACCCTCGACGACATCACCGACCGCCTGCCCGAACTCACCGCCGCAGCCCTGGAGTTGAGCGGCCGCCGGTTCATCCTCGACGGCGAGGTGATCTCCTTCGGCGAGGACGGGCGGCCCCGCTCCTTCCAGGAGACCGCCGGGCGCGTCGGCTCGCGGGTGGACGTGGCGACGGCCGCGGAGACGGTCCCCGTCTCCCCCGTCTTCTTCGACGCCCTGTCCGTCGACGACCGCGACCTGCTCGACCTGCCCTTCGCCGAACGGCACGCGGAGCTGGCCCGGCTGGTCCCCGAGCCGATGCGGGTGCGGCGCACGCTGGTGTCCGGCCCGGAGGACGTGGCCGAGGCGGACGGCTTCCTCTCCGCCACCCTGGAGCGCGGCCACGAGGGCGTCGTGGTCAAGGCCCTCGACGCCGCCTACAGCGCGGGCCGGCGCGGCGCGTCCTGGCTGAAGGTCAAGCCCGTGCACACGCTCGACCTGGTGGTGCTCGCCGCCGAATGGGGCCACGGCCGCCGCACCGGCAAGCTCTCCAACCTCCACCTCGGGGCGCGCAACGCCGACGGCTCCTTCGCCATGCTCGGCAAGACCTTCAAGGGCATGACCGACGCGATGCTCACCTGGCAGACCGAACGCCTCCAGGAGCTGGCCACGGACACCAACGGCCACGTGGTGACCGTACGCCCCGAACTCGTCGTGGAGATCGCCTACGACGGCCTGCAGAAGTCCACCCGCTACCCGGCCGGCGTCACCCTCCGCTTCGCCCGCGTGGTCCGCTACCGCGAGGACAAGCGCCCCGAGGAGGCGGACACGGTCGAGACACTGCTCGCCGCGCACCCGGAGGTGAAGCCATGAGCGCCGCCAAGGGCAAGCGCAGCGCCGGCCTGCTGTTGTTCCGGCACACCGACGACGGCCTGGAGGTATTGCTCGGCCACATGGGCGGGCCGTTCTTCGCCAAGCGGGACGCCGGGGCCTGGACCGTGCCGAAGGGCGAGTACGAGCCCGAGGAGGAGACCGCCTGGGACGCCGCCCGGCGTGAGTTCCAGGAGGAGCTCGGCCTGGAGCCGCCCGACGGCGAGGCGGCGGAGCTGGGCGAGGTCCGGCAGACCAACGGCAAGACCGTCACGGCCTGGGCGATCGAGTCCGACCTCGACCCGGCGACGATCGCCCCCGGCACGTTCCGCATGGAGTGGCCGCCGAGGTCCGGGCAGCTCCAGGAGTTCCCGGAACTGGACCGCGTCGAGTGGTTCGCACTCGACCGGGCCAGGGAGGTGATCGTGAAGGCCCAGGCCGCGTTTCTGGACCGGCTGGCGGAGCACTCGCCCTGAGCAGACGCACACGCGTTGCGGTCGCCCGCGGTGCGCGGGAAGGTCGTATCACAGAGCCGCCCCAGGAGGTCAGCCATGCCCATCGCGACGGTGAACCCGGCGAACGGCGAGACGCTCAAGACGTACGAGGCCATGGGCGAGGAGGAGCTCGAGCGCCGGCTCCAGCTCGCGGAGGCGACGTTCCGCACGTACCGGACGACGCCCTTCGCCGAACGCGCCCGCCTCATGAACAAGGCGGCCGGGCTGCTCGAACAGATCCAGCAGGACATCGCCCGCGTGATGACCACCGAGATGGGCAAGCCGGTCAAGCAGGCCCGCGCGGAGGCCGCCAAGTGCGCCAAGGCGATGCGCTGGTACGCCGACCACGCCGAGGAACTGCTGGCGGACGAGGAGCCCGCCGACTCCGACGTGAAGGACTCCGGCGCGTCCCGCGTGCGCGTGCGCTACCGGCCGCTCGGGCCCGTGCTCGCCGTGATGCCGTGGAACTTCCCGCTGTGGCAGGTGATCCGGTTCGCGGCGCCCGCGCTGATGGCGGGCAACGTGGGCCTGCTCAAGCACGCCTCCAACGTCCCGCAGACCGCCCTGTTCCTGGAGGACCTCTTCCACCAGGCGGGCTACCCCGAGGGCTGCTTCCAGACCCTGCTGATCGGCTCCGGCGCGGTCGACGACATCCTGCGCGACGAACGGGTCAAGGCGGCCACGCTGACGGGAAGCGAGCCCGCGGGGCGCGCGGTCGCCTCCACCTCCGGGGAGATGATCAAGAAGACGGTGCTGGAGCTCGGCGGCAGCGACCCGTACGTCGTCATGCCGTCCGCCGACATCGACCGGGCCGCGCAGATCGCGGTCACCGCGCGCGTGCAGAACAACGGACAGTCGTGCATCGCCGCCAAGCGGTTCATCGTGCACACGGACGTCCACGACGCCTTCGCCGAACGTTTCGTCGAAGGCATGAAGGCGCTCAAGGTCGGCGACCCGATGGAGGAGGACACGGACGTCGGGCCGCTCTCCAGCGAACAGGGACGGACCGACCTGGAGGAACTGGTCGACGACGCGACGCGCAGCGGGGCGACGGCACTGTGCGGCGGCCATCGGCTGCGCCGGCCCGAGCTGCCCGGCTGGTACTACCCGCCCACCGTGCTCACCGGCATCACCCGCGAGATGCGGATCCACCGCGAGGAGGCCTTCGGGCCGGTCGCCACGCTGTACCGCGCGGCCGATCTCGACGAGGCCGTGCTCATCGCCAACGACTCGCCGTTCGGGCTGAGTTCCAACGTGTGGACGCGGGACGAGGCGGAGGTGGACCGGTTCGTACGGGATCTGGAGGCCGGCGGCGTGTTCGTCAACGGGATGACCGCCTCCCACCCGGCCTTCCCGTTCGGCGGGGTCAAGCGGTCCGGATACGGGCGTGAGCTGTCCGGGCACGGAATCCGGGAGTTCTGCAACATCACTACGGTTTGGCACGGTGCGTGAGCGCTGCGCGGCTAACATCCCGGTTGTGAACCGCGAAGTGACTCTGCCTCTGATCGTCGATGACCGCGGGACCTTGCAGGTGGCTGCCGCCGATGTGAGCAAGTTGTTGCGGACCGTGGGTGGGCGATGGCTGCACCTTGTCGAGGCCGGGGAGCATGGGCTGGACGAGGACACGGTGGCTGCGCTGACCATTGAGCTGGCGAAGCTTGCCGACCGGATCGACGTGGCCTGCATCGCTCACAGCAGCGGGACTGCGCCGTAGGGGCGGTCAGGCTGCCCGCGCTTGAAGGGTCTCCCAGAACATCGCCTCGTAGCTTTGCAGCAAGCGGCCGTACGCGTGTGCGCGTTCCTCGTTCAGGTAACCCGCGTCCAGGCCCGCCTGGACCGCTGCCGTTGCCCTCCGGTCCAGGTCGGGGGCCGGCTCCGCGAAGAAGTCGAAGAAGGCGCAGGCCTCGTCGCCGAAGCCGTAGTGGACTCGTAGGGCCTGGGCGATCTTCGCGCAGTAGCCGCCCCACGCCGAAAAGTTGACGGTGATCGCCAGGACCGTGTCGGTCGGGGAGGCGTTGAGGGCGAGCCAGGACACGTAGGACGGGTAGGCCTGGCAGCCCGGGAGGGGGTCGTAGGCGCGAGCGCGGGGCTCGTCCACGCCGCAGGCCGCCGCGAACGGCTTCAGGCGCTCCCACGCCAGGGCCTCGCCCTCGGCGAGCAGCTCGAAGAACCCGGCGGCCTCGGGTTCCTCCGTCCCACGCTCGGCCAAGTGGTGGAAGGCGCGGCGGTCCGCGGGGATCACCCAGCGCTGTTCCAGGGCCAGCGTGGCGAGGGTGTCGCGGGAGGCCTCGCCCCGGGCGATCAGCGGAACCAGGGGGTTGGCCTGCGGGTCCGGGGCGAGCTTCGCCGTGGTCGTCGCCAGAAGTTCCGTGGCCGTACGCGTCATCGCGTCCTCCGTCGGTTCGGGTACGGGGCCTGCTCCTTCGACCCTGACACGGCGTCCCCGATACGGAGTAGTTCGGCGCGAGATCGCCGTGGGGTCGGGTGATCGTGGGTGAACCACCCGCTGCGGTGATCCACTTTCTGACCGGGGGGCGCAGGCCTTCCGGACGGCGAAAGCAGGCACGGTTCATGGCGACTTTGTGCAGACCCTCGGTGTCCGTACCAGAGCACGTGATCACGATGGAGGAGACACTGGAGCTGGCACGCTCCCGCCACGCAGACCACCCTCAACTGCCGCTGGCCCTCCGGCTGATCGAGAACACCGGCGTCCGCACGCGGCACATCGTGCAGCCGATCGAGGAGACTCTCAAGCACCCCGGCTTCGAGGAGCGCAACAAGATCTACGTGGCCGAGGCGAAGGCCCGGGTGCCGGAGGTCATCCAGCGGGCGCTCGACGACGCCGAGGTGCTGGCCACCGATATCGACGTGATCATCTACGTCTCCTGCACGGGCTTCATGATGCCGTCGCTGACCGCCTGGCTGATCAACGAAATGGACTTCGCCTCCACCACCCGTCAGATACCCATCGCCCAGCTGGGCTGTGCGGCCGGCGGCGCGGCGATCAACCGCGCGCACGACTTCTGCACGGCCTATCCCGACGCCAACGCACTGATCGTGGCCTGTGAGTTCTGCTCGCTGTGCTACCAGCCCACCGACCTGGCCATCGGATCCCTGCTGTCCAACGGCCTGTTCGGCGACGGGATCGCCGCCGCGGTGGTGCGGGGCCGGGGCGGCGAGGGCATCGAGCTCGAGCGCAACGGCTCGTACCTGATCCCCAAGACCGAGGAGTGGATCATGTACGACGTCCGGGCCACCGGGTTCCACTTCCTGCTGGACAAGCGGGTGCCGGGCACCATGGAGCCGCTGGCGCCGGCGCTGCAGGACCTGGCCGGGCTGCACGGCTGGGACGCCGCCGACCTGGATTTCTACATCGTTCACGCGGGCGGCCCCCGCATCCTCGACGATCTCAGCAAGTTCCTGCAGGTCGACCCGCACGCCTTCCGGTTCAGCCGGGCCACCCTCACCGAGTACGGCAACATCGCCAGCGCCGTCGTCCTGGACGCGCTGCGGAGGCTGTTCGACGAGGGCGGTGTCCACGACCGGGCGCGCGGGCTGCTCGCCGGGTTCGGTCCCGGCATCACCGCGGAGATGTCCCTGGGCCGCTGGCGCAGCCGGGACGAAGAGAAGGCGTGGTCACACCATGGCTGAGGAAACCCTCACCGAGACGCTTCCCCCGGTCCGGCACTGGCCGGCCCTCGACCTGACCGGCGTCGACTTCGACCCGGTGCTGACCGAGCTGATGGCCGAGGGACCCGTCACCCGGATCCAGCTGCCCAACGGCGAGGGCTGGGCCTGGCTCGTCACGCGCCACGACGACGTGCGCATGGTGACCAACGATCCCCGCTTCAGCCGCGAGGCGGTCATGGACCAGCCGGTCACCCGGCTCGCCCCGCACTTCATCCCGCAGCGGGGCGCGGTCGGCTTCCTCGACCCGCCGGACCACACCCGGCTGCGCCGCTCGGTGGCCGCCGCCTTCACCGCGAAGGGCGTCGAGCGGGTGCGCGAGCGGTCCCGGCGGATGCTCGACGAGCTGGTCGACGAGCTGCTGCAGGACGGGCCGCCGGCTGACCTCACCGCGAGCGTCCTGACCCCCTTCCCCATCGCCGTGATCTGCGAGCTGATGGGCGTCCCGGCCGCCGACCGGCAGGGCATGCACACCTGGACGCAGCTGATCCTGTCCTCCTCGCACGGCGCGAAGGTCAGCGAGAAGGCGAAGAACGAGATGGGCGCCTACTTCGCCGACCTCATCGGGCTGCGGGAGGGCAGCTCCGGCGAGGACGTGGCGTCGCTGCTGGGTGCCGCCGTCGGCCGCGGCGAGATCACCCTGGAGGAGGCCGTCGGCCTCGCGGTGCTGCTGCAGATCGGCGGAGAGGCGGTCACCAACAACAGCGGGCAGATGTTCTACCTCCTGCTGACCCGCCCGGACCTCGCCGCACGGCTGCGCACCGAGCCGGAGATCCGCCCCCAGGCCATCGACGAGCTGCTGCGCTACATCCCGCACCGCAACGCGGTCGGCCTGTCCCGCATCGCCATGGAGGACGTGGAGATCAAGGGCGTACGGATCCCTGCGGGCGACCCGATCTACGTCTCCTACCTGGCCGCCAACCGCGACCCGGCCGTCTTCCCCGACCCCGAGACCATCGACCTCACCCGCGCCCCGAACCCCCATGTGTCGTTCGGCTTCGGCCCGCACTACTGCCCGGGCGGCATGCTGGCCCGTCTGGAGTCCGAGCTGCTGGTCGACGCGCTGCTGGACCGGCTGCCGGGTCTCACGCTCGCCGTGGAGCCCGGCCAAGTTCCCTTCAAGAAGGGCGCGTTGATCCGGGGCCCCGAAGCACTGCCGGTCACGTGGTGAGCGGGCGATGACCGCGACGGAGGGGCTGCTGGTGCCGCCGGGGCACGGCCGGGTCGTCCAGACCCCGGCCCAGCGCGTGACGTTCAAGGTGACCGGCACACACTCGCGCACGGCGTCCACCTTCGAGGTCGAGGTGCCGCCCGGCTTCGACGTCGGCGCCCATGTGCACACCCGCAGCGAGGAGTTGTTCTACGTGCTCGAGGGCGAACTGGACGTGCTCGCCTTCGAGCCCTGCATCCGTACCCCCGACAACTGGCAGAGGTGGGAGTCGCGTTCGGGCAACCGCGTGGTGCGCGCCACCCCGGGCACGGTCATCGTCGTACCGCCGGGCTGTCCGCACGCGTTCGCCAACCCGACGGACCGGCCCGCGAAGATGTTCTTCCAGGCGTCCCCGCCACCCGACCACGAGCGCTACTTCGAGGAGCTCCTGGAGATCCTGGGCAGCGGGGCACCACCGGACCACCGGGCCATCGAGGACCTGCGGCGGCGCTACGACATCGAGCAGCTGACGCCTCTACGACACCGCTGACCTCGCCCGTCGTGCACGGGCGGGGCTCGGCGTGTGCGCCCTTGTCGGAGCCCGGCCCTCCGCGGATGCTGCGGTCTTCAACTGCGGCCGGACCTCGGGGGGTTGCTGTGCTGTGTCCGCGATGTGGTGGCATGAACATCGAGAAGGTGGCGCACCGGTGGAAGTCGTTGCCGGAGGGTTCGCCGGCGAAGGCGGAACTTGCGCCGCCGGAGGTGGTGAAGGCGAAGTATCTGGGTGTGCTCGCGGCGATGGTGGGCGGTTTCTGGGTGATGGTGTCGGGCGGCGTCCTGCTCGGCCTGCTGGTGGCGGTCGGTGGTCTGCTGTGGGGGGTGTTCACGTCGCGGGAGGCGTCCGCGTCCCTGGCGGCCCGGAGCCGCTGGAGCCGTGAGGTGATCTGCCTGGCCTGCCTGCACCGGTGGGTGCCGTAGCCGTGGACGCAGTGGGCCCCCGGCCGGTAGCGGCCGGGGGCCCACTCGCAGGACCGAAGGGGCTAGCGGATCGGCATGCCCGAGAGGGTACGGGCGATCACCAGCCGCTGGATCTCGCTCGTGCCCTCGAAGATCGTGTAGATCGCGGCGTCACGGTGCATCCGCTCCACCGGGTACTCCCGGGTGTAGCCGTTCCCGCCGAGGATCTGCACCGCCTGGGCCGTGACCTTCTTCGCGGTCTCGCTCGCGAACAGCTTGGACATGGAGCCCTCGGCGGCCGTGAACTGCTTGCCGTTGACCGCCATCCAGGAGGCGCGCCAGACCAGCAGACGAGCCGCGTCGATGGAGGTGCGCATGTCCGCGAGCTGGAAGGCGACGCCCTGGTTGTCGATGATCGGGCGGCCGAACTGCTCGCGGGTCTTGGCGTAGTCGAGGGCCACCTCGTACGCGGCGCGGGCGGTGCCGACCGCCATCGCGCCGACGGCCGGGCGGGACGCCTCGAACGTGGCCATCGCGGCGTTCTTCACGCGCTCGCCGTTGCCGGCCTTGGCCCGCTCGCGGGCACGGGCGAAGCGCTCGTCGAGCTTCGCCTTGCCGCCGAGGAGGCAGGAGCCGGGCACGCGCACGTTCTCCAGGACGACCTCGGCGGTGTGCGAGGCGCGGATGCCGTGCTTCTTGAACTTCTGGCCCTGGGACAGCCCGGGCGTGTTCGGCGGGACGATGAAGGACGCGTGGCCCTTGGAGCCGAGCTCCGGGTCGACGACGGCCACGACCACGTGGACGTTGGCGATGCCGCCGTTGGTCGCCCAGGTCTTGGTGCCGTTGAGCACCCACTCGTCCTTGGCCTCGTCGTACACGGCACGCGTACGCATGGAGGCCACGTCGGAACCGGCGTCGGGCTCGGAGGAGCAGAACGCGGCGACCTTGACATCGTTGGCGTCCCCGTACATCTGGGGGATCCAGGTGCCGATCTGTTCCTCGGTTCCGTTGGCGAGAACGCCCACGGCGGCCAGACCCGTGCCTACGATCGACAGGGCGATGCCCGCATCGCCCCAGAACAACTCCTCCATGGCCATCGGGATACCGAGGCCGGTGGGGTCGAAATACTGCTGGGCGTAGAAGTCGAGGGAGTAGATGCCAACCTTCGCGGCCTCCTGGATGACCGGCCAGGGAGTCTCCTCACGCTCGTCCCATTCGGCGGCCGCGGGGCGGATCACGTCGGCCGCGAAGCCGTGCAGCCAGTCCCGGACCTCCTTCTGTTCGTCGTTGAGCTCCATGGTGAACTCGGCCATGACCCCTCCAGCGGCGGCACATTTGCTTGTTACTAGCGGTAACCCTAGTTTGTTACCCGCGGGTAGGAAAAGTCAACTCCTGATGACGCCTCGGCAACCCGTTCGATGCAGGGTGCAGGCTGAGTGTTAGTTTGCGCAGGCGTTACCGAATCAGCACGGGTGGGGAGAGCTCATGGACACCACGCAGCGGACCGAGCAGCAACGGTCCGCCGACCGTCGCCGGCGCGAACTGCTGGAGGCCGCGGACCGAGTGGTGCTGCGCGACGGCCCACAGGCCTCGATGAACGCGATCGCGGCGGAGGCCGGCATCACGAAGCCGATCCTGTACCGGCACTTCGGTGACAAGAGCGGACTGTACGCCGCCTTGGCCAAGCGGCACACGGACGCCCTGCTCAACTCGCTCAGAGCGGCGCTCGACGCCCCGGCGGACCGGCGGGAGCGGGTCGAGTCCACGCTCGACACCTACCTCGCGGCGATCGAGCTGCGCCCGCAGGTGTACCGGTTCCTGATGCATCCGGCGGAGGGCAGCCAGACGGCCGACCAGGGCTTCGACGTCGGCAAGCACTCGGCGCCGTTGCTGCGCCGGATGGGCGAGGAGCTGGCCCAGGTCATCGAGGACCGTCTGGACCTCGGGCCGGGAGGCCAGCAGCTGGCCCGGGTGTGGGGGCACGGGATCGTCGGCATGATGCATGCCGCCGGGGACTGGTGGCTGGGCGAACGGCCCTGCTCGCGCGCGGAGTTGGTGCGCAGCCTCGCCGACCTGCTGTGGGGGCGGCTCGCGGCGGCCGGGGACAAGATGGGCGGACCCGGCTTCTAACGCGGGCGGTGCCAGGAGGAGCGCGTCACCTGTCGCATCAGGCGGCGGTGGCGCAGGCCCCTCAAGTGGTCGGCGTAGACCCTGCCCTCCAGGTGGTCGCACTCGTGCTGCAGGCAGCGGGCGAAGAAACCCGTCCCGTGCACGGTGACCGGCTCCCCGGTCACCGTGCGGCCCTCGACCACGGCATGGTCGTAGCGCTCGGTCCCCGCCTCCAGGCCCGGCAGCGACAGACAGCCCTCGGGACCACGGATCACCACACCGTCCGCCTCCACCAGCCGCGGGTTCACCACGTGCCCCACGTGACGAACATCCTCATCGTCGGGGCAGTCGTACACGAACACGCGCAAAGATTCACCGATCTGGTTCGCGGCCAGACCGACCCCCTGCGCCGCGTACATCGTGGCGAACAAGTCCTCCACGAGAGCGGCCAGTTCGGGCCCGAATGCGGTGACCTCCTTGCCGGGGGCGTGCAGTACGGGGTCGCCGAACAGGGTGAGAGGTCTCACTCGCCCGCGGGCGCCGGGGATGGAGCCGTGTCGCATGGGCGCAAGATTACGGTCCCGTAGGCGCGCGTCCGCCGTGCAGCCGCCCACGGTACGGGAGCGTGAACAGATCTCGATAGGCTGAGGTCCACACCACGTTGCCGTCAGGCAGAGGCGCGGCGCGTACGCAAGGAGGATCGAGAACTGATGTCAGGCAACTCGGACCCGCTCACGCCGCGGGCCAAGCTGGCCGTGACCGCGGGCAAGGCGGTCGCGGCGGCATCGCGTGCCGCGGGGCGCGGCAGCGGTTCGGTGATCGGCGGCCGGGTGGCGCTCAAGCTCGACCCCGACCTCCTCGCGCGGCTCGCCCAGAACCTGGACGTGACCCTGGTCTCGGCGACCAACGGCAAGACCACCACCACCCGGCTGATCGCCGAGGCGCTCCGGGCCGCCGGTCCGGTCGTCTCCAACGCGCTCGGCGCGAACATGCCGGCCGGCATCACCTCGGCCCTCGCGGGCAGCTCGGACGCCCGGTTCGGGGTCATCGAGGTCGACGAGAAGTACCTCGCCGGCGTCGCCCGGGACACCGACCCCAAGTGCATCGCGCTGCTGAACCTCTCCCGCGACCAGCTCGACCGCGCCGCGGAGACCCGCATGCTCGCGGAGAACTGGCGCGAGGGTCTTGCCGGGTCCAAGGCCGTCATCGTCGCCAACGCCGACGACCCGCTGGTCGTGTGGGCCGCCTCCTCCTCCCCCAACGTGATCTGGGTCGCCGCCGGGCAGATGTGGAAGGACGACGCCTGGTCCTGCCCGTCCTGCGGCGGTGTGATGCAGCGTCCGGGCGACGACTGGTTCTGCGGCGAGTGCGGCTTCCGCCGGCCCACGCCGAGCTGGGCGCTGTCCGGCGACCACGTCCTCGACCCGCACGGCTCCGCCTGGCCGATCCACCTCCAGCTGCCCGGCCGCGCCAACAAGGCGAACGCGGCGAGCTCCGCCGCCGTCGCCGCCGTCTTCGGCGTGCCGCCGCAGGTCGCCCTGGAACGCATGTACCAGGTGCAGGCCGTGGCCGGCCGCTACGACGTGGTGCAGTTCGCGCAGCGCGACCTGCGGCTGCTGCTCGCGAAGAACCCGGCGGGCTGGCTCGAAACGTTCAGCCTTATCGATCCTCCGCCCACCCCGGTGATCCTCTCCGTGAACGCTCGCGGCGCCGACGGCACCGACACCTCCTGGCTGTGGGACGTCGACTACACGCGCCTGACCGGCCACCCGATCTGTGTGATCGGCGACCGGAAGCTGGACCTCGCGGTGCGTCTGGAGGTCGCCAACCAGCACTTCCAGGTCTGCGACGATCTCGACCAGGCGGTGCAGATGAGCCCGCCGGGGCGGATCGAGGTCATCGCCAACTACACCGCCTTCCAGGACCTGCGCCGCCGGGTCGGCAACTGACAACTCAGGGGACTTTTGTGAGCGACAACAGCCTGCGGGTCGTCTGGATCTACCCCGACCTGCTCAGCACCTATGGCGACCAGGGCAACGTCCTCGTCGTGGAGCGCCGGGCCCGCCAGCGCGGCCTCGACGTGGCCCGCCTCGACGTGCGCAGCGACCAGCCCATCCCGACCTCCGGTGACATCTACCTCATCGGCGGCGGCGAGGACCGTCCGCAGCGGCTCGCGGCCGAGCGGCTGCGCCGCGACGGCGGACTGCACCGGGCCGTGGAGAACGGCGCGATCGTCTTCTCCGTCTGTGCCGGCTACCAGATCCTCGGCCACGAGTTCATCAACGACCTCGGCCAGCGCGAGCCCGGCCTGGGGCTGCTGGACGTGGTCTCGGTCCGTGGTGAGGGGGCGCGGTGCGTCGGTGACGTGCTCGCCGACATCGACCCACGCCTCGGTCTGCCGCCGCTGACCGGCTTCGAGAACCACCAGGGCGTCACGCACCTCGGCCCCACCGCCCGCCCCCTGGCCAACGTCCGCCTGGGCAACGGCAACGGCACGGGCGACGGCACGGAGGGCGCGTACAACGACACGGTCTTCGGTACCTACATGCACGGGCCCGTGCTGGCACGCAATCCGCAGATCGCGGACCTGTTGCTGAAGCTTGCGCTCGACGTGAACGCGCTGCCGCCGACCGACGACCGGTGGTACGAGGCGCTTCGCAACGAGCGCATCGCGGCAGCTCAGCAGCCCGCCTGACACCTGCATTCCACACCCCCGCAACCAGCCCGTCTGACGGCGCGTCTGCACAGGTGAGCGGGGTCGTCCAGCAGGCGGACGCACGGTTCGGTCCCGCCCCCTCCTGCCGCTAGGGTGGCGGGGTTCGAGCCGGACAGCGTGGTCCGGACCCGACCACGTTGAGAAGGTTTTTCGGGCTATGCGCATTGGTGTCCTCACGTCCGGCGGCGACTGCCCCGGCCTGAACGCCGTCATCCGGTCCGTCGTGCACCGTGCCGTCGTCGACCACGGCGACGAGGTCATCGGCTTCCGGGACGGCTGGAAGGGCCTCCTGGAGTGCGACTACCTCAAGCTCGACCTCGACGCGGTGGGCGGCATCCTGGCCCGCGGCGGCACGATCCTGGGCTCCTCCCGCGTCCAGCCCTCCCATCTGCGGGACGGCGTCGAGCGGGCCAAGGGCCATGTCGAGGAGCTCGGCCTCGACGCGATCATCCCCATCGGCGGTGAGGGCACGCTCAAGGCGGCCCGGCTGATGTACGACAGCGGGCTGCCGATCGTCGGCGTCCCGAAGACCATCGACAACGACATCGCCGTCACGGACGTCACCTTCGGCTTCGACACGGCCGTCGGCGTGGCGACGGAGGCGCTGGACCGGCTGAAGACCACTGCCGAGTCCCACCAGCGGGTGCTCGTCGTCGAGGTCATGGGCCGGCACACCGGCTGGATCGCGCTGCACTCCGGCATGGCGGCCGGCGCGCACGCCATCGTCGTACCGGAACGGCCCTTCGACATCGAGGAGCTGGCCAAGCGGGTCGGTGAGCGGTTCGAGGCCGGCAAGCGCTTCGCGATCGTCGTGGCGGCCGAGGGTGCCAAGCCCAAGGCCGGGTCCATGGAGTTCGACGAGGGCGGCAAGGACATCTACGGCCACGAGCGCTTCGCCGGGATCGCGCGTCAGCTTTCGATCGAGCTGGAGGAGCGGCTCGGCAAGGAAGCACGGCCGGTCATCCTGGGGCACGTCCAGCGTGGCGGCACGCCGACCGCGTACGACCGCGTGCTCGCCACCCGCTTCGGCTGGCACGCCGTGGAGGCCGTGCACCGGGGCGAGTTCGGCAAGATGACCGCCTTGCGCGGCACGGACATCGTGATGGTGTCGCTGGCGGAGGCGGTCGAGACGCTGAAGACGGTTCCTTCCGAGCGGTACGACGAGGCGGAGTGCGTGCTCTAGCACCCGACCCATCCAGTACGGCATCGAAGAATCGCCCCCGGTCGCAAGTGCGGCCGGGGGCGGTTCTAGTCTGTGGGACGGACACATTGCACAACCCCCCACGAATCAGGAGCCGGCGAAATGGATCACAGCGGGCACGGCATGACCATGGATCTGCCGCCGTTCACGCTGGGGCGGGGGCTTCAGTGGTCGGCGGACCCGTTCTTCCTCGTGGCCTGCCTGGTGGGGCTCGGGCTGTATGCGTACGGCGTGGTGCGGCTGCGGCGGCGCGGCGACAAGTGGTCGGCGGCGCGGACGGTCTCGTTCGTCCTCGGTGTGCTGACCATCGGGCTCGTCATGTGCACCAGGCTCAACGACTACGGCATGGTCATGTTCAGCGTGCACATGGTGCAGCACATGATCATCAGCATGCTGTCGCCGATCCTGATCCTGCTCGGCGCCCCGGTCACCCTGGCCCTGCGCGCGCTGCCGACCGCCGGCAAGGGCCGCAAGGGGCCGCGTGAGCTGCTGCTGATGCTGCTGCACAGCCGGTACATGCGGATCATCACGCACCCGGCGTTCACCATCCCGCTGTTCATCGCGAGCCTGTACGCGCTGTACTTCACGCCGATCTTCGACTTCCTGATGGGCTCCAAGACGGGGCACATCGCGATGATGGTGCACTTCCTCGCGGTGGGTGTGGTCTTCTTCTGGCCGATCATCGGCGTGGATCCCGGGCCGCAGCGGCCCGGCTATCTGATGCGGATGCTGGAACTGTTCGCGGGCATGCCCTTCCACGCCTTCTTCGGCATCGCGCTGATGATGGCGTCGACGCCGATGGTCGAGACGTTCAAGAACCCGCCCGCCTCCCTGGGCATCGACGCGCTGTCCGACCAGACGGCGGCGGGCGGCATCGCCTGGGCGTTCAGCGAGATTCCGTCGGTACTGGTGCTGATCGCCCTGCTGTTCCAGTGGTACGGCTCCGAGCAGCGGCAGGCCAGGCGCAAGGACCGGGCCGCCGACCGCGACGGCGACAAGGAACTCGAGGCATACAACGCCTATTTGGCCTCATTGAACGCACGCGGGCGTTGAAGGCTTCGCCGTCCGGAAGCTTTCAGTAGCATGAAGTGCATTGGGGGAACCGCAGGGGGGAGCGGTGATGACACTTCATGCATTTATGCAAGGGGCCGGGAAATCGGTGATTCGCAGGATCGCCGTCCTGCTCGTTTTCTTACTCGCACTCAGCGGGTGTGATCGGAATACGCCGCTGCTCGTCGTGAAGGCGGTGGCCGCGGGAGTTCCCTCTCTCGCGCCTTTCTTCGACGAGGGCAGCGGGCTCGGCCACGACGCCGTGGGGGTCAGGCCGCAGGCGGTGCACGGCAGCCTGCAGCAGGGCGACACTCCTGGCCTGTACGGGGGCACGAGGAAGCCGACCATCTGCGACGTCAAGCAGCTCAAGGCATTCCTCACGGATCCCAGGAACAAGCAGAAGGCGCAGGCGTGGGCGGCCGCGCTGAACATCACCACGGCCGAGATTCCGGGATATCTGGACCGGCTCACTCCTGTTCTCCTGCGTCACGACACTCTCGTGAAGAATCACGACTACAAAAAGGGCAAGGCCGTCCCCTACAACTCCCTGCTCCAGGCGGGAATCGCCGTTCTCGTCGATGAACAGGGGCTTCCGGCTGTGAAGTGCTCGTGCGGAAATCCGCTGCGTCCCTTCACGGATGACACGAACAGGATTTCGGTCAAGTTCGAGGACGGCAACAAGAAGTGGCAGGGATACGAACGTTCCTCCGTGGTCGCCGTAAAGCCCGCGCCCCAGAAAATGCAGCAGCTCGCTCTCGTCGACGTCGACGATCCCGCCCGGGGCATCGAGCGGCCGGTCGGCACGACGGGCGCGCACGACAAGACCTTCAACACGCGCAAGGAGCGCGCGGTGCCCGATCTCGCCGGGACGACGTTCGGTGACGCGAGCCGTCGGCTGGCGGACAAGGGGCTCGCGGTCGGGTACGACGGTAAGTCGCGGCCGCCCGACAATGCGCAGGTGACGGCCTCGGACCCGCCTGCCGGGACCGAGCTGCAGTTCGGCCAGTACGTGATGCTCAGCGTGGCCGGGGGGACGTCCGAGGGGTCGACCACTCCGCCGCCGTCCTCGAGCTCGGGACCGTCCAGGACGCCCCCGTCATCGTCGACGTCATCACCACCGTCCTCGTCTTCCTCGTCTTCCTCGTCTTCGTCTTCCTCGTCATCGTCGTCGGCTCCGCCGTCTTCGCCGTCGAGCAGCGGGGGCGGGTCCTCGTCCTCCGCGCCGCCCTCGAGCGCACCGCCCAGCTCCAAGGCACCTCCCCCGAGCACGCCGCCGAAGACCACCAGTGCGCCTCCGAGCAGCGCCCCGGTGACCAGCAGTGCCCCGCCGCCGAGCGACCCGGTGACCAGCAGCGCGCCCCCGCCCAGCGACCCGGTCACCAGCAGCGCACCGCCGCCCGGGACCACGAGCGCCCCGGCCACCAGCGAGCCGGCGAGCAGCGCACCCGCCACGAGTGGGCCCGCGTCCTCCGGGCCCGCCTCCAGCGCGATCATGTAGCGCCCCCGCAGAACCCGGGAGTCACCGGATGCATTCAGGATCACCGACGTCGGGAGTGGGCCGGGTCATCGCCGGCCGCTATCTGCTGCTGAACCGCCTCGGCAGCGGCGGCATGGGCCATGTCTGGCTCGCCCACGACCAGAGACTCGCCTGCGAGGTCGCGCTCAAGGAGATCGTGTTCCGGAGCCCGGGGCCGGCCGGGGACGAGCTGGAGGCCCGGGTCGCCCGCGCCCGCGCGGAGGCCCGGCACGCGGCGGGGCTGCGCGGCCATCCGCACGTGGTCACGGTGCACGACGTGCTGGAGCACGAGGGGCTGCCGTGGATCGTCATGGAGTACGTGGCGGGCGCCGTCGACCTGCGCGACCTGGTGCAACAGCGCGGCCCGCTCGCGCCCGCGCAGTGCGCCCGCCTCGGGCTCGCCGTCCTCGACGCACTGACCGCCGGGCACGAGCGGGGTGTCATGCACCGGGACGTGAAACCGGCGAACATCCTGCTGGCGCCGGACCGCAGCGGGGCGCCGTACGGCCGCATCCTGCTCACCGACTACGGCATCTCGGTGCAGCCGGACGCCGGTGAGACCCGGTACACGCTGGCGTCGGTGCTGGTGGGGACGTCGGGCTATCTGGCGCCGGAGCGGGCCACGGGCGGGCCGCCGACCCCGGCCGCCGATCTGTTCTCGCTGGGCTGCACGCTGTACTTCGGCGTCGAGGGCCGCGGCCCTTTCGAGCGCGAGTCCAACCTCGCCGAGGTCACCGCGGTGGTCATGGAGGAGCCGCGCCCGGCCGTCCGCGCCGGTGCGCTGGGCCCCGTACTGCAGGCGCTGCTCGCGAAGGATCCGACGCGGCGGCCGTCCGCGACGGAGGCCGAGGCGGCGCTGTCGCGGATCGTCACGCCGCAGGCCGACTCCTACGCCCGCACGCAGACCGACCTCGGTTCGCAGCCGCCGTGGGCCGGGGTGGCGCCCGCGCCTCCCCCGCCGGGGCCGGGCCCGGGGCCCGCGTCGAACGGCTTCGGGCCCGTCGTCGTCGCTCCCGGGCCCGCCCACCGGCGCCGCGAGCTGCCGCGGGTCCTGCGGGCCGTCCTCGCCGCCTCCCTCGGGCTGGTGCTGGCGCTGGGCGGTGTCTGGTACGCGATGGCCAACCGTGGCGAGACGGGTGACGGCGGCAAGACGTCGCCGTACGGTTCGGCCGTCGGGCTCGCCGAGCCGCTCAAGGACGGGGAGTGCGTGACCGCCGACTGGCCGGGATCTGCCCGTTTCCAGGGCACGCCCCGGCTCACACCCGACCCGACCTGCCAGGCCAAGGCGCCCGACGGTCAGGTGATGGCGTTCGTGTCGGCCGCCTCCGCGGGCGAGGCGCGCAAGCTGGGGCCGGCCCGGTGCGAGCAGCGGACGCAGGAGATCCGGGAGCGGCTGGCGGACGTGCGCAGCGTCGCCGTCGTGCCGAGCGACGCCGGGTTCGACACCGCGGGCCGGCGCACGGCCTGTCTGGTGCTGGGCGCCCACGGGCCGGTCTTCGGGCCGCTCGGCGACAACCGGAAGATCGGCTCGGCCTTCACCGACACGGCGAACATGCAGCGCCGGGACTGTCTGCAGGCCCGTTCCAACCGCGACGCCCGGCTGGTCTCCTGCGCCGGCCCGCACGACGAGCAGGTGCTCGGTTTCACCCGGCTGGGCAAGGACGTGACGCTCACCGAGGCCCGTACGGAGTCGGATGCGGCCTGTGCGAAGGACGTGCCCCCGCGTGACTACGGCTTCGACCCGTCGGTCTACACCTCCGGCTCCTGGACCAGTCAGGGCGCATGGAAGTCGGGCACGCATTTCGTCGTGTGCACCGCCCGGAAGCAGAACGGGGGCACCATAGAGGGGGACGAATCCTGAGGAGGGTGTTGCGATGCCCGGTTCTACGGACGGTTCTATCAAGGCGATGGGGGTGCTCACCGTCGGCGGTCTGGTCGTGGTGACCGCCTACACGGTGGCGCTGGGCTCCAACGGCTGGCTGTGGTTCGGCTGGGTCGTGCTGGGCCTGCTCACCCTCGGGATGGTCGCCTCCCGCAGTTCGTGAGGCTCCCGCAGCACATGACCCTCATTCCTGGGTCATCCGCCCGGCCGAGTGCACCCCCGGCTGGTATTTCGGCAGCCGGGCGGTGATCTTCATGCCCGCTCCCTCGGCGGTCTCGATGACGAGCCCGTAGTCGTCGCCGTAGACCTGGCGGAGCCGGTCGTCGACGTTGGACAGACCGATGCCGCCGGACGGGCTGGTCTCGCCGGCGAGGATGCGGCGCAGCAGGACGGGGTCCATTCCGGCGCCGTCGTCCTCGATGACGACCAGGGCCTCGGCGCCGGCGTCCTGCGCGGTGATGCTGATGTGGCTCTTGCCCACCGGTGCCGCCTTGCCCTCCAGGCCGTGCTTGACGGCGTTCTCGACGAGCGGCTGCAGGCACAGGAAGGGCAGGGCGACCGGCAGCACCTCGGGGGCGATCTGCAGGGTGACGGAGAGGCGGTCGCCGAAGCGTGCCCGCACCAGCGCCAAGTAGTGGTCGATGGCGTGCAGTTCGTCGGCGAGGGTGGTGAAGTCGCCGTGCCTTCGGAACGAGTAGCGGGTGAAGTCGGCGAATTCCAGGAGGAGTTCACGGGCGCGTTCGGGGTCGGTGCGCACGAACGAGGCGATCACCGCGAGCGAGTTGAAGATGAAGTGCGGGGAGATCTGGGCCCGAAGTGCCTTGATCTCGGCCTCGATCAGACGGGTGCGGGACTGGTCGAGGTCGGCCAACTCCAGCTGGACGCTCACCCAGCGGGCGACCTCGCCGGCGGCCCGGACCAGCACGGCGGACTCACGGGGCGCACAGGCGACCAGTGCGCCGTGCACCCGGTCGTCGACGGTGAGCGGGGCGACGACCGCCCAGCGCACCGGGCAGTCCGGGGTGTCGCACTTGAGCCGGAAGGCCTCGCCGCGGCCGGTCTCCAGGGGTGAGGCGAGGCGTTCCATGATCTCGGTGCGGTGGTGGTCGCCCACGCCGTCCCAGACCAGGACCTCCTTCTGGTCGGTCAGGCACAGCGCGTCGGTGCCGAGCAGGGTGCGCAGTCTGCGGGCCGACTTGCGGGCGGTCTCCTCCGTGAGGCCGGCCCGCAGCGGGGGCGCGGCGAGCGAGGCGGTGTGCAGGGTCTGGAAGGTGGCGTGCTCGACGGGGGTGCCGAGACCGCCCAGGCTCTCGGGGCGCGCGGTGCGCCTGCCCAGCCAGAACCCGGCGGCCAGCAGCGGGAGTACGGCCACGCACAGCCCGGCGAGGAATCCGCTCATGCCTTCACCTCCGCACGCAGATCCTCCGGCAGATGGAACCGGGCCAGGATCGCCTCCGTCCCGGTCGGCACCCGTCCCGGGGTGGCCAGGGACACCAGCACCATGGTGAGGAAGCCCAGCGGCACGGACCAGAGCGCGGGCCAGGCGAGCAGCGCGTGCAGCGGGCCCGTGCCCGGGAAGTCGGCCATGGTGACGGCGACCGCGACGAACGCGGAGCCGCCGCCGACCAGCATCCCGGCGGCCGCGCCCGGCGGGGTCAGCCGCCGCCACCAGATGCCGAGGACGAGCAGCGGGCAGAAGGACGAGGCGGACACGGCGAAGGCCAGCCCCACCGCGTCGGCGACCGGCAGCCCGCCCACGAGCACGCTGGCGGCGAGCGGCACGGCCATGGACAGCACCGTGCCGAGCCTGAAGTGCCGTACGCCGCGCGTCGGCAGGACGTCCTGGGTGAGCACGCCCGCCACCGCCATGGTCAGCCCGGACGCCGTGGACAGGAACGCGGCGAAGGCGCCGCCCGCGACCAGCGCACCGAGCAGATCGCCGCCGACGCCGCCGATCATCCGGTCGGGCAGCAGCAGTACGGAGGCGTCCGCGCTGCCGGTGAGGGTGAGTTCGGGGGTGTAGAGCCGGCCGAGGGCGCCGTAGACCGGCGGCAGCAGGTAGAAGACGCCGATCAGGGCGAGCACGGCGACCGTGGTGCGGCGGGCGGCGACGCCGTGCGGGCTGGTGTAGAAGCGGACGACGACGTGCGGCAGGCCCATGGTGCCGAGGAAGGTGGCGAGGATCAGTCCGTACGTGGCGTACAGCGGGCGTTCCTCGCGGCCCGCGGCGAGCGAGGTGGACATGCCGCCGTTGCTGCCGCGGTCGGCGGCCGGGACCCGGTCGCCCTTGGCGAAGGTCAGCCGGGTGCCGGCCTCGATGTGGTGCGTGCCGGCGGGGAGTTGGAGCCGCTGGTCGTCGTGCGGGCGGCCGTCGACCGTGCCGCTGACGGTGATGCTCAGCGGGCGCTCGAGTCTGAGGTCGACGCTGTCGTCGACGCGCACGACGCGCTGCTCGCGGAAGGTCGCCGGTTCCTCGAAGGCGTGGCTGGGGGCGCCGTCGCCCTGCCAGGCGAGGACCAGGAACAGCACGGGCACGAGCAGGGCGGTGAGCTTGAGCCAGTACTGGAAGGCCTGCACGAAGGTGATGCTGCGCATGCCGCCGGCGGCGACGGTGGCGACCACGACGACGGCCACGATCAGCCCGCCGAGCGAGTCGGGGGCACCGGTGAGCACCGTCAACGTCAGGCCGGCGCCCTGGAGTTGGGGCAGCAGGTACAGCCAGCCGACGCCGACGACGAAGGTCCCGGCCAGCCGCCGCACGCCGTGCGAGGCGAGCCGTGCCTCGGCGAAGTCGGGCAGCGTGTAGGCGCCGGAGCGGCGCAGCGGGGCCGCGACGAAGATCAGCAGGACCAGGTAGCCGGCCGTGTAGCCCACCGGGTACCAGAGCATGTCGGGGCCCTGCACCAGGACCAGGCCCGCGATACCCAGGAAGGACGCCGCGGAGAGGTACTCGCCGCTGATGGCGGCCGCGTTCAGGCGGGGGCCGACGGTGCGGGAGGCGACGTAGAAGTCGGAGGTGGTACGGGAGATGCGCAGGCCGAACGCGCCCACCAGGACGGTCGCCACGACCACCAGGGCGACCGCCGGAACGGCGTAACTGGAGTTCATCGGTCTTCTACGAGCCGCACGAAGTCCCGTTCGTTGCGCTCGGCACGCCTCACGTACCAGCGGGCGAGCAGAACCAGGGGGGCGTACAGGCAGAAGCCGAGGACGAGCCATTCGAGGCGGTGCGCGTCCGGCATGGCGGCGAAGAGCAGCGGCAGCGGGCCGATGAGCAGGCCCAGGACCGCGAACACCGTGAAAGCGGCGCGGAGTTGGGTGCGCATGAGGGAGCGGACGTAGGTGTGGCCGAGGGTGGTCTGCTCGTCGATCTCGGTGCGCGGGCGGTAGTAGCCGGAGGCGCGGCGGGTGCGGCGGGGCGGGCCGGTGACGACGACTCGGCGCTCGGCAGGGTCCTGGTGGGGCACGGTCAGGGCCTCCTCATCAGCAGGTCCCGCAGCTCGCGCGCGTGCCGGCGGCTGACCTGGAGCTCCTCGCCGCCGACCACGACGCTCACCGTGCCCGCGTCCAGGCGAAGTTCGCCGACGTGGCGCAGGGCGACGAGGTGGCGGCGGTGGATGCGGACGAAGCCGCGGGAGCGCCAGCGCTCCTCCAGGGTGGACAGCGGGATCCGTACGAGATGGCTGCCCTTGTCGGTGTGCAGGCGGGCGTAGTCGCCCTGGGCCTCGACGTGGGTGATGTCGTCGACGGCGACGAAGCGGGTCACGCCGCCGAGTTCGACGGGTATGTGATCGGGATCGGGCTCGTGCACGGGGATGCGCGGGGCGCTGCCGGTGAGCTCGGCGGCCCGGCGGACGGCCTCGGCGAGGCGTTCCTTGCGGACCGGTTTGAGGACGTAGTCGACGGCCTTGAGGTCGAAGGCCTGGACGGCGAAGTCCTCGTGGGCGGTGACGAACACGACCAGAGGCGGCTGGGCGAAGCCGGTCAGCAGCCGGGCCAGGTCGAGCCCGTCGAGGCCGGGCATCTGGATGTCGAGGAAGACGACGTCGATCGCCTCGGGCCCGCCCGGGCCGGACTCCAGCGCGCGGTTGATGCGGCGCAGCGCCTCGGTCGCGTCGCCGGCGCCCTCCGCGCTGCCGATGCGGGGATCGGCGTGCAGCAGATAGAGCAGTTCCTCCAGCGAGGGGCGTTCGTCGTCGACGGCCAGGGCGCGCAGCATGAACCCGGAGTGTAGGTGGAATCCGTACGCCTGGACATGTGCCGGGGCGTGGACGTTCCCGCTGGATACAGTGCCCTCATGAACAGCAGGCCGGCCCCCTTCGACGAGCTCGACCGGAAGATCATCACGGCCCTGATGGCGAACGCCAGAACGAGCTTCGCCGAGATCGGTGCGGCCGTCGGGCTGTCCTCGACGGCGGTGAAGCGGCGGGTGGACCGGCTGCGCGACACGGGCGTGATCACCGGGTTCACGGCCACGGTGCAGCCGGAGGCGCTGGGCTGGCGCACGGAGGCGTACGTCGAGGTGTACTGCGAGGGGGCCGCTCCGCCGCGGCGGCTCGCGGAGGTCGTGCGCAATCACCCGGAGATCACCGCGGCGATGACGGTGACCGGCGGCGCGGACGCGCTGCTGCATGTGCGGGCGCGGGACGTGGAGCACTTCGAGGAGGTGCTGGAACGCATCCGTGTCGAGCCCTTCATCCGCAAGACGATCAGCGTGATGGTGCTGTCCCACCTGCTCCCGGAGAGCCCCGAGGCCGGCGCCACCCAGCCCGCTCCCGAATAAACATCCGAGCACGCAGCGAACCTGCGCACCCTCGGCCAAAGACGCAGCATTCCTGCGCGGACACGCAATTCTCGTTGCTTGTCGCCCCTCTCCGTCACTTCCTACCTTGGTGTCAACCCCAGTCGACACCGCAGGAAAGCGGAGGAACCCCTCTGTGTCCGACTCCCGTGTGCCGCGCCGGCGGCGCTTCCTCGTCTGCGAACCCAGACATTTCGCCGTGCAGTACGCGATCAACCCCTGGATGCAACCCGATGTCCGCGTCGACGTGGACCTGGCCCACGAGCAGTGGCAGGCGCTGATCGGCGCCTACCGGGCCCACGGCCACACCGTCGACACCCTGGAGCCGGCCCCCGGTCTCCCGGACATGGTCTTCGCCGCGAACTCGGCGGTCGTCGTGGACGGCCGCGTCTTCGGCTCCCTCTTCCACGCGCCCGAGCGGCGCCCGGAGTCCACGCACTACGACACCTGGTTCAAGGCGGCTGGCTTCGCCGTCCACCGCCCCGAGTCCGTGTGCGAGGGCGAGGGCGACCTGGTCTGGACGGGACGCTACGTCCTGGCCGGCACCGGATTCCGTACGACCCGGGAGGCGCACCGCGAGGTGCAGGAGTTCTTCGGCCACCCGGTGATCAGCCTGACGCTGGTGGACCCGCGCTTCTACCACCTGGACACGGCGCTGTTCGTCCTGGACGACGACAACATCTCCTACTACCCGGAGGCGTTCTCGCCGGGCAGCCGGGAGGTGCTCGCGCGCCTGTACCCGGACGCCGTCCTCGCCACCCTGGACGATGCGCTGGTCTTCGGCCTGAACTCCGTGTCCGACGGCCGGAACGTGTTCATCGCGCCCCAGGCCGAGTCCCTCGCCACCGCCCTCGCCGACCGCGGCTATGTCCCCGTGCCCGTCGACCTGTCCGAGTTCCGCAAGGCAGGCGGCGGCATCAAGTGCTGCACCCAGGAGATCCGTTCATGACCGCTCCCGTGACCACGCGCACGTCCGCCGACCTCATCCGCGCCGAGGAACCGGTCCTGGCGCACAACTACCACCCGCTGCCCGTGGTCGTCGCCCGCGCCGAGGGCACCTGGGTGGAGGACGTCGAGGGCCGCCGCTACCTCGACATGCTGGCCGGCTACTCGGCCCTCAACTTCGGCCACCGCCACCCGGCGCTGATCGACGCGGCCCACCAGCAGCTGGACCGCCTCACCCTCACCTCCCGCGCCTTCCACAACGACCGGCTGGCCGAGTTCGCCGAGCGGCTGGCCGAGTTGACCGGCCTGGACATGGTGCTGCCGATGAACACGGGCGCCGAGGCGGTCGAGTCCGGCATCAAGGTCGCCCGCAAGTGGGCCTACGAGGTCAAGGGCGTCCCCACCGACCAGGCCACGATCGTGGTCGCCGCGGAGAACTTCCACGGCCGTACGACGACCATCGTCAGCTTCTCCACGGACGAGACCGCACGGGCGGGCTTCGGCCCGTTCACGCCGGGCTTCCGGATCGTGCCGTACAACGACCTGGCGGCGCTGGAGGCGGCCGTCGACGAGACGACGGCGGCCGTGCTCATCGAGCCCATCCAGGGTGAGGCGGGCGTCGTCATCCCCGACGACGGCTACCTGACCGGCGTGCGCGAGCTGACCCGCCGCAAGGGCTGCCTGTTCATCGCCGACGAGATCCAGTCGGGCCTCGGCCGCACGGGCCGCACCCTCGCCGTCGAGCACGAGGGCGTCGTCCCCGACGTGCTGCTGCTGGGCAAGGCGCTGGGCGGCGGCATCATTCCGGTGTCCGCGGTGGTCGCCCGCCGGGACGTGCTCGGCGTGCTGCGCCCGGGCGAGCACGGCTCGACGTTCGGCGGAAACCCGCTGGCGGCCGCGGTCGGCACGGCCGTGGTCGAACTGCTGGAGACGGGCGAGTACCAGCGCCGGGCGGCCGAGCTGGGCGTGGTGCTGCGGGGCGGCCTGGCCGCGCTCGTCGGCAGCGGCGTGACCGGCTTCCGTGCCCGCGGCCTGTGGGCGGGCGTCGACATCGACCCCGCCATCGGCACAGGCCGCGAGATCAGCGAACGGCTCCAGCGCGAGGGAGTCCTGGTCAAGGACACCCACGGGTCCACCATCCGGCTGGCACCGCCGCTGACGATCACCGGGGAGGAGCTGGAGTCGGCGCTGGGTTCGCTGCAGCGGGTGCTGGCGCAGAAGGCCTGACGCACAGGGGTCCTACGACTCCGCCGCGCCGCCCCTCGTCCCACCGCGCACCCCCCGCTCCCGCCGGGCCGGGTGCACACCCCCACTCCATCCTGGAAGGGTGAAGATGGGGACAAGAGGTGGTAGACCACTCTCAGCGACAGAGAGGTCGGCCGTGGGCACTCACGAGGAGCAGGACGTCGCCCGGCAGCGGTTCGACGTGGCCGATGCCGTGCCCTTGTTGCTCGACGCACAGGGCGTGGTGACCAGCTGGACGCGGGACGCACAGCGGCTGCTGAACTATGCCGCCGCCGAGGTGGTGGGCACCCGGGTGACCGGGCTGCTCACCACCGAGGACGCCGCGCGCCTGCCCGAGCTCGCCGAGCGGTGCCGCAGGGACGGCGGCTGGGCGGGACTGCTGACCGCGCGCCGCAAGGACGGCCGGCCGGTGAGGGTCATGGTGCGGGTCACTCCGGCGGTCGAACCCGGCGGAGTCGCGCACTGGCTGGTGCTGGTCTCCGACATGGCCGACGCCGGCGGCTGGGACATGAGCCGCCCGGTGCTGGAGCAGATGGTCACCGGCTCGCCCGTCGGCATAGCGATCGTGGACGCCAACCTGCGCTTCGTGTGGTCCAACGACGCCCTGGCGAAGTTCGGCGGCGGTTCGCCGCAGGATCGGCTGGGGCTACGGATCTCGGACGTCCAGCCGGGCATCGACACGGCGGCGATAGAAGAGCAGATGCGGCACGTACTGGCGACCGGCCGCCCGGTGGTGGGCTACGAGCACGTGGGCCGCATCAAGTCCGCGCCGCACCGCGAGACGGCGCACATGATGTCGTTCACCCGGCTCGACGACGAGCAGGGCCACCCCATGGGCGTCTACTACACGGTCGTCGACGTCACCGAGCGGCACCGCGCCCGGCAGCGGCTGGCCCTGCTCGACCGGGCCGGCGAGCACATCGGCCGCACCCTGGACATAGTGCGGACCGCGCAGGAGCTGGCCGACGTGGCGGTGCCGGACTTCGCCGACTTCGTCAGCGTGGACCTGCTGGAGTCGGTGCTGCGGGGCGCGGAGCCCACGCCCGGGCCGCTCAGCGACACGGAACCGGTGTCGCTGCGCCGCTCCGGCCACCAGTCGGTGAACGAGGGCGTGCCGGAGGCCGTCGTGGAGATCGGCGAGGTGGCCACCTACCTCGCCGGGTCACCCCCGATCCGCAGTCTCACCACGGGCCGGCCCTGGCGCGAGGAACGGCTCGACCCGCTCGCCAAGGAGTGGGCCACCCGCATCCCCGGCGGCCGGGCGGCCACCTTCCTGGAGCTCGGACTGCACAGCGTGATCATCGTGCCGATCCGCGCGCGGGGCGTCGCCCTGGGCGTCACCACGTTCTTCCGGCGCGCACGCCAGGAGCCGTTCGACGAGGACGACCTGTCCCTCGCCGAGGACCTGGTGTCCCGGGCCGCGGTCTGCGTGGACAACGCCCGCCGCTACACCCGCGAGCGCGACGCGGCACTGGTGCTGCAGCGCAGCCTGCTCCCCCGTCGGCTGCCCGAGCAGAACGCGGTCGAGGTGGCCGCCTGCTACCGGCCCGCCGACGAGCTGACCGGCCTCGGCGGCGACTGGTACGACCTCATCCCGCTGTCCGGCGCGCGCGTCGCCCTCGTCGTGGGCGAGGTCCCCGGACACGGCATCGACGCCGCCGCGGCCATGGGGCGCCTGCGCACCGCCGTACGGACCCTCGCGGCGCTGGATCTGCCGCCGGAGGAGGTGCTCGCGCACCTCGACGACCTGGTCGTGCGGACGGCCCGCGAGGAGGGTGTCGCCCCGGACGGGCGGGAGACCGGTGACGTCCAGGTCGCCGGGTCCGGGTGCGTGTACGTCGTCTACGACCCCGTCGACGGGCAGTGCTCGATGGCCGCCGCCGGGCATCCCGCGCCCGCCGTCGTCATGCCCGACGGCACCGTCAGCTTCGTCGACCTCCCGCAGGGGCCGCCGCTCGGCGCGGCCGGGCCGCCCTTCGAGGCCGTCGAGCTGGCCCTCGCGGAGGGCAGCACGCTCGCGCTGCACACCGACGGTCTGCTGGCCCGCGGGGAGGACTGGGCCGTCGACGCGGACCGCGACCGGCTGCGGGGGGCCCTGGAACGGGCCGCGTCCTCGCTCGACCTGCGCTGCCGGGCCGTGGTCGACGCGCTGGTCCCGGCCCGGCCGTACGACGACGTGGCCCTGCTGATGGCCCGCACCAGGCTGCTGGGCGAGGACCAGGTCGCCGACTGGGACCTGCCCGCCGACCCGGCCGTGGTCGCCGACGCCCGCAAGGAGGCGACCCGGCAGTTGACCGAGTGGGGCCTGGAGGAGCTGGCGTTCACCACGGAACTGGTCGTCAGCGAACTGGTCACCAACGCCATCCGGCACGCGGACGGCCCGATCCGGCTGCGCCTGATCCGGGAACGCGCCCTGATCTGCGAGGTATCCGACGGCGGCGCCACCGCGCCCCATCTGCGCCATCCGCGCACCACCGACGAGGGCGGCCGCGGGCTGCTGCTGGTCTCGCAGTTCACCGAGCGCTGGGGCACCCGTTTCGTACCCGAGGGGAAGGTCATCTGGGCCGAGCAGCCGCTGACGGAGTCTCCGGCCTGACACAACAGGGTCAGTACATACGTCGTATGACGTAGGAAAATAGAGCGAACCCGGCAGTTAGGCGGAAGCCATGAACGATGCGGCGATCGACTACGCGGCGGTGTTCCAGTGCCTGCCGGGGATGGTGGCGCTGCTGACGCCCGACCTGGTCTACGCGGACGCCAACGAGGAGTTCCTGCGCAATGCGCGGCGCACCCGCGAGCAGGTGGTCGGCCGCTATCTGTTCGACGTCTTCCCCGACAACCCCAACGACGGCGGCGCGTCCGGCATGCGCAACCTGGCGGCCTCGCTGCAACGCGTGCTGGACACGGGCGAGCGGGACACCATGGCCCTGCAGCGCTACGACGTCGAGGATCCCCACCAGTCCGGGGTGTGGGAGGAGCGCTACTGGAGCCCCGTGAACGCGCCGGTGATCGGCCCGGACGGCAAGGTGGTGCTGCTGGTGCACCGGGTCGAGGAGGTCACCGAGCTGATCAAGGCGCGCGGCGGCCCCACCGGCAGCCGGGCCCGCGTCCTGGAGGCCGAGCTGTACACCCGCGCCCGCGAACTGCAGGAGCTCAACGAGCGGTTGCGCCAGGCGCACGCCCGTGAGCGCGAGGTGGCCCTCGCCCTGCAGGAGGCGATGCTGCCCGCCCGCCGGCAGGTCGGCCACCACGACGTGGCCGTGCGCTACCGGCCCGCGGTCGGCGCGCTGAACGTGTGCGGCGACTGGTACGACCTCGTCGACCTGGTGGGCGGCAACCGGATCGGCGTGGCGGTGGGCGACGTGGTCGGGCACGGTCTGGTGGCGGCCGGGGTCATGGGCCAGCTGCGCAGCGCGCTGAGCGCCGCCTCCCGTGTGGCCGCGGGGCCGGGCGAGGCGCTCAACGTGCTCGGCCGGTACGCGAACGTCGTCGACGGCGCCGAATCGGCCACGGTGGTCACGACGTTCATCGACTTCGACGAGCACACCATCACGTACAGCAGCGCCGGCCACCCGCCGCCGGTGCTCGTCCACGCCGACGGCCGCGTGGAGTTCCTCGACCGGGCCACCGACCCACCGCTGGACGCCCGCCCCGAGCCGATCCCCCGGCCGCAGGCCTGCACGACGTTCGGCGAGGGCGCCACCCTCGTCCTCTACACCGACGGCCTGATCGAGCGCAGACGCGAGGACATCGACACCGGCCTGGCCCGTCTCGCCGACTCCCTCGGCCGCCACCGCGCCGAGGACCCCGAGCGGCTCGCGGACTCGGTCCTCCTGGAGCTGCTGCCACCGGGCGGCGCCACCGACGACACCGCCCTGGTCATCGTGCGGCTGTGAGAGCGCGGAACACCCACCGCGGCACCGATCTGCCGAAAGCCTCCATCTTCCGAAAGCCTCGATCTTCCGCCGTTTGCCGCGGGAGGGTGCGCCGTCCATCTCGAGGGGTGAACACTCTAAGCAATCGGGTCGTTACGCACAGGAAGGAACGCCCGAAAGTGACGTCTCCCCCGAAGAGCGGGCCGTATCCCCTGACCGTCGGCGCGGCGGTGGTCTGTGGCGCCCTGGTCCTGAGTGGCTGCGGCGCGGAGCACAACTCGTCCACCCCCTCCAGCAGAGCGCCCGCCACCCCCCTCGCCTCCACCACCGTCGCCGCCGGCGGCATCACCTGCGGCAAGGCGGCCGGCCTGCTGGCTTCCGGCTCGAGCGCGCAGCAGTACGCCATGCAGTACTGGATCAAAAACTTCACGCGGGCATGCCCAGGCACCCGGATCACCTACAACGGCACCGGCTCCGGAGCCGGGCAGACGGACTTCCTGCACGGCCGCACCGCCTTCGCGGGCTCCGACTCCGCGCTGAGCCCGGATCAGATCACCCAGTCCAAGAGCGTCTGCACCGACGGCGGGCGTGCCGTCGACCTGCCGATGCTCGGCGGCCCGATCGCGGTCGGCTTCAACGTGCGCGGGGTCGGCAAACTGGTCCTCGACGCCCCCACGCTCGCGAAGATCTTCGACTCGCAGATCACCGCGTGGAACGATCCCGCGATCGCGAAACTCAACCCGGGCACCACGTTGCCGAAGACGCCGATCCGGCCATTGCACCGCGCCGACGCCTCGGGCACCACCGACAACTTCACCTCCTACCTGGGCGCCACCGCGTCCAGCACCTGGCCGTACAAGCACGGAAAGCAATGGGTCGCCAAGGGCGGCCAGTCCGCCAAAGGCTCCTCGGGGCTGGCCACCAAGGTCAAACAGACGGCAGGCGCGATCGGCTACTTCGAATTGCCGTACGCCATCGACAACGCCATCCCCACGACCTCCATCGCCACCGGCGCCGCTTCCCCCGTCGACCCGAACATCATCACCGCGTCGAAGGCCATCGCAGGGGCGAAGATCTCCGGTACCGCGGGCGACATCACGCTCGCCCTCGACTACTCGACCAAAGCCGCGAACGCCTATCCCATCGACATGGTCACTTACGAGGTCGTCTGCAACAAAGGCAACAAACCGGCGACCTGGCCCGCCACCAAGGCTTTCCTCACCTACATCGCCGGCCGGAAAGGCCAGCAGGACCTCAGTTTCCAGGGCTACGCCACGCTCCCCGCCGACGTCATCGCCAAGGTCCGAGCCAGCATCAACAACATGCCCTGACCGCAGGACGCAGGGGCGAGCCGGTCACCTTCCGGCCCGTCGGCGCCGTCGGGTCCGACGCGTACAACACCCGGCGCAGGCCCAGGAGTTTGCGCTCAAGGTGCGCGGCAGCGTGTACCCGTGCCTGCGCCCGAGCCGCGGGATGGCCGACAAGACGGCCAGTGCGCCCAGTACCAGCACGAGGACCCCGGCCTTCGGCAGCACCGAACCCAGCAGCGCGCCGCGCGAGCGGTATCCCCAGTCGTCGCCGGCGAACACCGTGGAGCCCTTTCTCGTCGGCTCGGCGCCCGCGTCGACAAACCCCTCGCCGGTACGCCCGCCGGCGAACCGCCACGTCGCGAGCGCCGAGCAGACGAGTGCGACCACGCTCAGGACGACCAACAGCCGGAAGACCCCAAAAGGTAACTGAAGCAGGACAGCACATCTAGCCGCCCTGGCCTCCGGCGGTGTGCCCGAGGATCGCCGGGACGATCGTCGCCCAGTCGGCTCGCTCGGCCCCGTGGCCGGCGTCCGGCAGAGCCAACAGCCTGCCGGCGGGGATCTGCTCCGCGAGTGCCTCACCGTGCCCGAGCGGGAACATCGGGTCGGCGGTCCCGTGGATCACCAGCGTGGGCACGGCGATCGAGGACAGGGCAGTCCGTGAGCGTTCGTCGTCCGGCAGTACGTCGTGGTTGCGGGCCGCGGCGAAGTCGTGTGCACGCTCGACGTCGCGACGGACAAGGCCACGGGCGGCAGTCTCGTCGAACGGGCGTCGGCCGCCCGCGAGCATGCGCGAGTAGGCGACCAGGTAGTCGATCACCGACTCCGCGTCCGACCAATGGACCTGCGCGGACGAGACGAACCGCATGAACTCCCCGGTCGGCCCAGGAAGCTCGCGGCCGCCGGGCACGGCGGAGGACGTGCTGATCAGGACGAGCGAGAGGACGCGTTCGGCGTAGTCGAGCGCGAGGAGTTGTGCGAACGCTCCTCCGGCCGAGACGCCCACGACATGCGCGGCCGGGATCCCATGGGCGTCGAGCACGCGGGCGGCGTCACCGACCAGGTCCGATGCGGTGTACCCGGGACGGCCGGGCTCGTAGGTGACCGATCTGCCGGTGTCGCGGTGGTCGTAACGGATCACGAACCGCCCGCCCCCGGCGAGCATCCGGCAGAAGCCCTCCTCCCACCAGAGCATCGAGGCCCCGGTGCCCATGATGAGCAGGATGGGCGGATCCGACGGGTCGCCGAAGGATTCGGTGCACAGTTCGACACCGTCCGCCTCGATCATGCGCTCGGCCATCGCCGACTCTCCTCTCCTGCCTCTCCTGCCTCTCCTTACCGATTGTGCCCATGCATCGTGGCAGGCGTGCGGAGGCGGGCATGCCGTAGTACTCCTGGGAGTCCCAGTGGCATGCCGTAGCGAGGAGGTGGATGACGTGGATGCGGTCCATGCGGCCATACGGGCCGGCTGAGCCACCGCTGACGGTCGCCCTGACAGACCGGGCGCGGAATGCGCAAGGGCCGTGCGTCCGCCAGCAGTTGAGCGTGATCGCGCCATGATGCGTCTTCAGGTTGCTGACTACCGGCCGGTAACAGGAGGCTGGTGCGGCAGTTGTCCCCCCGCGCGCGACGCGGCGTCCGCCGTGTTCCGGCGAACTGCCCCTGCACATACACTGGCAGCCCCACGACACGCCGGTTGACCTGCTGGAACGAGGCGGCCCAGGCGATCCGCCGGAGTGAGGAGCGACCCCTTTGTTCTACTACGTGCTCAAATACGTGTTGTTGGGACCTCTGCTGAGACTGGTCTTCCGGCCTCGCATCGAAGGCCTCGAACACGTACCGGCCGAAGGTGCGGCGATCGTCGCCGGCAACCACCTGTCGTTCTCGGACCACTTCCTGATGCCGGCGATCCTCAAGCGCCGCATCACCTTCCTCGCGAAGAAGGAGTACTTCACTGGTCCGGGCATCAAGGGCCGTCTGACCGCGGCCTTCTTCCGCAGCGCTGGGCAGATCCCGGTGGACCGCAAGGGCAAGGAGGCGGGCCAGGCCGCGATCCGCGAGGGCCTCGGTGTGCTGCGCAAGGACGAACTGCTCGGCATCTATCCGGAGGGCACGCGCTCGCACGACGGCCGCCTCTACAAGGGCAAGGTCGGCGTCGCGGTCATGGCGCTGAAGGCCCAGGTCCCGGTGATTCCCTGCGCGATGATCGGCACCTTCGAGGCGCAGCCGCCCGGCAAGGTCATCCCGAACATCCACCCCGTCGTCATCCGCTTCGGCAAGCCCCTGGACTTCTCCCGCTACGCGGGCATGGAGAACGAGAGGGCGATCCTGCGCGCGGTGACCGACGAGATCATGTACGCGATCCTGTCGCTGTCCGAGCAGGAGTACGTCGACGAGTACGCGGCCGTGGCGAAGGCGGCGGAGGCGGAGGCGGCCGGGGCCGCGGAGAAGAAGCGCGCCTTCCCGCGGATGCCGCTGGGATAGGGCGAGTCGAACAAGTGCGAGGGGCGGCCGGGTTGTTCCGGCCGCCCCTCACTTCATCTTCGTACGACTGCCGGTTACGGCTTGGGCGTGGCGTGCGGGGTGCAGGTCACGTCCGCGGCGTCCAGCTTGCCGGTGAGCAGGTAGTCGTCCACCCGCTGGTTGATGCACGGGTTGACCAGGCCGGTCACACCGTGCGAGCCCGCGTCCTTCTCGGTGATCAGACGGGAGCCCTTGAACCGCTTGTGCAGTTCGACGGCTCCGTCGTACGGGGTGGCGGCGTCACGCGTGGACTGCACGATCAGCACCTGCGGCAGACCCTTGTGGGTCTTGACGTTCACCGGCGTCTGCTGCTTGACCGGCCAGGTGGCGCACGGCAGGTTGAGCCATGCGTTGGCCCAAGTCATGAACGGATACTGCTTGTTGAGCTCGGTGTTGTCCTTGTCCCACTTCTTCCAGCTGGTGGGCCACTTGGCGTCGGTGCACTCGACGGCCGTGTAGACGGCGTTGCCGTTCTCCGAGGCGACGTTGCCCGCGGTGTCGGACAGGTCCGGGGCGGCCGCGTCGATGAGCGCCTGGGTGTCGCCGGCGAAGTACTTGCTGAAGACCGTCGCGACCGGCACCCACGAGGAGTCGTAGTACGGGGCGCTCTGGAAGAAGCCGATCAGCTCGGCCGGGCCGACGACCCCGCCGATGGGGTTCTTCTTCGCGGTGGCCCGAAGCTCCAGCCACTTCGCCTGGACCGCGGCACGGGTGGTGCCGAGGTGGAAGGCGGCGTCGTTGGCGGCGACCCAGTCCTCCCAGTCCTTCCAGCGGCCCTCGAAGGCGACGTCCTGGTCCAGGTTGGCCTGGTACCAGATCTTCTCCCGCGACGGGTTGACCACACTGTCCACGATCATGCGGCGCAGATGGCCCGGGAACATCGTGCCGTAGACGGCGCCGATGTAGGTGCCGTAGGAGACGCCCAGGTAGTTGAGCTTCTTCTCGCCGAGCGCGGCACGGATCACGTCCAGGTCGCGCACCGTGTTGGGCGTGGTCATCTGCGCGAGGACGTCCTTGCCGCTGCGCTCGGCGCAGCCCTCGGCGTACTCGCGGGCCAGCTTGCGCTGGGCCGTCTTGTCGGCCTCGCTGTCCGGCACCGGGTCCATCTTCGGCGCCTTCACGAACTCCTGCGGGTCGATGCAGGAGATGGGCGCCGAGTGGCCGACGCCACGCGGGTCGAAGCCCACGAAGTCGTACGCCTTGGCCGTGTTGGCCCAGATCGGGTTCTTGGTCGTGACCCGGCGCGGGAAGCGCAGGCCGGAACCGCCGGGACCACCGGGGTTGTAGACCAGCGCACCCTGGCGCTCTTCCTTCGTCCCCGTGTTGCCGATGCGGTCGACGGCGAGCTTGATCTGCTTGCCGTACGGCTTGGCGTAGTCGAGCGGGACGCTGACATAGCCGCACTGGATGGGCTTCTCGAGCCCCCAGTCGGCGGGACAGTCCTGCCAGTCGATGCCGGCCTTGGCGGCTCGTTCGGCGGCGATCGCCGCGCCACGGGCCTCGCGGTCCTGCCCGTGCCGCGAGCCGGCGCTCGCGTTCGCGGTCGGCGCGGCGACGGCGCCGGCTATGAGCGTCGCGGTGACGAGCGCCCCTGCCGAGCCGAGCACCGTCGTCCGCCTGTTCCGTCTCATATCCCTCAAGTGGGATCTCCCCCCAACGTCTTTGCGATTGGTAGAGGGATCCTCGCGGCTGTGAGCTGCCTGAGAACAGGGGTCGTTGACCTTCTTTGCCAATCCGATAAACGGAGAGATCCGTCCCGCTCAGCGGTGACTCAGCCGAGCTCGGCGAGCGCCTCGTCCAGCACACGCCGCAGCCGCAGCGCGTCGGCCGCCACCGCGCTCACGAGCACCGCGGGCCCGGCGAGCGGCACCAGGGCGGCACCGTCCCCGAGCACCCGGGCAGCCACCGGTGCCACCCCGAACTCCGGCCGTACGACGACGAGTTGCCCCACCGCCCGATGCCCGCCCAGCACGGCGGGACCGTCCCACCCGCTGGGCGCTCCGGGCCCGCAGGCCAGCTCCTGGTCGAGCACGACACGTCCCGCGACCCGCACCGTAAGACGACTGGCAAGCCGCCCGGGTTCCTCCCCCACCCGCCCGAGCACCTGCTCCTCACGCAGCACGAGCCGCGCGGCGGCACCGAGTTCGACCCGGGTGGTGACGTACAGGTCACTGCCCTTGGCGGAGATCAACTGCTCGGGCAGCCAGGTCAGTTCAGCATGGTCCGCCACCCGCAGCCGTACGTCGTAGTGGGCCTCCCCCTTCACCTGCCCGGGCAGGGCGATGGTGGCGGCGGCCGACCCGACGCGCAGCCGCGCGCCGCTGTCCACCTCCGTCTCCACGGCGAAGGCATCGCCGCCGAGCGGTCCGCTCATCGCCCCGACAAGCATGACCCGGGCCTCGGCACCGCTCCCCCGGGTCCGCCGCAGCGCGAGCGGTCCGTCGCCCTCCAGCACGGGCAGGGCGGTAGCGCCTCTGCCGTCCTCCCGGGCGACGATCCGGGCGGTGGCCCGCACCCCGCTCACGATCACGCCGTCCAGGCGGCGAGCTGCGTCCGCACCCAGGCGGCGACGTCGCCCACACCGGCCTCGCTCCTCAACGACTGGAAGACCACGGGCAGTTCGGCACGCTGGGCCTTTGCGTCGGCCGCCATCCGCGCGAGGTCGGAGCCGACGTGGGGCGCGAGGTCGGTCTTGTTGACGACGAGCAGGTCGGCGGTGGTCACACCCGGCCCACCCTTGCGCGGAATGTCGTCCCCACCCGCGACATCGATCACGAAGATCTGCGCGTCGACGAGCCCCTTGGAGAAGGTCGCGGTGAGATTGTCGCCACCGGACTCGACGAGGATCAGATCCAACGGCCCGACCTCGTCCTCCAGATCCTCGACCGCTTCGAGGTTGGCGGAGATGTCGTCCCGGATCGCGGTGTGCGGACAGGCCCCCGTCTCCACGGCCGTGATCCGCTCGGGCGGCAACACGGCTTCCCTGAGCAGGAATTCGGCGTCCTCACGGGTGTAGATGTCGTTGGTGACGACGGCGAGGGAGAGCTCCTCGCGCAGGGCCCGGCAGAGCGCGGCGACGGTGGCGGTCTTGCCGGATCCGACGGGCCCGCCGAGCCCGATGCGGAGCGCGCGACGCGAGCCGTCGGGGCGACGGGCATCGGCGCTGACGGCGGCGGGGCCGTTGTGGGAGTGGTCGAGGTGCATGGGGCGGCTCCTACTGTGTTTCTACGGTGCAATCTCAGCGCCGTTCAGGCATCTTCAGCCCGTCCGGCGTTTGAGGACGAGGCCCCTTCAGGGCCGATGGGGGTCTGGGGGCGGAGCCCCCAGTCACGAGGCGAACAACCGCACAGCCCAAGCCGCATGCACCTCCGCCCCGATCTCCAACAACGGCGCAGAAGCCGCAGGCAACGCATCGACCCCGTCGTCGACAACCCCCCGCGCCGCCTCCACCGCCCGATCCGCGACACGATCCACCTCCGGCGCCAGCCGGGCCAACACCCCCGTGGCGTCAAAGGGATCAAGACTCAGCAACCGCACCGTCGCACTCGCCGCCCCACTGACACTCTCGTAAGCCGCGCAGTAGGCCGCATCCTCGGCCCCCAGCCCCGCCGCCCTGGCAGCAAGGCCCAGCACGACCGGCTGATGCGCCCCCTTGGGGAACTCCCGTGCCAGGTCGTCGAGTTCAGCAGAAGGCCAGGTCGCCCGAGCCGCCCGCATCAACTGCCGCCCCAGCTTCCGCGCGGCAACCCGCAGCGCGGGCGACGGCGTCCGCGCATCCGCGGCCGCGTCCAACTCCACCGGATCCACACCGAGTACGGCGGCGGCGGCGAGCGAGGCCGAGACCAGGCCCGCCGTGTGCAGCCGTCCCCGGCAGAAGGACTCCAGGCTCGCCGCCCCGGTGATCCGCCCGGCCTTCACCGCCGCCTCGGCCCCGCCGGAGTGCGCATGCCCCCCGGCGGGAAAGCGCCCGTCGGCCAGGACCAGTAGTGCAGCCCTGGACATCAGAAGAGGAAGTACCGCTGGGCCATGGGCAGTTCGGCGGCAGGAGTGGCCTCCACCAGCTCCCCGTCGATGTGCACGGCGAAGCTGTCGGGATCGACCTGCACCCGCGGCCGGGCGTCGTTCTCCCGCATGTCGGCCTTGGTCACCCCGCGCGTCGACTCGATGGCGACGAACCGCTTGCCGAGCGAGAGCCGCTCCGGCAGCCCGTCCTCGATGGCGAGCGGGGCAACGAAGTTGAAGGAGTTGGAGGCGGGCGCCCGCCCGATCGCCCCGTACATCGGCCGCGGCAGGATCGGCTGCGGCGTGGGGATCGAGGCGTTGGCGTCGCCCATCTGCGCGTAGGCGATCTGCCCGCCCTTGACGACCAGATGCGGCTTGACGCCGAAGAACGCGGGCTCCCACAGCACGAGGTCGGCGAGCTTCCCGGTCTCCACCGATCCGACCTCGCGCGCGAGCCCCTGCGCGACCGCCGGATTGATCGTGTACTTGGCGACGTACCGCCGTACCCGGCGATTGTCCGCGCGCCCGTCCCCCGGCAGCGCCCCGCGCCGCCGCTTCATGACGTGCGCGGTCTGCCAGGTCCGCATGATGACCTCGCCCACGCGCCCCATGGCCTGGGCGTCGGACGAGATGATCGAGATGGCGCCCAGGTCGTGCAGTATGTCCTCCGCCCCGATCGTGGACGGCCGGATCCGCGACTCAGCGAACGCCAGGTCCTCGGGCACCGCCGGGTTGAGGTGGTGGCACACCATCAGCATGTCGAGGTGTTCCTCGGCGGTGTTGACGGTGAACGGCCGCGTCGGGTTCGTCGAACTCGGCAGCACGTGCGGCTCGGAGACCACGCTCATGATGTCCGGCGCGTGCCCGCCGCCCGCACCCTCGGTGTGGTACGCGTGGATGCCGCGTCCGCCGATCGCGGCGAGCGTGTCGCCCACGAAGCCGGCTTCGTTCAAGGTGTCCGTGTGGATGGCGACTTGGATACCCGTCCGGTCCGCCACGGTCAGCGAGGCGTCGATGACGGCCGGGGTCGACCCCCAGTCCTCGTGCAGCTTGAGACCCAGCGCACCGCCCCGGATCTGCGAGAGCATCGCCTCGTGCGAGACGGTGTTGCCCTTGCCGAGGAAGCCGATGTTGAGCGGGTAGTCCTCCATCGCCTCCAGCATCCGCGCGAGGTGCCAGGGGCCCGGCGTCACGGTCGTGGCCTTGGAGCCCTCGGCCGGACCGGTGCCGCCGCCGACCAGGGTGGTGACACCGGCGGACAGCGCCTCGTCGGCGATCTGCGGACAGATGAAGTGGACGTGCGCGTCGATGGCGCCGGCGGTCAGGATCCGCCCGTTGCCCGCGATCACCTCGGTCTCCGGGCCGATGACCAGATCCGGATGCACCCCGTCCATCGTGTCGGGGTTGCCCGCCTTGCCGATCCCGGTGATCCGGCCGTCACGGATGCCGACGTCGGCCTTGACGATCCCCCAGTGGTCGACGATCACCGCGCCGGTGATGACGGTGTCCGGGGTGCCTTCTGCGCGCGTAGCGCGCGACTGGCCCATCGACTCGCGGATGACCTTGCCGCCGCCGAACACCGCCTCGTCACCGGCGAGTCCGGGTCCGCCGGAACGATCCTCCTCGATCTCGACGATGAGGTCGGTGTCGGCGAGCCGGATGCGGTCGCCGGTGGTGGGGCCGAACAGATCGGCGTACGCGGCACGCGAGATCTCAGGCATCGAGGGCACCTCCGGTCTCCCCGCGCAGCCCGGGCACCACACGGGCACCGGCGAGCGGGACGAGTTCCACGTCGACGGGGATCCCGGGCTCGAAGCGCACGGCCGTACCCGCGGCGATGTTGAGCCGCTTGCCGCGCGCGGCGGCGCGGTCGAAGTCCAGACCGGGGTTGGCCTCGGCGAAGTGGTAGTGGGAGCCGACCTGGACGGGCCGGTCGGCGGCGTTGAGGACGGTCAGGCGGGTGACCTCGCGACCCTCGTTGTACACAACGGGCTCGTCCGCGAACAGGATCTCGCCGGGAATCATCGAGGCCCCCTCAGACGATCGGGTCGTGGACGGTGACGAGCTTGGTGCCGTCCGGGAAGGTCGCCTCGACCTGGACGTCGTGGATCATCTCGGGGATGCCCTCCATGACGTCGTCCCGGGTGAGCAGCTTGCGTCCGGAGGCCATGAGTTCGGCGACCGTACGGCCGTCACGGGCGCCTTCGAGGATGTGCGACGTGATGAGGGCGACGGCCTCGGGGTGGTTGAGCTTCAGCCCGCGGGCCCGGCGCTTCTCGGCCACGTCGGCCGCCACGTGGATGAGCAGCCTCTCTTGCTCGTGCGGGGTCAGTTGCACGTCCCACCTCACAGTCCTCGCTCCGGACCGTGCGGGGTCCGGTTGCCTCAGCCGCCGGGAAAAGTCCCTGGTGGCGTGGATCGGCAGGCTAGTTGGACCGAGTTTCAAGCAAGTTAACCGAGCTGTGATCCTGCACGCTCATCAACGCCCGTAGACCGTCCTGCAGGACCTCGCCCGACGTCGGCCCGAACAGGGCCTGCTGTGCGAGGAAACCCATCGCGGCGGCCATCATCGTGCGGGCCACACGGTCCGGGGCCACGTCCGACCGCATCGTCCCGGCGTCCTGGTAGGCCTCGGCGATCCGCGTCCACGCGTCCTGCACGGCGCCGTAGCCCTCGCTCAGCAGGTTCGCGAGCTCGTCGTTCCGCAGCGTCTCCGCCCACACCTGGACGACCAGCCTCGGGAACGCGGGCCGGCCGTCCACGGTCACGGACTCCTTGCTGGCGAGGACGCGGCCCATGACCGACGTCACCAGAAGGTCCGGAGGCGGGGGCGGGCTGCTGAGGGACGCCTCCGCGAAGCCCTCGTGGACCTGGCCGAGCACTTCGCCGACGATCGCGGCGATGAGCTCTTCCTTGCCGCTGAAGTAGCGGTACACGGCCCCGGCCGACAGATCGACCTCCTTCAGCACGTCCTGCATGGACGTGGCATGGAACCCGTTGCGGGCGAAGCAGCGCGCGGCGCCGTCGAGGATCTGCCGGCGGCGGGCGTCGAGGTGTTCCTGGGATACACGGGCCATGCCCCCAAATTAAAACGAACATTCCTTCTTGACAAGCGACCCCGGACGGCAGGACGGTGGTGACACAACCAAAACGAACGATCCTTCTTTTTACTCCACCCCGGAGAGGAAGCCCATGTCCGCCACATCCGCTACCCCCGCAAGGACACGGACCCGCCGCCTGATCGCGGTCGTCGTCCTGGTCCCCGTGCTCGCCGCCCTGGCACTGTGGGCCTTCGCCTGGCCCGCCGCCCGCACCGCCCCGCGCGACCTGCCGCTCGGCTTGGCCGGGCCCACCGCGGCGACGGCCCAGGTGGAGAAACAGCTGGCGCAGCACAAGGGCGCGTTCGAGATCCACCACTACGCCGACGAGGCCGCGGCCCGCGACGCCATCGAGGACCGGACCGTATACGGCGCGGTCGTCGTCACCGCCCAGGGCCCCGAGCTGCTGACCGCCTCGGCCGCCGGCCCGGTCGTGGCACAGATGCTGCAGCAGGCGGTGGCGCAGCAGGCGTCCGCCGACGGCACGCAGGTCCGGACGGTCGACGTCGTGGCCGCACCGGAGAACGACCCGCGCGGCGCGGCCCTGACCTCCAGTGTGCTGCCGCTCGCCCTGGCCGGGATCACGGCGGGCGCGGTGGTGACCGTGCTCGGGCTGCGCGGCTTCCGTGCCGTGACCGCACTGGTCGGCGCCGCCGCCCTGGTCGGCGTGGCCGGCGCCGGCATCGCGGACAGCTGGCTCGGGGTGCTCACCGGCGACTGGTGGACGGAAGCAGGAGTGCTGGGTCTTGCCACGCTGGCCGTGAGCGGCGCGGTCGCCGGGCTCGCCGCACTCCTCGGCCATGCCGGCATCGGGATCGTCGCCGGCGTGGTGATGCTGTTCGGCAACCCCTTCTCCGGCGCGTCCTCGGCGCCCCAGATGCTGCCGGAGCCGGTCGGCACCATCGGCCAGTGGCTGCCGCCGGGTGCCGGCACGACGCTGCTCCGCTCGGTGTCGTTCTTCGACGGCGCGGCGGCGACCGGCCCCGCCCTGACGCTCACCTGGTGGGCCGCGCTGGGCCTGGGCGCCGTACTGCTCGGCAGCGCGCTCAAGGGACGGACGAAGACCGCGGAGCCGGCCGTCGACCGGCAGCTCGCCCCCGTGGGCTGACCGCCCACGCCCTCGCCGCAGGACCGACCGTGCACCCCGCAGTAGCGGACGGGGTGCACGGTCTTCGCGTTGCGCCTCCTACGACGCGCTGGTCCCCCGGTGGTGCGCCGCGATGCCGAAGCGCTGCTGTTCGCGGGGAGCGGACGCCACCTCTCGGACCGAGGAGACCGAGCTGATCACCTGCTCCTCGGCCGGCTCCTCGAGCTCCTGGAGCTTTTCCAGTCGTGCCAGGTCGGCGGCGGAAACGAGGGCGACGAGGGGCTTGCCGTGCCGCGTCACGACGACGCGCTCACCGCCGTACACCACCCGGTTGATCAGGTCGGCGAGCTCAGCCCTGGCTTGCGTCACCGGAATCTCGTAGGCCATACCCCCATCATAACGTCACGTACGTCCTGTACATTTTTTACAGACGCCGAAGGAGGGGTATCCCATGACCCGACCGACCGCCCGCTACGTCCTGCCCGAGTTCACCGAGCGCACGAGTTACGGAACCAAGTCGATGGATCCGTACTCGAAGCTGCTGGAGGAGCGGATCGTCTTCCTCGGCACGCAGATCGACGACACCTCGGCGAACGACGTGATGGCGCAGTTCATGTACCTGGAGCACAAGGACCCCGACCGGGACATCGCGCTGTACATCAATTCGCCGGGCGGCTCGTTCAGCGCGATGACGGCGATCTACGACACGATGCAGTACGTCACCTGCGACGTGGAGACGACCTGTCTGGGACAGGCGGGTTCCTCCGCCGCGGTGCTGCTGGGCGCCGGCGCACCGGGCAAGCGGTTCGTGCTGCCGGGTGCCCGCGTGGTGATCCACCAGCCGGCGCTGGCCGAGCCCGTCGAGGGACAGGCCAGTGATCTGGCCATCCAGGCCGAGGAGTTGACGCGGATGCGCAGCCGCCTGGAGGAGATGCTCGTACGGCACACGGGACGCAGCCTGGAGCAGGTGAACGCGGACATCGAGCGGGACAAGATCCTGGACGCCCAAGGGGCGGTGGACTACGGGCTGGTGGACCAGATCATCCCCAGCCGCAAGTCCACCCTCGCCCCGCCCACGGGGCGGTGAGCGGCCGGTGCTCCCACCCGAACTTCCGCCGTTGCCCGCACTCACCCGCGCCGAGGGAGAGTTGATCGACCGTTACCTCGACGTGGTCGATCTGCTCGGCCGCATCAACCCGGCGCACCACGGGGACACGTACCGCGGGCTGCGCGCCGCGCAGGCGCTGGTGAGCAAGGCCGCCGAACTGCGCGACGCGCTCGCGCTGATGCACCAGCGGGGCGAGACCGAGCTGCACGCCCCCACGCTGGGGCGGGCCCTCAGGGTCCTGGACGGGGAGCGGCGCACGGCCCGGGTCACCGTGCCGCCGCAGTCCGACAGTTGACGCACACGCGAGGGGTCCGGACGTCCCGCCCCCACGGCGAGGCGTCCGGACCGGTGTTCAAACGGACCAAATGGCGTACCCCCTTTTGGAGTAGACACAGCTCCTTTTTCGCGACCGTCAGGGTTGCGCAACGCGCCTGACCGGAAGGCGGAATGAAGTGTTCCGCCGCAGGTCCGAGGCTCGTCGGGGGCCTCAACGCCCCCTCGAACACAGGGGTGTCCACCCGAACGGGTGAGTGGTGAGTAACAACACAAACACCCGTTTCCATTGGGATTTTCGGACTTCTTTAGGTGAAGATCCCTTCCTGACGACAAGCCCCCGCCGCAGCGGCGGGGCGGTCCGGGCGGACGCCGAGTCCTGCCGCCGCCCGGATGACCGGTCGACAGGAGTGGATCGGCAGGAGTGGAGGACCCAAGCTAGACGGGTCGCCGAAACGGTCACGCCATGACCGGGTCGAGCAGCCCTTGGGGTGAAGCCGCGTCAGCGGCCGGGCAACTTCGCCAGCCCGAATCCGACAGGTCATCCTTCACAGGCGGCTGACGAAGGGTTGCGCATGACTGCGCTCAATCGTGTCCCGTCGCTGATGGCCCGGGCCGGTACGGCCTCGGCTCTGACCATCGCCGCTGTGGGCGGCTCCATCGTGGTCCCGGGTGTCGCCTCCGACGCCGCGGCCGCCACGCCGGCGACGAAGGCACTTCAGATCGCGGCCTCCAAAAAGGGTTCCCCGTACAAGTGGGGCGCCACGGGGCCACGGCGGTTCGACTGCTCAGGGCTCACGCTGTACTCGTTCAAGAAGGCGGGCAAGAAGCTGCCCCGTACGGCGGCCCAGCAGTACAACAAGACCCACCACATCTCGTCGAAGAGCCGCAAGGCCGGAGACCTCGTGTTCTTCCACTCGGGCTCCAACGTCTACCACGTGGGCATCTACGCCGGGAAGGGGAAGATCTGGCACGCCCCGAAGACCGGGGACGTCGTAAAGCTGCAGAAGATCTGGACCAAGAGCGTCTGGTACGGCCGGGTCAGCTGACTCTCCCGCGGGGGCGGCGCCGACCTGACCGGCCGTCGCCCCCGCGGGCCTGACCCCGGCCGGGCTGGTTACCCGTGGGCCATGTCCGACCACCGCACCTGCACCGCACGCAACGAGACCCCGCTGGAGCGCGCCGACCGCAACTTCGGCGAGCTGCTCCAGGAACTGCGCGTCACCCAGACCGGGGTGCAGATCCTCTTCGCCTTCCTGCTGACCCTGGCCTTCACCCCGCGCTTCCCGTCCCTCGACACGGTCCAGCGCGCCACGTACGTGACGACGCTTCTGCTCGCGGTGCTCGCGGCCGCCCTGTTCACCGCGCCCGCCGCCCTGCACCGCTCGCTCTTCCAGCGGGGCGCCAAGCCCCGGATCGTGCAGGTCTCTTCGCGGCTGGCCACCCTCGGCATGAGCGTTCTGGTGCTCGCGTTCACGGGCTCGGTGCTGCTCGTCGTGGATGTGACGGCGGGCCGGGCGGGCGCGGTGGCGGCGGGCGCGGGCACGCTGCTCGTCTGCCTCGCCCTGTGGGGACTGCTGCCCCGGCTGGTGTGGCGTGCCGCGCAGGCCGACGAGAGCCGACGGCACGTCAGCACCCCGGCACAGGACCGGGAGACGGCACCGAGCGCCTAGGGATCCGTTACGGCTCCTGCGGGCCCCCGGCCGTCACCGGCTGGGCCTTGATGGTCCACGGGAGTTCGATGGACACCGTCTTGCCGCCCTCGCGGGTGGGGCGCACATGGAGGCGGCCGCCGCACTCGGCGGCCAGCCAGCGGATGATCACCATGCCGCGGCCGTTGTCCTGCTGGACGGCGGCCGGCAGGCGTTTCGGGAAGCGGGGGTGGCTGTCGGTGACGCCGATGCGCAGCTGTTCGTCGCGGTCGAGCTCGATGTCCACCGTGAAGGTGGGGGACAGCCCGAAGGTGTGCTGTACGGCGTTGGTGGCGAGTTCGGAGACGATGAGGCGGACCGTCTCGGCCACTTCCGTGTCGGCCGGCAGCCCCCATTCCGCCAGGGTGGTGACCACGTAACCGCGGGCCGCGGAGACCGAGGCGGGAACGCTCGGCAGAGTGACGGATGCTTCCAGATGGTCTGCCATGGCGCGGTCGTCCCTTTCCCACGGGACCGGAGTCCGACACGGAGCGGATGGTTCGAGTACGGTTCCGGACTGGTGCTTCTTCGCCAGACTGCCATTACCGCGCCGGTCACGGGTGGCGATCCACCAAGATATGCATATATCTGTCGCTCAAAGCGGTGAACTCTGCGACGGGAGACCGTATTTGGGTGGCCCGGAAGGAGTAAGGAGTAGCGCATGCAGCACGGTCCCGCGGTGCGCCGCCGGAAGCTGGGCGCCGAACTGCGTGCGTTGCGCACGGGTGCGGGGCTCACCAGTGGCGAGGCGGCCAGAATGGTGGGCTGGCACCAGTCCAAGGTGAGCCGGATCGAGACCGGGTCCAGCGGGGCGAAACCGGCCGATGTGCGGTTACTTCTCGACGTCTACGGCGTTGCCGACGCCCAACTGCGGGAATTGATCCTGGTGTTGGCGGGTTCCGACGAGGGCAGCGGCCGCCATCATTGGTGGCACGCCTATCGCGGCGTACTGCCGCCGACCTACCGCGATTTCATCAGCCTGGAGTCCCAGGCGAGCGCGATGCGCACGCTGGAGACCTCCGTCGTGCCCGGTCTGCTGCAGACGCCCGAGTACGCGCGCGCGGTGACCCGGGCCGCGGTCGACGGGCTGGACGACGAACGGCTGGACGCCCTGGTCGAGGTGAGGCTGGCCAGACAGGACGTACTGCGGGCCGATCCGCCGCTGGAGCTGAGCGCGGTGCTCGACGAGGCGGTGCTGCACCGTGAGATCGGCGGCCCCGACGTCATGGCGCAACAACTCGGGCGGCTCCTCGAGGCGGCGCGTCTACCCCAAGTACGGCTTCAGGTACTGCCGTTCGCCGCCGGGGCACATGTCGGCGTCACTGGGCCTTTCGTTATCTTCTCATTTTCGCGCACTTCTGATCTGGACGTGGTTGTTCTCGACCACTTGACGAGTAGCCTCTACCTCGAACGGAAAGAAGACCTCCAGGCCTATACCGAGGCCTTCAACGCCCTTCAGATCCACGCCCTTTCGCCCGAGGACTCATTGGATTACATCGCCGGGCTAGGTGACGGCACGTAACGCGTAAGGAGGCACCATGTCTGCACTGCCTCGGAACGTACCTTCCAGTACCGATCTGCACGGTGTGCGGTGGCTGCGCAGCAGTTACAGCACGGGAGCGAACAACTGCGTCGAGACGGCACTGCCGCCCTCCGGTCCCTGCGCCGGACTGCTGGCCGTGCGCGACTCCAAGGACCCGGCCAAACCCGCGCTGCTCTTCTCCCCCGAGAGCTGGGCGGGCTTCACGGCCGCGTTCCGTTCCTGATCAGTTCCGCATCGTGCGGCACACGGCCGTGTCACGCCGACTCATGGTCGCGTCTCGCCGATCACGCGTACAGCGCGTTCGATCTGTTCCCCGGAGAGGTCCGCGCGGGCGGTCAGCCTGAGCCGTGAGATGCCGTCCGGCACGGACGGCGGACGGAAACAGCCCACGGCGAGGCCTGCCGTACGGCAGTCGGCCGCCCACTGCACGGCCTCCTCCGGGGACGGCGCGCGCACGGAGACGACCGCGGCGTCCGGACGTACCGCCTCGTGACCCGCGGCGGTCAGGCGTGCGTGCAGTTCCGCCGCCACCTCGCGGGCCCGCGCCGCGCGCTGCGGCTCGCGGCGCAGCAGCCTGAGGGCCGCCAGGGCCGCACCCGCCGCCGCGGGGGCCAGGCCGGTGTCGAAGATGAACGTGCGGGCCGCGTTGACCAGGTGGTCGATGACCCGGGCGGGCCCGAGCACCGCTCCGCCCTGACTGCCGAGCGACTTGGACAGCGTGATGGTGACGACCACGTCGTCGGCGCCCGCGAGGCCCGCCGCCCGCGCCGCGCCCCGGCCGCCGTCGCCCAGGACGCCGAGCCCGTGGGCGTCGTCGACGAGCAGTCCCGCGCCGCGCTCGCGGCATGCGGCGGCGTACTCGGCCAGCGGGGCGGCGTCGCCGTCGACGGAGAAGACCGTGTCGGAGACGACCACCGCGGTGCCCTCGTGCGTGCGCAGTGCCTTGCGGACCGCCTCCGGGTCGGAGTGCGGCACGACCTGTGTGGTGGCGCGGGCCAGCCGGCAGCCGTCGATCAGGGAGGCGTGGTTGCCCGCGTCGGAGACGATCAGGGAGCCGTGCGGGGCGAGCGTGGTGACCGCGGCGAGGTTGGCCGCGTAGCCGGAGGAGAAGACGAGCGCCGCCTCGAAGCCGCAGAAGTCGGCCAGTTCGCGCTCGAGCTCGGTGTGCAGTTCCGTCGTACCGGTGACGAGCCGGGACCCGGTCGAGCCGCCGCCCCAGGTCCGCGCCGCCTCGGCCGCGCCCTCGGCGACGGCCGGATGGTGGGCCAGACCCAGGTAGTCGTTGCTCGCGAGATCCAGCAGCGGGGAGTCGGCCGGGCGCGGGCGCAGGGTCCGTACGAGCCCGGCGCGGCGGCGCAGCTCCGCCTGCTCGTCGATCCAGCCGAACGCCATGACTCCTCCGGGGCTTTTGTAGGCAGTGGACAGACACTAGCCGCACGGGCCGCACCCCATGATGTGGCAATACCCACACGACGAAGTGCCTCTCTTGTTCAATCTCTCCTTGGCCGGGAGCGCTTCCGTAAGACAGGATCGGCTCTCATGGACCTGCTGAACACGCTGGTGGACAAGGGGCTTCGGCGCGAGCTGCCGACCCGCGAGGAAGCTCTGGCCGTCCTGGCCACTTCCGACGACGACGTGCTGGACGTGGTGGCCGCGGCCGGAAAGGTGCGCCGGCACTGGTTCGGCCGACGGGTGAAACTCAACTATCTCGTCAACCTCAAGTCCGGGCTCTGTCCGGAGGACTGCTCCTACTGCTCCCAGCGGCTCGGTTCCAAGGCCGACATCCTGAAGTACACCTGGCTCAAGCCCGAACAGGCCTCCGAGGCCGCCGCGGCCGGTCTGGCCGGTGGCGCCAAGCGGGTCTGCCTGGTCGCCTCCGGGCGCGGGCCGACGGACCGTGACGTGGAGCGGGTCGCGGGCACCATCAAGGCGATCAAGGAACGACACGAGGGCGTCGAGGTGTGCGCCTGCCTCGGTCTGCTCTCCGACGGCCAGGCGGAGCGGCTGCGCGAGGCGGGCGCGGACGCCTACAACCACAACCTGAACACGTCCGAGGGGACGTACGGGGACATCACGACCACGCACACGTACGCCGACCGGGTCGACACCGTGAACAAGGCCCACGCGGCCGGTCTGTCCGCCTGCTCCGGGCTGATCGCCGGCATGGGCGAGAGCGACGAGGACCTGGTCGACGTGGTGTTCTCGCTGCGCGAGCTGGACCCGGACTCGGTGCCGGTCAACTTCCTGATCCCGGTCGAGGGCACCCCGCTGGCCAAGGAGTGGAACCTCACCCCGCAGCGCTGCCTGCGGATCCTGGCGATGGTGCGGTTCGTCTGCCCGGACATCGAGGTGCGCATCGCCGGCGGCCGCGAGGTCCATCTGCGCTCGATGCAGCCGCTGGCCCTGAACCTGGCCAACTCGATCTTCCTCGGCGACTACCTGACCACCGAGGGCCAGGCCGGCCAGGCCGACCTGGAGATGATCTCGGACGCCGGCTTCGAGGTGGAGGGCGCCGACCAGGTCACCCTTCCGGAGCACCGGGTGAGCGCGGGCGGCGGCTGCGGTTCGCACGCCGGTGCCGGCTGCGGGTCCCACGAGGACGCGGGGTGCGGGTCGCACGAGAGCGGCGGAGTCTGCGGTACGCCCGCCACGGCGCCCGCGGTCAACGAGCCCCGCACCGACCTGGTCGCCCTGCGCCACCGCGGCGTCGGAACGGACCTCGCACCCAATGCCTGACCTGCCCGTGTCCGAGCTGCTGGAGCTCGACCGACGGCATGTGTGGCACCCGTACGGGCCCATGCCGGGCCGTCAGGAACCGCTCGTCGTGGAATCGGCGAGCGGGGTACGGCTGCGGCTGGCGGACGGCTCCGGCGAACTGGTCGACGGCATGTCGTCCTGGTGGTCGGCCATCCACGGCTACAACCACCCGGTGCTCAACGAGGCCGCGCGCGAGCAGCTCGGCCGGATGAGCCACGTGATGTTCGGCGGGCTCACGCACGAGCCCGCCGTACGGCTCGCAAAGCACCTTGTCGACATGTCGCCCGAGGGCCTGGAGCACGTCTTCCTCGCCGACTCGGGCTCGGTGTCGGTCGAGGTCGCGGTCAAGATGTGCCTGCAGTACTGGCGCTCCCTGGGCCGACCCGCCAAGCAGCGCCTGCTGACCTGGCGCGGCGGCTACCACGGCGACACCTGGCAGCCGATGTCGGTGTGCGACCCCGAGGGCGGGATGCACCAGCTGTGGAGCGGGGTGCTGCAGCAGCAGGTGTTCGTGGACCCGCCTCCGGTCGAGTACGAGGAGTCGTACGCGCAGCAGCTGCGTTCGGCGATCGAGCGGCACGCGGACGAGCTGGCCGCGGTGATCGTCGAGCCGGTGGTGCAGGGCGCGGGCGGGATGCGCTTCCACTCCCCCGCGTATCTGCGGGTGCTGCGCGAGGCCTGCGACGCGCACGGTGTGCTGCTGGTGTTCGACGAGATCGCGACCGGCTTCGGGCGCACGGGCGCGCTGTTCGCCGCCGGCCACGCGGCGGTGACGCCGGACGTGATGTGCGTGGGCAAGGCGCTGACCGGCGGCTACATGACCATGGCGGCGGCGCTGTGCACTGCCCGTGTGGCGGACGGCATCTCGCAGGGCGAGGTCCCGGTCCTCGCCCACGGCCCGACCTTCATGGGCAACCCCCTTGCGGCGTCCGTCGCCTGTGCCTCCATCGAGCTGCTGCTCGGCCAGGACTGGCTCGGCGAGGTCAAGCGGATCGAGACGGGCCTGCGGGAGGGCCTGGCACCGGCCCGCGGGCTTCCGGGCGTCAAGGACGTACGCGTCCTCGGCGCGATCGGGGTCGTCCAGCTCGACCACGACGTCGACATGAAGGCCGCCACGGCCGCCGCCGTGCGCGAGGGCGTGTGGCTGCGGCCGTTCCGCGACCTGATCTACACGATGCCGCCGTACGTCACCGGGGACGAGGACCTGGCACGGATCGCACGCGCGGTGTGCGCGGCGGCACGGGAAGGATGAGCATGCCGATCCTGGTGATCACGGGCACGGGCACGGAGGTCGGCAAGACCATCACGACCGCCGCCGTCGCCGCCTCGGCGGTCGCGGCCGGCCGGTCGGTGGCCGTACTGAAGGCCGCGCAGACGGGTGTACGGCCGGACGAGCGCGGGGACGCACAGGAAGTGGCGCGGCTCGCGGGTGCCGTGACGGCGAGCGAACTCGCCCGCTATCCCGAGCCGTTGGCGCCCGGGACGGCCGCGCGGCGGGCCGGGATGGCGCCGGTGCATCCGCGGGACGTCGCCGAGGCCGCCGGCAAGCTGGCCACCGAGCACGATCTGGTGCTGGTGGAGGGCGCGGGCGGACTGCTCGTCCGGTTCGACCCGGCGGGCGGGACACTGGCGGACGCGGCGGAGATGCTGCGGGCCTCGGTGCTCGTGGTGGCGTCTGCGGGCCTGGGCACCCTGAACACGACGGAGCTGACCGCGCGCGAACTGCGCTCGCGGAGCGTGGAGTTGCTGGGCGTCGTCATCGGCGGCTGGCCCGACTCCCCGGATCTCGCGATGCGTTGCAACATCACGGACCTGACGGACGTCGCCGGGGCCCCGCTGCTGGGCGCGCTGCCCATGGGCGCCGGATCGCTCGCTCCCGCCGACTTCCGTGCCACGGCGCCGAGTTGGCTGGCACCGCGGCTGGACGGGACGTGGGACGCGGAGGCGTTCCGGGTGCGCGAGGCGCCTTAGACGCCGTCGGAAGGCTCGCTCGCCTCGACGAGCCGGGCGAGGTTTGCCAGGGCCATGCGCGTGCCCGTCTCGTTGTCGGCGGCAGGCACGGCGTCGGGGATCCCCTCGTGCCGAACGAGGACGTCGGTGCCGCCGTGCACGGCGGTGAGTGTGGTCGTCATCGTCATCGTGCCCCGCAGGGCGGGATCCGCGGTCTCGAACTCGAGCACCTCGACCACCTGCTCGTCCGGCACGAGCTGCGCGAAGTGGCCGTGGTAGGTGTCGGTGTGCGACGCCGACTTGCCGGTGCCGGCCGGTGTGTCGTAGGTGAGTGAGACGCGGAACCGTCCGCCCTCGCGGGCATCGAATTCGTGCACGTGGCTGCTCATGCCGGCCGGCACCCGCCAGTGCGCGATCGCGTCGGCGTCCACCAGCGCCCGGTAGACCGCCGACGGCGGGGCGTTCACATGCCCGGAGACCTGTGCCGAGTACATGCGGTCAACATAACGCCCGGTGCAGGCTCACGCCTCCGACCGTCGTCTGCTCCCGGTGGACTCGGGCCGGCTCGGTGCCCGCCGCCTGATCGCTCCCGTCCCGTCCGAGCTGTCGTCGGCCAGCGCCCGGATCAGTCCGTGGTCCGGCGAGAGGCTGCAGGCAGGGTCGGCGCGGGTGGCGTCTCCCGTGAGGGCGAAGGCCTGGCAGCGGCAGCCGCCGAAGTCCTCGTCGCGGCGGGAGCAGCTGCGGCAGGGCTGGGCCATCCAGTCGGTCCCGCGGTAGCGGGTGAACGCCTTGGAGTGGTCCCAGATCCAGGCCAGCGAACGGTCGCGGACGTTCGGCGGGTCCAGGTCCGGCAGCGAGGCCGCGGCCGGGCAAGGAAGGACGGTGCCGTCCGGGGCGACCGTCAGCGACACCGCTCCCCATCCGCCCATGCACGGCTTGGCCACGCCGTCGAAGTAGTCGGGGACGACCCAGACCAGTTCGGGGCCGTCCGGTGTGAGCCGCTCCCGCCATCGCTCTACGGCGTCGCGGGCGCGGGTGAGCTGGTCGCGGGTGGCGAGCAGCGCGGCGCGGTTGAGCAGACCCCAGCCGTAGAACTGCGCGTTGGCGAGTTCGATGCGGTCCACGCCCCAGGACACGCCCAGTTCGATGACGGCGTCGATGGCGTCGAGGTTCTCGCGGTGCAGGACGACGTTGAGGCCGAGGGGGAGACCGGCGGCCCGTACGAGCGCGGCGGCCCGTTCCTTCTCGGCGAAGGAACGGCGGCCGGCGATCCGGTCGGAGGCGCTCGGGTCGGCATGCTGGACGGACAGCTGGACGCTGCGCAGTCCGGCGGCGGCGAGCGCGGACAGCCGGGCCCGGTCCAAGCCCACACCGCTGGTGACCAGTTGGGTGTAGATCCCGGCGCGCTCGGCCGCGGTGACGATCTGCTCCAAGTCCGGCCGCAACAGCGGCTCGCCGCCCGAGAGATGGGTGTGGACGACGCCCAACTCGCCCGCCTGGCACATCACTTCCGTCCACTGCTCGGTGGTCAGCTCGCGCGAGCGCCGCGTCAGCTCCAGGGGGTTGGAGCAGTACCCGCAGTGCAACGGGCAGGCGTGGGTGAGTTCGGCCAGCAGGGCCCAGGGGCGGGCGGGCGCGGGTGCCAGGGCGGCGGTGGGCGCCGGGTCGGTGACGGTCATCGGAGCCAGCCCTCCGTGCGCAGCCGTTCGAGGAAGGCGGGGACGTCGGTGGCCACGGAGGAGCCGGGGAAGCGTTCGGCCAGGTCGTCGACGATGTCGCGCACGCTGCGGGTGCCGTCGCACAGGCCGACGATCGGGCCGGCCCCGCCGTGCAGGACGACGACGCGTTCGGGAAGGAGCAGCAGGTCCGTGTCGCGTGCGCGGTCGTGCCGCAGGACGACGGCGGGCGCGAGCACGGGCCGCCAGTCGGCCACCGCCGCCGCCCTCATGCCTGCTCCCGGCGGCCCGCCCGGTCCACGGCGTCGAGCAGCGACCACAGGACGTCGCACTTGAAGCGCAGCGCGGCCACGGCACGCTCCTGGTCGTCCCGGGTGCGGGCCCAGTCGAGCACGAGGTCGAGTGCCTCGCCGCTGTCGCGCCGACCCTGGGAGACACGGGTACGGAAGTAGGCGAGGCCATGGGGTTCGATCCACCGGTAGTGGCGCTCGAAGGCCTCGATGCGGGTGGTCATCAGATCCGGCGCCGACAGCTCGGTCAGCGAGGCGGCGACGGCTTCGAGCGGCGGGCGCAGCCGGCAGAAGTTGACGTATCCGTCGACCGCCAGCCGTACGCCCGGCAGCACGGTGTCGGCGCGCAGCAGCGTCTCGCGGTCCACCCCGGCCGCCTCACCGAGCCGCAGCCAGCGCTCGATGCCGCCCTCGCCGTCCTGCAGCCCGTCGTGGTCCTGGATGCGGCGCAGCCACATCCGGCGCAGTGCGGGGGTGTCCAGCTTGGCGGTGATCAGCGCGTCCTTGACGGGGATGTGGCGCTGGTAGTGGAAGCGGTTGGTGATCCAGCGGCGCAGCTCCTCGCGGCTCAGATCGCCGCTGTGCATACGGAGGTTGAAGGGGTGGCTGTCGTGGTACTGCTCCTCCCCCACCGCGCGCAGTCGTGCCTCGAACTCCGCGGGGCTCCAGGGCTCCGCGAGCGGGGTGGGTGCCGTGGTCACGGCGGCCGGATTCAAAGTTCGATCACCATCCCGTCGGACGCCACCTCGAGGCCCAGCCGTGCCAGCCGCTTGTGCTGCGGAGCTGCCGGGTCGACGAGGGGGTTGGTGTTGTTGAGGTGCGTGTAGAGGCATCGGGCGGTCAGGCCGGCGAGCCGTTCGGCCGTACCGCCCGGGCCCTCGATGGGCAGGTGGCCCATGCCGGTGGCGGTGCGCTCGGAGATGCCCGTGCGGCGGGGCTCCTCGTCGTCCCAGAAGGTGCCGTCGACGATCACGCAGTCGGCCTCCACGGCGGCCTGCTGGAGGCGGTCGGGCCAGGCGGCCAGGGCGGGAGCGTAGAGCGCGGTCGCGCCGGAGGCCGGGTCGTACAGGCGCAGCGCGACGACCCAGGCGTCGTCGTCCGGAGCGTCGGCGGCGTACCGCGGCCGCTTGCCCGACACCGGGATGCCGCTGAGCTGCAGGCCCGAGGTGCCGGGGTCGAGGGGTTCGGCGCCGCGCGGCTGCAGTTCGCGCCAGGTGAGGGAGGTGTACGGCGCCAGTACGTCACCGAGGTGCAGGCGGTCCAGGAGCGCCTGGCGGACCGGGGCCGTGGTGATCACCTCGAGTCCGTCGGCCTCGCGCAGCCGGGCGATGCCCAGGGTGTGGTCGAGTTCGGCGTCGGTGAGGACGAGTCCGGCGATCGGTGTCTGCCGGCGGCCGGGGCCCGGGTGGAGTTCTTCCTGGACCTCGATCTGGTCGCCGATGTCGGGTGTCGCGTTGACGATGTACCAGCGGCCGTCGTCGGTGCGTACGGCGAGGGAGGCGTGACGGCGGCGCCGGTGCGGATGGGCGCGCGCCCCGGAGCAGCCGGGGCACGCGCAGTTCCACTGGGGGATGCCGCCACCGGCGGCGGTGCCGAGTACGAGCAGCAGCATGGCGTCGGCTAGCGGGAGCTGAGGGAGTAGGCGGTGACCTCGAGCGCGGTGTCGACGATCTCGTAGGAGGGCGGCTGCCAGGTGGCCTTGTCCGTGTCCTTCGAGGGGATCTGTTCGACGGGCTTGAGCTGCTGCGTGGTCTCGTTCATGACGGGTACTTCCTCTCTGGGCTTTCCGTGGGTGGTTTCGGGGCGGGTGGTCACTTGATGGACACGCGGAGGATCTTGTCCTTGCCGTATCCGAGATCGCTGGTGCCGAGCAGCAGTTCGTCCTTGCCGGGCACCTGGGCCATGGCGCGCAGGCGCCCGTACTTGCCGGGGAAGAAGTCGACCGGCGTGCCGACGTACTCGCTGTCCCCCACGATCGGGATGCGCCACAGCCGCTTGCCGCGCAGCGACGACACGTAGAGGACGTTGTTGATGACGAGCACCTGGGAGGGCACGCCCCACTCCGGGTGGAAGACGACGGTCGGGTTGGTCATGCCGGGGTGGTCGCAGGCGCCCTCGCAGACCGGGAATCCGTAATTGGCGCCCGGCTTGATGAGGTTGACCTCGTCCCAGGTCTGGTCGCCGACCTCCGCCTCCCACAGGCGGCCGTTGCGGTCCCAGGCCAGGCCCTCCGGGTTGCGGTGGCCGTAGCTGTAGATGCGGTCGCCGAACGGGTTGCCGGGGGCCGGGGCGCCGGTCTTGGTGATCCGGAGGATCTTTCCGTTGAGCGACTTCTTGTCCTGCGCGAGATTCGGCGTGTAGGCGTCGCCGGTCGTGACGTAGAGGTAGCCGTCGGGGCCGAACTTGATCTGGCCGCCGTTGTGGTTCCCGATCCGCTTGATCCCGGTGATCAGCGTCTTGTAGTGGCTGAGCTTCTTGCCGTCGTAGTCCATCCTGACGATCTGGGTCTGGGTCTTCGTGGTGTGCACGAAGAACACCTGCTTGTCCTTCTTGCCGTCCCAGGTCGGTGACGGCTCGACTCCCAGCAGACCGCCTGGGCCGTCGTCATAGGGCTCGGGGACCGTGTTGGGGACCTCGCCGACGTCCGTCCTCTTGCCGTCGAGGCCGAGGCGGTAGACCTGGTAGGTGAGCCGCTCGGTCACCAGCGCCGAGCGTCCGTCCGGCATGAAGGTGATGTCCCAGGGCGTCTGCCACCCCGTGGAGAAGGTGGTGACGTCGGCCGGGGCGCCGCCTTCCATGGCAACCGTGTCGGCGGTGACGGCATCCCCGTCGGCGGTGGTGGGCGGCACCGCGGCGGCGGGCGCCGGCTGCGACAGGCCGGTCGCCAGCAGCGCGGCCGCGGCGGCGAGCGAGGCGAGGACGAACCGGGACGGGCGTCTCACCGGGCGGCCTGGATCTGACATGTCGACACCCTTCGTCGTTCCTCGAGTCGTCGTGGCGCAGCGTGTCCGCACGGCTGCGAGGAGCAGAGTATTTGCCCGAAGTCGTCCCGCTTTGCAGCGACATCTTCACGATGAGCGACCGATGTGCCATTCGGATGAGCGGCGCGGCCCGGTCACCGGACGGGGCCGTCGTCGCCGAAGAGCCGTACCAGTTCGATCCGTGAGCGGATGCCCAGCCGGCTGAACACGCCCCGCAGATGGTGGTCGATGGTGCGGGGGCTGAGGGCCAGGCGGGCTGCGATCTCGCGGTTGGTGGCGCCGTCGGCGGCCATCCGCGCGATCAGCAGCTGCTGTGCCGTCAGGCGCGTGGTGGGGTCGTCGTCGCCTCCTCGCGACGCGGCGGCGGGTGCGCCCAGCGCGCGGAGTTCGGCGCGGGCCTGCACCGCGCAGTGCGGGGCACCGAAACAGTCGAACGCCTCCAGGGCGCTGGCGAGACGGTCGCGTGCCTCCGTACGACGGCGCAGCCGGCGCAGTGCGCTGCCGAACAGCAGCTCCGTGCGGGCGCGTTCGAAGTCGCGGGTGCCGCGCGCGTGCAGGTCGAGTGCGGTGCGGTAGTGCTCGACGGCCTCGGCGCCGGGCGCCAGCAGGGCCCGGCAGCGGGCGCTGAGGGCCAGGTCGTCGGGGCTGCGCACGGCGGTGGCCCAGCGGTGGTAGTCGGCGTGCGCGGCCCGGGCGACGCGGGTGTCGCCGGTGCGGACGGCCGCCTCGACGTAGTGCGGGGTGGCCAGGTGCCGGATGGCCCGGTGGCCGTGGCCCGGGCCGAAGCCGGCAAGGGCGCGCAGCCGCACCGCCGCGCCGGCGAAGCGGCCGTCCGCCAGGTCGAGGAAGGCGAGCGCCCACTGGGCGAGCGCGGCGGGCAGTCCCAGACCGCGGGGCAGGGCGTACGACCGTGCGGCCGCCGCGCGGTCCCGGCAGGTGTCGGCGTCGCCGGTGACCGCCGCGAACATGGCGAGGGCGGCCTGCAGATGGCAGGCGCCGTTGTCCTGGCCGGTGGCGTACGCCTGCCGCAGGGCGTCCATGGCGGTGGCCGCCCCGGCGTGCGGGCGTCCGGTCCAGAACTCGGCGTAGGCCCGGAACTCCTGTGCCTGTACGGCGGTTGCGGTGACGCCACGCGCGCGTGCCGATGCGGCCGCCCGCACCGTGGCGGTGGCGGCGCGGGTGTGGTCGCCGAGCAGGAGGGCGGCGATGCCGGCGTGCACCAGCAGGGTGGGGTCCCCTCCCGGACCGCACCGCCCGGCCGCCGCCTCCAGCAGATCCCGGGCGTCCTCGTAGCGTCCCTCGAACGCGGCGGCGAGCCCGCCCAGCGTGCCGGGCGGCACGACCTCCAGCCGCTCGGCCACACCGGCGGCCTCCCGGCAGCGGCGCAGGTCGCCGGTGTACATGGCGGCTTCGGTGGCCCGGGCGAGGAGGTGGGCGGCGGGGGTCGTGCCATCGTCGGCCGACGCGCCGCCGGGAGCCGCAGAACCGTCAGCGGGTGCAGAACCGTCGACAGGTGCAGAACCGTTCCCTCGCCCATCCGCGCCGGTCCGAGCTGCCGCCGCCAGCAGTGCGTCGAAGGCCTCCGTCGCGTTCCCCGCGCGGAGGGCGAACAGGCCCGTCAGGGCGTCGTCGGCCGTGGCGGTTGCCGCCAGGTGGTGAGCCCGGTCGGCGTCGCCCGCGTGCCAGGCGTCGGTGGCGGCGCGGGTGAGCAGGCGGGTCCGGTCGGACGGGTCGGGGCAGAGCCCGGCGGCGCGTTCGGTCAGCGCGCGGGCCAGTGTGAGCTGGCCGGTGTCCCGTGCCTGGCCCGCGGCGGCGCCCAGCTCCGCGGCGAGCCGTCCGCTCGGGCCGAGCGCGCCCGCGCCCCGGTGCCAGGAGCGGCGGGGTGTCTCGCCGTCGCCGCGCAGGACGCGGGCCAGCAGCCGGTGCACGTCGCGGCGGTCCGCCGGGGAGGCGGTCTCGTACGCGGCGATCCTCGTCCAGGCGTCGCGGAAGACGACACCGCCCGCGCCCGCGTGCGCGATGCCGGCGGTGTCGGCGGCCTCCAGTGGGCGGGTGTCCAGTCGGGCGGCGGCGACCGCGCGCAGGAAGGCGTGGGTGGCGACCGGGTACTGGTCGGCCGCCGCGAGGAGCAGCAGGAGGCGGGTGTCGTCCGGGAGCGCCCGGATCTCCGCGCGGTGCGCCCGCAGCAGGGCGGGGGCCAGTGCGGCGGGGTCCGTGGGCAGCGGGTCGAGGCCGGCCCACTGGCGCTCGGTGAGCAACGGCACGAGTTCGGCGGCGGCGCGGGGGTCGCCGTACACCGCGTGCAGTACCCGGGTCCGGACGCCCTCGGGAAGCGCGGAGGCGTCGCGCTGCGGTGGCGAAGTGCGGTCTAGGGGCGGGGGGTTCACCTGAGTCACCACGTGAATGACGTTACTGGCGAGTTAATTGACCCGTAAAGACCGGCGATTTCGCCGATGCGGCGCGCGTAGACCCGATCCGACACTCCTGGCAACCCCACCCGTACCAGGAGGCATCATGCAGCGCTTCAAGCGTCGCATCGTCACGGCCGTGTCGGCCGTGGTCTCATCGCTCCTTCTGTCTCTCTCCCTGTCCGCCGCGCCCGCTCACGCGGCGACCCACAACCCGATCGTCTTCGTGCACGGCCTGAGCAGTTCGGCCAGCAGCTGGGACGACTGGATCGCCGACTTCGAGGCCGACGGCTACTCCTCCTCCGAGCTGTTCGCGTCGTCGTACGACTGGTCGCAGTCGAACGTCACCACCGCCCAGCAGCTGGCCACCGAGGTCAAGAGCGTGCTCGCGCAGACGGGCGCCTCGAAGGTCGACCTGGTCGTCCACTCGATGGGCGCGCTCAGCGCGCGCTACTACCTCAAGAACCTCGGCGGGACGTCGTACGTCGACGACTTCGTCTCGGCGGCCGGCGTGAACCACGGCACCACGACCGCCTCGTGGTGCAAGTGGCTCTACACCTCCTGCGCGGAGATGTACACCGGAAGCTCCTTCCTGACCTCGCTGAACTCCGGCGACGAGACACCGGGCAGCGTCTCGTACGCCAGCTACTGGTCGAACTGCGACGACGCGCTCACCCCGGACACCACCGCGATCCTGAGCGGCGCGACCAACGTCGAGGTCGGATGCATCTCGCACACCGACATGAACAACGACTACGGCGTGTACGAGCAGGTGCGGGACTTCATCGCCTGAGCCGAGCCTGACAACGACGGCGGGGGTGCACGGGGCTCGTACGGGGGAGAATCGCGGTAAGGCCCGTCCTGCAGAGGAGGTCCCCATGCCGCTGAGGACCCCCGGCGCCGCCAAGGTGGCGCGGGATCCCGTGCACCACCCGCTGTTCGCCCGCTACTACGCCCGGATCAGCGTGTCCGCCGAGACCCGGATGGGGATGGGCGGGATCCGCGGCCGGCTGCTGGCCGGCCTGTCCGGGCGGGTCATCGAGATCGGCGCGGGCAACGGACTGAACTTCGCGCACTATCCGAGCACGGTCTCGGAGGTCGTCGCGATCGAACCGGAGCGCATGCTGCGCCAGTTGGCCGTCGAGAACGCCCTGCGCGCCGAGGTACCGGTGGACGTCGCACCGGGCGCGGCCGAGGCGCTCCCCGTCAAGAGCGAGGCGTTCGACGCGGCGGTGGTCTCCCTGGTGCTGTGCAGCGTGCGCGACGTGCAGCGGGCGCTCGCGGAGGTACGGCGCGTGCTGCGCCCCGGCGGTGTCGTGCGGTTCTTCGAGCACGGGCGGGGCGGCGGACCGGCGATGGTCCTCACCCAGCGCGCCCTGGACCGCACCCTGTGGCCGCCGATCAACGGCGGCTGCCACCTGGCCCGCGACCCGATCGCCGCACTGCGCGACGCCGGGTTCGAACTCGGCCCCTACCGGCGGCTGTTGATGCCGGACAAGGGGCCGAAGCTGCCCACCTCGTACTGCGTGCTCGGTACGGCGTGGCGGCCGGAGACCGGCGAAAGGGCCGCCTGACCGCCCCGATCACATGGTCCAGCTGCGCAGCTCCGCCGCGATGTCGTACACCGTGGCATTGCCCCTCTTGACCAGGCGGGCCAGGTCGCGCACCTGCACCGGCGAGGTGGTCACCCTCAGGCCGCTGGCGACGAGGTAGGCGTACGCGACGGCCGAGGCGAAGAGGGCGTTCGAGCGCTCCAACGCGGGGACGTGGATGAGGAGTTGGAGCAGGGCCGCCGCGCGTGCGTGCGGGTCGTCGTAGACCGGGACGTCGAAGATCTCGGCGTCGTGGCGTGCGACGGCCGCGACGAGGGCACCCCAGTCGGTGACCTGGGGGTCCCCGGGCGTCTTCTGTTCGGCGAGCATGAGAAGCCAGGCGAGATCGATGCTGAGGTTGCTCAAGGGATCAGCGGCGAGCTTCGCGGGTGTTGTCGTCCTCGCTGCCGAACTCCTCGGCGAAGACCGTCTCGTACTGCTTCATGAAGTCTGCGGCGGCCTCCACGAACGTCTGGCCGACCTCTCCGGTGTCCTGTTTCACGAGTTCCTCGATGTAGCGGTTGACGCTCATGCCACGGGCCAAGGCGCGCTCGCGGGCGGCGCGGGCCGTGCCCTCGTCCACTCTCACGTTCAGCTGGGTCTTCGCCATACTTCGAAGCTAGCGCTGAAGTGCTAGCACGACAAGAGGTCCTCCCCCGGGTGGAAAGTGCCCCTTACACCGGTCTCAGGGACCCGACCTGCGGTGGAGACCACCCTGGACCTCCGAGGGATTTCGAGTGTGCCCAGGATCACACTACGCTCGGCCGGGACGAGGAGGTCGAGTGTCCACGAGCGAGGAGGCGGCCTTGTCCACACCTGCTGCGGAGCACGCCCCGGGCCATGCGTCGCCCGACGGGATCGCGGCCCGCGCCCGCGGTCTGACCAAGGCGTACGGCACGGGCGAGACGACCGTGCTGGCCCTCGACTCGGTGGACGTGGACATCGCGCGCGGCCGCTTCACCGCGGTCATGGGCCCTTCGGGCTCCGGAAAGTCCACGTTGATGCACTGCCTGGCGGGCCTGGACACGGTGTCGGCCGGGCAGGTGTGGCTCGGCGACACCGAGATCACCGGGCTGAAGGAGCGCGAGCTGACCCGGCTGCGCCGGGACCGGATCGGCTTCATGTTCCAGTCGTTCAACCTCATCCCGACGCTGAACGCGGCCGAGAACATCACCCTGCCCATGGACATCGCGGGCAAGAAACCCGACGAGAAATGGCTGGACCAGGTCATCGACACGCTCGGGCTGCGCGACCGGCTCAAACACCGGCCCGCGCAGCTGTCCGGCGGCCAGCAGCAGCGCGTGGCCTGCGCGCGGGCGCTGGCCTCCCGGCCCGAGCTGATCTTCGCGGACGAGCCGACCGGCAACCTCGACTCGCGGGCCGGCCTCGAGGTGCTCGCCTTCCTGCGCCAGGCCGTCGACGCACTCGGCCAGACGGTCGTCATGGTCACCCACGACCCCGGCGCCGCCGCCCACTCCGACCTGGTGCTGTTCCTCGCGGACGGGCGCATCGTGGACGAGATGCAACGGCCGACGGCGGAGGCGGTGCTGGAGCGCATGAAGCGGTTCGACGTGATCCGCAGCCAGTTCGAGGACGACGGCCCCTCCGCGGACATGACGGACGGCCCCTCCGCAGACGTGACCCTGGACAAGGACTGAACCCGTGCTGAAGGCGACGCTCAGGAGCTTCCTCGCGCACAAGGGACGCCTGCTGCTCTCCGCGCTGGCGATCGTCCTGTCCGTGGCGTTCGTCGCGGGCAGCCTGATCTTCTCCGACACCGTCACCCGCACCTTCGACCGGCTGTTCCACTCCACGTCCGCCGATGTGACGGTGGAGCCGCGACAGGACCTCAAGTCCCAGGTGCCGACGGGGGAGGCCGAGACCGTGCCCGCCTCCCTCGCGGGCCGCGTGGCGAGGGTCGACGGCGTCGCCTCGACCCACGCCGACGTCAGCGTGCAGAACATCACGGTCGTCGACAGCAAGAACAAGTCGGTCGGGCCGACCACCGGCGCACCCACCATCGCCACCGACTGGTACCTCACCGCCCGCAGCCCCGTGAAGCTGACCTCGGGCCACGCCCCGCAGTCCGGCGGCGAGGCGCTGCTGGACGCCGACACCGCCGACAAGAAGCACGTGAAGATCGGCGACACCCTCACCGTGCTGGCCCAGCCGGGCACCTTCAAGGTGCAGATCGTCGGCATCGCCACCTTCACCACCACCAACCCGGGCGCGGCCCTGGTCTTCCTCGACCCGAAGACCGCCGCGACCCAGCTGCTCGGCTCGGCGGGCAAGGCCACCAGCATCTCGGTGGACGCGGCCAAGGGCGTGAGCGACGCCCAGCTCAAGACCCGGATCGTCGCCGAGATCGGCACCGGCACCTATGACGTGAAGACCGCCGACGAGCAGGCCAAGTCGGCCGCCTCGGACCTCGGCGGGTTCCTCGACGTCATCAAGTACGTGATGCTCGGCTTCGCCGGGATCGCCGTCCTGGTCGGCGTCTTCCTGATCGTCAACACCTTCTCCATGCTGATCGCCCAGCGCACCCGGGAGCTGGGCCTGCTCCGGGCCCTCGGCGCCGACCGGCGCCAGGTGCGGCGGTCCGTGCTGACCGAGGCGATCCTGCTCGGCCTGGTCGGCTCGACGCTGGGCCTGGCGGCGGGCATCGGGCTCGCGGCCGGGCTGATCAAACTCATGAGCGTGTTCGGGATGAACCTCAAGACCACCGAGATGGTGGTCGGTTGGGGAACCCCAGTGGCGGCGTACGTCGTCGGCGTAGGCGTCACCTTCGTGGCGGCCTACCTGCCGGCCCGGCGCGCGGCCGGCGTCTCGCCGATGGCCGCGCTCGCGGACGCCGAAATCGCCGGTATCGGAAAGCCGTTGCGGGTACGGGCGATCGTCGGCTCGATCGTCGGGGTGCTCGGCGCCGCCGCCCTCGTCGGCTGTGCCACCGCGACGAAGACGGCCTCGTCGGCCTCGCTGCTGGGGCTCGGCGTCGTACTGACCCTGATCGCGACCGTCATCGCGGGCCCTCTCCTGGTCCGCCCGGTGATCCGCGTACTGGGCGCCGCGTTCCCGGCCCTGTTCGGCTCGATCGGCCGCATGAGCCAGCGCAACGCCCTGCGCAACCCGCGCCGTACGGGCGCCACCGCGGCCGCCCTCATGGTCGGCCTCGCCCTGGTCGGCGGCATGTCGGTGGCCAGCGCCTCCATGTCGAAGTCCTTCGACCAGCAGATCGACAAGACGCTGGGCGCCGACTTCGTGATCCAGAACAGCAACTTCGTACCGTTCACGCAGGAGGTCACCGACAAGGTCCGCGGCACCGAGGGCGTCGGCCTCGTCGTACGACAGCGGTTCGCACCGATCGCCGTACGACTGCCGGACGGCAAGCGCATCGAGACCACCGCGGCGGGATACGACAACGGGGTCGACGACGTCGCCCACGTGACCTACGCGGCCGGGAACTCGGCGGCGGCCCTCGCGCCCGGCAGCATCGGCATGGACGTCGACTTCGCCAAGGACCACGGCGTCCGGGTCGGCAGCACCATCCCCGTCGAGTTCCCCGCCGGGAAGAAGACCGAGCTGAAGGTCACCGCGCTCACCGACCAGGACAACTCCGGCGGGTTCGGCATGCAGGGCGGGCTGTTCTTCGGAATCGCGACGGTCGAGAAGTACGTGCCCGGCGGACAGGACTCCGCGCTGTACGTGAACGCGGCCTCCGGCACCAGCCCCGACCAGCTGCGCAAGAACCTGGACAAGAACCTCGAGCCGTATCCGCAGGTCCAGGTGCGCGACCAGGCCGACTACAAGAAGCTGGTGCACGACCAGATCGCCGTGCTGCTCTACCTCGTGTACGCGCTGCTCGGGCTCGCGATCATCATCGCGGTGCTCGGCGTCGTCAACACCCTTGCCCTGTCGGTCGTGGAGCGGACCCGGGAGATCGGGCTGCTGCGGGCCATCGGGCTCGCCCGGCGCCAGCTGCGCCGGATGATCCGGCTCGAGTCGGTGGTGATCGCCGTGTTCGGCGCGGTCCTGGGGCTCGCGCTCGGGCTGGTGTGGGGCGTGTGCGTCCAGCAGGTGCTGGCCCTGCAGGGCATGAAGGCGCTGGCGATCCCGTGGACCACCATCGTCGCGGTGGTGATCGGCTCGGCGGTGGTGGGCATCGTGGCGGCGCTGCTGCCGGCGTTGCGTGCATCCCGCATGAACGTACTGGCGGCGATCGCGCACGAGTGATGGGATGGCGGCAGGTCCTCAATTCGCCTGCTGGTGAGGAGAGTTCATGCCGCGCCCGTTCCGTTTCGGAGCAAGCCTGATCACCCCGTCCCCCGCCGCCGAGTGGCGCGCCAAGTGCCGGCGGGCCGAGGAACTCGGCTACGACGTGATCCTGGTCCCCGACCACCTCGGCATGGTCGCGCCGTTCCCGGCGCTGGTCGCGGCGGCGGAGGCGACCGAGCGGCCGCGGCTGGGCACCTTCGTGCTCAACGCGGGCTTCTGGAACCCCACGCTGCTCGCCCGCGAGGTCGCCACCACGGACGCCCTGACCGGCGGGCGCCTCGAACTCGGCCTGGGCACCGGCTATGTACGGACCGAGCACGACACCGCAGGACTGCCCTTCGGCTCGGCGCGCGAGCGGGTGGACCATCTCCAGCGCACGATCGGGGAGTTGGAGCGGCTGCTCACGTCCGACGGGCAGCCGCAGCCCGTCCAGAAGCCCCGTGTGCCCTTGATGATCGGCGGCAACGGCAACCGGATGCTGCGGCTCACCGCCGAGCACGCCGACATCGCGGCCTTCGCGGGGGCATATCTCCAACCGGGCAGCACGACCGGAAAGCTCGCCCCGACCACCGCCGAGGAACTCGACGAGCGTGTCGCCCGCTACCTCCGGCTGGCCCAGGCCCGCAAGGAACCGGCCGAACTGAACCTGCTCCTCCAGATGGCGGTCGTCACCGAGGATCCGGCGGCCGTGCTGCGGCCGCTGCTGGAACGACGTCCGGAACTGAGCCTGCCGGCCGTGCTGGACCTGCCCACCATCCTCATCGGCACCCTGGACGAGATCGTCGCGAAGGTGCTGGCACAGCGCGAGCGGTACGGCTTCTCGTATCTCACCGTGCTCGAACCGTACATGGAGGCGTTCGGTCCCGTCGTGGAGCGCTTGCGGGGCCGGTGAAGGGGCGCGATGCGTGCATCCGCCATGGACGTACTGGCGGCACGTCCCACCCGAGTGGTGCAATCACAGTGAGCACTCAAGTCGCTTGCTGCTGAGGAGAGTTCATGCCGCGCCCGTTCCGTTTCGCCGTCAACCTCAACGCCACCGCCCCCACCGACGCATGGCGCGCCAGGTGCCGGCAGGCAGAGGAACTCGGCTACGACGTGATCCTCATCCCCGACCATCTCGGCAAGCCCTCGCCGTTCCCGGCGCTGGTCGCGGCGGCAGCGGTCACCGAGCGGCCGCGGGTGGGCACGTTCGTGCTCAACGCGGGATTTTGGAACCCCACACTGCTCGCCCGCGAAGTGGCCACGACCGACGCCCTGACCGGCGGACGCCTCGAACTCGGACTCGGCGCGGGTTACGTCAAGGCCGAGCACGACGAGGCCGGGCTGCCGTTCGGCTCGCCGGGCGAGCGGGTGGACCATCTGCGGCACACCGTCGAGGAGTTGGAGCGCCTGCTGAGCTCCGACGAGCACCAGCCGCAGCCGGCCCAGAAACCGCGCGTGCCGCTGCTGATCGGCGGCAACGGCAACCGGATGCTGGAGCTGGCCGCCGAGCACGCCGACATCGCGGCCTTTGCGGGCGCCTCCTTGGTGCCGGGCAGCACCGACGGACAGGTGACCCCGGCCACCGCCGAGGAACTCGACGAGCGCGTCGCCCGCTACAGCCGGCTGGCCCAGGGCCGTAAGGAACCGGCCGAACTGAACCTGCTCATCCAGTCGGTGGTCGTCACCGACGACCGCGAGGCCGTGGCGGCTCCCTTCCTGCGCCGGATACCGAACCTGACCCTCGAACAGGCACTGGAGCTGCCCATCGTGCTGATCGGCACCGTGGACGAGATCGTCGCGCAGGTGCTGGAGCGGCGCGAGAGGTACGGCTTCACGTATCTGACGGTGCTCGAAGGGTCCATGGAGGCGTTCGGGCCGGTCATGGAGAAGCTGCGCGGGCGATGACCGTCCGCCGACCGTCCGCATGCCGGAATTCCGCCTCCCCGTCCGGCGCCCGTGATGGGATCACGGCATGACTGATCTGCACATACGGGCCGCGGCGCCCGCCGACCTCGACACCGTGCTGGCCTTCTGGAAGACGGCCGCGGAGGGCACGAGCATCAGCGACGACCGGGACGGCGTGGAGCGGCTGGTCGCCCGTGACCCCGAGGCGCTGATCCTGGCCGAGCTCGGCGGCGAACTGGTCGGCACGGTGATCGCCGGCTTCGACGGCTGGCGCTGCCATCTGTACCGGCTGGCGGTGCACCCGGAGCGGCGCCGACAGGGCATCGGCTCGGCGCTGCTCGCCGCCGCGGAGGAGCGCTTCGTACGGCTCGGCGGCCGGCGCGGCGATGCGATGGTGCTGGTGCGCAACGAGACCGGGCAGCACGCCTGGCGGGCGGCCGGGTACACACCCGAGGAACACTGGCGGCGGTGGGTGAAGCACCTCACACACTGATCACCTTTGCCGATCCTTTACCATTGGGGGACCGCATCCGAATCCGATCCGGCCCTCCAATGAAAGGTGTGAGCGTCCGCCCATGGGCGAGCCTCCCAGTAGTACGCGCAGTGCACGACATCGCGCGTTCCTCCCGCCCCTGTCCGACGATGGGACGGAGGTGACCCGATGACCGAAGTGCTCCTCCTGCTGGTGGCGATCCTGCTCTCGCTCGCCTGCGGCGCCTTCGTTGCGGCCGAGTTCTCGCTGACCACGGTCGAGCGCGGCGAGCTGGAACGGGCCGTCGAGCGCGGCGAGACGGGTGCGTCCGGTGCCCTCAAGGCCGTCCGGAGCCTGACGTTCCAGCTCTCCGGCGCCCAGCTCGGCATCACCGTCACCAACCTGGTCGTCGGCATGCTCGCCGAACCCTCGATCGCCAAGCTGATCGCGGGCCCGCTCGAAGCGCTCGGCATCTCCTCCTCCGCGGCAAGCTCGCTCGCCCTGGTGCTCGGCACGGCGCTGTCGACCGTCTTCCTGATGGTCGTCGGCGAACTGGTGCCCAAGAACTGGGCCATCTCCTCACCGCTGGCCGTGGCCAAGCGGGTGGGCAACGCACAGCGCCTGTTCAGCGCGGCCTTCCGCCCCTTCATCACGCACCTCAACAACACGGCCAACCGCGTGGTGCGCCGCTTCGGCCTGGAGCCCACCGAGGAACTGGCCTCCGCCCGCAGCCCCAAGGAGCTGGCGGCACTGGCCCGGCACTCCGCCAAGGAGGGCGCCCTGGAGGCGGACACCGCCGAGCTGTTCGTGCGGACCCTGAACCTCGCCGACCTGACCGCGGAGAACGTGATGACGCCACGCGTCCAGGTCATCGCCCTCGAGGTCCAGGCGACCTGCGAGGACGTGGCCAACGCAACCCGGGCGACCGGGCTCTCCCGGTTCCCGGTCTACCGCGGCAACCTCGACTCCGTCGTCGGCACCGCCCACGTCAAGGACGTCCTGGCGATACCCGCCGAGCGCCGCACCCGCGTGCACGTCTCCGAGGTGATGCGCGAACCGCTCCTGGTCCCGGAGACCCTCACCGTCGACCGGCTGCTGGACCGCCTGTCCGGCAAGCGCACCATGGCCGTGGTCATCGACGAGTACGGCGGCACCGCGGGCGTCGCCACCCTCGAGGACATCGTCGAGGAGGTCGTCGGCGAGGTCCGCGACGAACACGACCCGCACGAGACACCCGACCTGGCCACCGCCGGCAGCGACGAAGAGGGCCGGACCCTGTACTCGGCCGACGGCTCCGCGCGCGTGGACCAGCTCGCGCGCATCGGACTCAGGGCGCCCGAGGGGCCGTACGAGACACTGGCCGGCCTCATCGCGACCGAGCTCGGCCGCATCCCGGCCGTCGGCGACCGTGTGGAGGTCGCCGGCTGGAGGCTCGACGTGGTGGACGCCTCGGGGCGCCGGGCCGCACGGGTGCTGATGCACGCACCCTTCACCGACGCAGCCGCCACCGCCGACGAGACCCACGCCAAGGACGAGCAGGGGGACGCCCGATGACCGCCGTACAGCTGCTGATCGGCTTTGCGACCCTCGTCGTCAACGCCTTCTTCGTCGGCGCCGAGTTCGCGCTGATCTCCGTACGCCGCAGCCAGATCGAACCGCACGCCGAGGAGGGCGACCGGCGCGCCAGGAGCGTGCTGTGGGGACTGCAGCACGTGTCCGCCCTGATGGCGGCCGCCCAACTCGGCATCACGCTGTGCACCCTGGTCCTGGGCGTGGTCGCCGAACCGGCGATCGCACATCTGCTGGAGCCCGTGTTCCACGCCCTGGGCGTGCCGACCAGCGCCGGACACGCGGTGTCCTTCGTGATCGCGCTGACCCTGGCGACCTATCTGCACATGCTGCTCGGCGAGATGGTGCCCAAGAACATCGCACTGGCGGAACCGGTGCGCAGCGCCCTGCTCCTCGGCCCACCGCTCGTCACCCTCTCCCGGGCACTGCGCCCCGTGATCTTCGCGATCAACGCCTTCGCGAACGCCCTGCTGAAGCTGCTTCGGGTGGAGACCAAGGACGAGGTCACGGCCACCTTCTCGGACGCCGAGCTGGCCCGGATCGTACGCGACTCGGGCGAGGCGGGCCTGATCGACGAGCGCGCCCGGGAGCGGCTGCACGACGCGCTGGAGCTGGGCCGCCGCCCGGTGCGCGACGTCGTCATGCCACTGGAACGCGTCGTCTACGCGCGCGTGGGCGTCACACCGGAGGAGCTGGAGCAGCTGTCGGCCGAATCCGGCTTCTCCCGCTTCCCGGTGGTCGACGAGAACCGCAGGATCGTCGGCTACCTGCACGTGAAGGACGCGCTCGACGCCATGCCACGGGACGTGCCGTTCCGGGTGCAGGACATGCGCCCCATCGCGCGCGTACGGGAGACCACACCGCTGGACGACGTCCTCACGGCGATGCGCGGCAGCCGCACGCACCTCGCCGCCGTACTCGGCGACGACGGACGGCTGGCCGGCCTGGTGACCATGGAGGACGTACTGCGCGAGCTGTTCGGACAGCCGGCCTGAGCCGCGCGGAGAGGTGCCCGGGCCGACCGACCGACGGGTATGGGCCCGGGATACCATCTCTGACGCCATGCAGAAGAACCCCACTCACACCAGCCTGGTCGCCGTCGGCGACTCCTTCACCGAGGGCATGTCGGACCTGCTGCCCGACGGCACGTACCGAGGCTGGGCCGACCTCCTCGCCGGACGGATGGCCGCCGTCACCCCCGGATTCCGGTACGCCAACCTCGCCGTGCGCGGCAAGCTGATCGGACAGATCGTCGACGAACAGGTCGACGTCGCCGCGGCCATGCGACCCGACGTGATCACGCTGGTGGGCGGCCTCAACGACACCCTGCGCCCCAAGTGCGACATGGGACGGGTGAAGGGCCTGCTCACCGAGGCCGTCGAACGGCTGGCCCCCTCCTGCAAACAGCTCGTGCTGATGCGCAGCCCCGGCCGCCAGGGTCCGGTCCTGGAGCGCTTCCGGCCACGCATGGAAGAGCTCTTCGTCACCGTCGACGACCTCGCCGCACAGCACGGCGCACTGGTCGTCGACCTCTACGGAGCCCCCTCGCTCAGCGACCCGCGCCTGTGGGACGTGGACCGGCTGCACCTCACGACCGAGGGCCACCGCAGGGTCGCCGAGGCGGTCTGGCAGACACTCGGCTACAACCCCGAGGATGCCGACTGGCACACGCCGATGGAGGCGACCCCGCCCCCGGGATGGGCCATGCGCCGGGTCGCCGACGTCCGCTTCGCCCGCCGGCACCTGCTGCCGTGGATCGGCCGCCGCCTGACCGGCCGCTCCTCGGGCGACGGCCTGCCCCCGAAGCGCCCCGAACTGCTGCCCTACGAGGGCCCGGCGGCGTAACCGCCCATGGCGACGCGGGTGATCAACGTCAGGGGCCGGATCCACGAGTTCGGCCCCCGGCTGGAACACGCCCCCGAAGACGTCGTCTACGTCGGCCGCCGCTGGACCCTGGGCGGCTGGGACCTGCCCCGGCACCCGCTCTACAACCCCTTCGCCTACGACACCCCGAAGCGCCGCCGGGACGGCACCCGCGCCGAGGTCATGGCGATGTACCGGGCATATCTGCTGGAGCGCCCCGAACTGCTGGAGCTGGTGCCGGAGCTGCGCGGGCGGACACTGGCCTGCTGGTGCGCGCCCGAGCTGTGCCATGCGGATGTGCTGGCGGAGCTCGCGGACTCGGAGTTGCATGACACAGGGCAGGAGCTGCGGTGACCCAGGTCTCGTAGCTTCCGACAAAGGGGGCTGTGGCGCTGGCCTGCAGGAATCGCCAGTAGAATCCGTACACGTGACTTCTGCGCCCGCCAAGCCCCGCATCCCGAACGTCCTCGCCGGACGCTACGCCTCCGCCGAGCTCGCCACGCTCTGGTCGCCCGAGCAGAAGGTGAAGCTGGAGCGGCAGCTCTGGCTCGCCGTGCTGCGGGCCCAGAAGGACCTCGGGATCGAGGTGCCGGACGCGGCGATCGCCGACTACGAGCGTGTCCTCGACACCGTCGACCTGGCCTCCATCGCCGAGCGCGAGAAGGTCACGCGGCACGATGTGAAGGCGCGGATCGAGGAGTTCAACGACCTCGCCGGGCACGAGCACGTGCACAAGGGCATGACCTCCCGCGACCTCACCGAGAACGTCGAGCAGCTGCAGATCCGGCTCTCGCTGGAGCTGATGCGCGACCGAACGGTGGCCGTCCTGGCGCGCCTGGGCAAGCTCGCCGGCGAGTACGGCGAGCTGGTCATGGCGGGCCGCTCGCACAACGTGGCCGCGCAGGCCACGACGCTGGGCAAGCGGTTTGCTACGGCCGCCGACGAGCTGCTCGTCGCGTACGGCCGGGTCGAGGAGCTGCTCGGGCGCTACCCGCTGCGCGGCATCAAAGGCCCGGTCGGCACGGCGCAGGACATGCTGGACCTGCTGGGCGGGGACGCGGGCAAGCTGGCCGACCTGGAGAACCGGATCGCGCAGCACCTGGGCTTCTCGCAGGCCTTCACCTCGGTCGGCCAGGTCTACCCGCGCTCGCTGGACTACGAGGTCGTGACGGCGCTGGTGCAGCTGGCGGCGGCGCCGTCCTCGCTCGCGAAGACGATTCGGCTGATGGCCGGGCACGAGCTGGTGACCGAGGGCTTCAAGCCGGGCCAGGTCGGGTCGTCCGCGATGCCGCACAAGATGAACACGCGGTCGTGCGAGCGCGTGAACGGCCTGATGGTCATCCTGCGCGGCTACGCCTCGATGACCGGTGAGCTGGCCGGCGACCAGTGGAACGAGGGCGACGTGTCCTGCTCGGTGGTGCGCCGGGTCGCGCTGCCGGATGCGTTCTTCGCGCTGGACGGTCTGCTGGAGACGTTCCTGACGGTGCTGGACGAGTTCGGCGCGTTCCCGGCGGTCGTCGCGCGCGAGCTGGACCGCTACCTGCCGTTCCTCGCCACGACCAAGGTGCTGATGGGCGCGGTGCGCGCGGGTGTCGGCCGTGAGGTCGCGCACGAGGCGATCAAGGAGAACGCCGTCGCCTCTGCGCTGGCGATGCGCGAGCAGGGCGTCGAGCGCAACGAGCTGCTCGACAAGCTGGCCGCCGACGCTCGGCTGCCGCTCGACCGGGCCGAGCTGGACGCGCTGATGGCCGACAAGCTGTCCTTCACGGGCGCCGCGGCCGACCAGGTCGGCATCGTCGTCGGCCGTATCGAGGAGATCGTCAAGCAGCACCCGGAGGCCGCGGGCTACACGCCGGGGGCGATCCTCTGACCCGCTTCACTCCGGCGGAACTGGAGGCCGCCCGCGACCGTCTCGTCCCGGACGTGGTCGCGGACGGCCTCGATGTTCTGTTCTGCGGCATCAACCCCGGTCTGATGACGGCGGCGACGGGCCATCACTTCGCCCGGCCCGGCAACCGCTTCTGGCCGGTGCTGCACCTGTCGGGCTTCACGCCGCGGCTCATGAAGCCGTCGGAACAGCGGGAGTTGCTGTCGTACGGGCTCGGCATCACGAACGTGGTGGCCCGGGCGACGGCGCGGGCCGACGAGCTGAGTGCGGAGGAGTACCGCGAGGGCGGGCGGCAGTTGGCGCTGAAGGTGGGCCGGTTGAAGCCGCGGTGGCTGGCGGTGGTGGGGGTCACGGCGTACCGCGTCGCATTCGACGACCGCAAGGCCCAGGTGGGGCCACAGGAACGGGTCATCGGGGACACGCGGGTGTGGGTGCTGCCCAACCCCAGCGGGCTGAACGCGCATTGGACGGCGCAGACGATGGCGGAGGAGTTCGGGCGGTTGCGGGTGGCGGCCTCGGGGGGTTAGCCGGTCAGGGTGCGGCTATCTCGGTGACCACGGCGACGAGCTGGATCTCGTCCGCCTCGTCCCGGTCGGCGACGAACACGGCGACCCAGCGGCCCGTCCCCTCCACCTCCCAGACGTCGGCCACGCTCGCGCGTGCGCTGATGGCGGCCCACGGCTCGGGTATCTGCTCTCGTTCGGTGCGCAGCAGGGCGGTCTGCAGGTTGAAGGGATCCTCTTCTCCCCAGCGCGCCTCCAGTTGCTCGTAGATGGCGTCCTTGACCTTGCGGTATTGGTCCGCCGTCACCGCCCGCTCCGCGCTGTCGCCGCTTCGCAGGCCGTGGCTGCTCTCTAACACGGCTTCGTGGTGGCCGTGCCCCGCCGGAAAGGGGCGGAAGCACAGCTCGTCGATGAGAGCGATGTGCTGTGCGATGTTCATGTGGTCCAGTAAAGCGGCTGGCACTGACATTTGGTGAGGTGTCAGGCGTCCCTGCGCCGCACACTCCACGCCCCCGCCAGCAACGCCGCCCCCGTCCAGAGCCCCGTCACCGCAAGCCCCGTCCACGGCCCCAACGCTCCGTCCCACGACTCGTGGAACACCACCTGCCCCGCCCGGTCCGGCAGGACATCCGCCACGGAACCGGACATGTCCCCGATCACGAACGAGACGATCAGCAGGAACGGGATCAGGATGCTCAGCGTGGCGACGCCGCTGCGCAGCAGTGCGGTCAGACCCACCGCCAGCAAGGCCATCAGCGTCAGGTAGATCCCGCAACCGACCACGCCCCGCAGCTCTTCGCTCCAGGTCAGCCCGTCCGCCTTCACCCCCAGGACGGCCTTCCCGACGGCCATGCTCACGGCTCCCGTCACCAGCCCCACGAGCAGCACGGGTACGGCCACCGCCACCGTCTTCGCCGCGAACCATCGCCCACGACTCGGCACCGCGGCCAACGTGGCGTGCAGGGCGCCGCTCCGGAACTCCGCGGACACGGCCGTCACGCCGAAGGCGATCGCCGCGATCTGGCCGAAGCTGACGCCGAAGAAGAGCGAGAACAACGGGTCGAAGTCCGCTCCGCCGCTGTCGGTCGCGGCGAGCGCCGAGAACACTGTGGTGGCCGGCAGCACCGCGCACAGGCCGCCGACGAGCGACCGCAGCGTACGGATCTTGAGCCACTCCGAGTGGAGCGCGGGCGTGAATGCCATGGTCAGGCCTCCTGAGGCTGTGCGGTGAACTCGGTCTCGGCGCCGGTGAGATCCAGATAGGCCTGCTCCAACGTGCCCTCTTCCGCGGTGAGTTCGAGGATCGGCACGCCGGCGGCGGAGGCGAGCCGTCCGATGTCGTCCACGCGCGCGTGGTCCACGGTCCAGTACCCGTCGTCGTGCTCCACGGCGTGGTGGCCGTGGCGGGCGAGGACGCTCTTGAGTGCCGTCGCGTCCGTCGTACGGATGCGTACGCGTGGCTGCACGCGCGCGTGGATGAACTCCCGCATCGGGGTGTCGGCCAGGAGGCGTCCGCGTCCGAGGACGACGAGGTGGTCGGCGAAGGATGCCGTCTCGCTCATGAGGTGGCTGGAGACCAGCACCGTGCGGCCCTGCCCCGCGAGCCGGCGCAGCAACGCGCGGATCCAGATGATGCCTTCGGGGTCGAGGCCGTTGGAGGGCTCGTCGAGCATGACCACCTCGGGCTCGCCCAGCAGCGCGGCGGCGATGCCCAGGCGTTGACGCATGCCCAGGGAGTACGTCTTCACGCGGCGCCGCGCGACCGGGGCGAGCCCGGTCTCCTCCAGCACCTCGTCGACCCGGCGGCCGGGGATGCGGTTGCTCGCCGCCAGTACGCGCAGGTGGTCCCGACCGGTACGGGACCCGTGCGCGGCCTGCGCGTCGAGCAGGGCGCCGACGTGGCGCAGGGGTTCGCGGAGTGCGGCGTAGGGCCGGCCGCCGATCGTGGCGGTGCCGGAGGTGGGTCGGTCGAGGCCGAGCACCAGCCGCATGGTGGTGGACTTTCCGGCGCCGTTGGGGCCGAGGAAGCCGGTGACGCGGCCGGGTCGGACGCTGAAGGTGAGGTGGTCGACGGCGCGTCGAGTGCCGTACTCCTTGGTGAGATCGTGGACGTCGATGCTGGTCATGGCAGCAGCGTGGCCGGTCGGGCGGGGTGGTCTCCTCCCCCGGCGGTGCGGATCGTCTCCCCCGCGCGGGGGAAGTCCGTTGTCAGTGGCGCCTGGCACGATGACGAAATGGCCCGCTTTCTGCGCCCGTTGCTCCGGGGGACGACGTACACGCGCTTGCTGCACCTGTGGGTGCCGATGCTCATCGTCAGCGTGTGGCTGTACATCGATATGTCGACTCCCTGGATTCCTGCGGCCGTTCTCGTCCCGGTGGGGCTCATCCCCGCGGTCCGGATGGGCGAGGGGGTGCAGGCGCGGCTGCTGCTGACGCCGGGTGAGCAGGACTCGGGGATCTCCGTGAGCCCGGCGACGGCCTGGCGGGACCGGCTGCGCACCATGCTGTGGCTGGAGACGCGCATGGTGTTGGGTGCGGTGGCGATGGCGAGCTGTGTGTGGCTTCCGGGCCTCGTCTACGAGCTGGCCCGCATCGCGCTCGGACACTCGCCGGACGACGCCGTCCCGCTGCTGCGCGAGGCCCAACCGCACTGGGTGTACTGGCTGTTGGTGCCGCTGCCGCTCATCGCGCTCTACGGGGTCGTCGTCGGCCTGGGTGCACTGATCACCGCGGTTGCGCGCCGTCTCCTGGGCCCGTCCGCGGCCGAGCGCCTGGAGGCGCTGGAGGAGCGCACGGATCAGCTCCTGGAGCGCAATCGCATCGCCCGTGAACTGCACGACTCCATCGGCCATGCCCTCACGGTGGCGGTCGTACAGGCGGGTGCGGCCCGCGCGGCGGGCGACCCCGAATTCACCGACCGGGCGCTGGCCGCCATCGAGGACACCGGCCGGGCCGCGCTGGAGGACCTGGAGCGGGTGCTGGGCGTACTGCGGGAGGCGGAGCGGCCGGTGAGCAGCCGTCCGACACTGGCGGAGGCGGACCGCCTGCTGGAGTCCGCGCGCGCGTCCGGCGCGAAGGTCGACTCGGAGGTCTCCGGTGCGCTGGAGTCCGTCCCGGGCCCGGTCTCCCGGGAGGGCTACCGCATCCTGCAGGAGGCCCTGACCAATGTGCTGCGGCACGCGGGCGCCGTGCCGACACGCGTGCGCGTGGACGTCACCGGCAACACCCTCACCCTCGAGGTCCGCAATCCGCTGACCGCCGAGATACCGGGGCCCGGGAGGGGCAGCGGTCTGCGCGGCATACGGGAGCGCGCGGCGCTGCTGGGCGGCCGCGCGCGCACCGGGCCGGACGAGGGCGACTGGCAGGTACATGTGGAGCTGCCGCTGAGTTGATCTAGGCTGGCCGGATGCCGGTGACCGTTCTCCTTGTCGACGACGAACCGCTCGTACGCGCCGGCCTGCGGGCCGTGCTGGAGGCGCAGCCCGACATCGAGGTCGTCGGGGAGGCGGCCGACGGGGCGGCGGTGATCCCGCTGGTGCGGCAACTGCGGCCGGACGTGGTCGCCATGGACGTACGGATGCCGCTGCTGGACGGCATCGAGGCCACGCGCGCGGTGCTGCGGACGGTGGACGATCCGCCCAAGATCCTTGTGGTGACGACGTTCGAGAACGACGAGTACGTGTACGAGGCGTTGCGGGCGGGAGCCGACGGGTTTCTGCTGAAGCGGGCGAGGCCGGCCGAGATCGTGCATGCGGTGCGGCTGGTCGCCGAGGGCGAGTCGCTGCTGTTCCCGGCCTCCGTGCGGCGGCTGGCCGCCGAGTACGGCGACGACGGCGGGAACCGGGCGGCCCGGGCCGCGATGGAGCGGGCCCGGCTGACCGAGCGGGAGGCCGAGGTGTTGCGGCTGATGGCCCGTGGCCTGTCGAACGCGGAGATCGCCGCCCGGCTGGTCGTCGGCACGGAGACGGTGAAGTCGCACGTCAGCGCCGTACTGGCGAAGTTGGGGGCGCGGGACCGGACGCAGGCCGTGATCGCCGCGTACGAGTCGGGGTTCGTGGCGCCGGGCTGATTTGCCTGAGGAGCCCCTGGCACTCGCCGGGGTCCGCCGCGCCGAGTACGATCCGGCCAACACGCGCACGAGCTGGGAGGACGGACGTTGGGGCGGCTGACCGGCGGGGATCCCTCGCTGCTGCGAAGGATCAACTCCGCGGTGGTGCTGCACGCGCTGCGCGCCACGGACTCCGCGACGCTGACGGAGATCACCCGGGTGACCGGGCTGTCCCGGCCCACCGTCGAGGGCGTTGTCGAGGGGCTCATCGAGGCGGGCTACGTCGTCGAGAAGGCGGCCGACGAGAGTGTCGTACGGCGGCAGGGGCGGCCCGCACGGAGGTTCCGGTTCCGGGCCGAGGCGGGGCATCTGCTGGGCCTGGAGATCGGGCCGCACCGGGTCGCCGCTCTCCTGGCCGACCTGGACGGCCGGGTGCTGGGCGCGCAGGCCAAGGAGGTCGACGAGACGGCTGCGGCGGACGAGCGGCTGGAACGGCTGCGCACCGCCGTGGCCGAGCTGCTGCGCCGGGCGGGCGTGCCGCGCGACTCCCTGCGGGCCGTGGGGGTCGCCACGCCGGGGATCGTCGAGGCGGACGGGACCGTACGGCTGGGCACGGCGCTGCCCGAATGGACGGGACTGAATCTCGGCGAGCGGCTGGGCCGCTCCTTCAAGTGCCCGGTGCTGGTCGAGAACGACGCCAATGCCGCCGCGGTCGCCGAGCACTGGAAGGGCGCGGCGATCGAGTCCGACGACATGGTGTTCGTGCTGGCCGGCCTCAGCCCGGGCGCCGGTTCGCTGATCGGCGGGCAGCTGCACCGCGGCTACGGGGGCGCGGCCGGTGAGATCGGCGCGCTGCACCTGCTGGGCCGTGAGGTGACCCCGGAGACCCTGCTGTCCACCACCGACGAGCCGCTGCACCCTCTCGACGAGCAGGCCGTCGCCGCGGTCTTCGCGCAGGCCCGCGAGGGCGACCAGCGGGCGCGTGCGGCCGTCGACCGGTTCATCCAGCGGCTCGTCCACGACGTGGCCGCACTGGTCCTGGCGCTCGACCCGGAACTGGTCGTCGTCGGCGGCTGGGCGGCCGGCCTCGACGGCGTGCTGGAGCCCCTGCGCAGCGAACTGGCCCGGTACTGCCTGCGTCCCCCGAAGGTGACGCTGTCCCTGCTGGGCGAGGCCGCCGTCGCGACGGGAGCGCTCCGGCTCGCCCTCGATCACGTGGAGGAACAGCTGTTCGCGGTCGAGGGCACGGTGACGGCGCGACGCTGACGGGCGGCTTCACCCCCGCGCCGACGACGCAACCCTGCGGGTGAAACGGCTCGCGCCCCGGAGGAGTTCCGGGGCGCGGTCGCTGGGGCGGCAGGGCGGCTCAGGAGGCCCGGCGCTCGGGGTTCGGGTGGATCTCCACGCTGCCCGAATCGCCGAAGGTCAGGCGGCAGGTGTCCGCGCGGTACGTGGCGACGGAGAGGGCCGCGGTGCGGCCGTCGGCGAGGAAGCGGGTGGTGACGACGAGGACGGGCGCCCCGGGCAGCCGGTCCAGTTCCTTGGCGTCGTCCGCGCGGGCCGAGCCGAGCTCCACCGAACTGTCCCGGCCCTCCAGCTCCAGCCGCTGCAGCTCGCGCAGCACGGCACGCGCGCGTGCCGGTCCGGAGGGTGCGTCTATGGCGGAGAGGTCGGGCACCGAGGACGCCGGGATGTAGAGCAGCTCGGCGGCGACGGGCTGGCCGTGCGTCATGCGCGAGCGGCGCACCGTGTGCACGGGCTCGTCCGGGTCGATCTCCAGCGCGGCGGCGACCGCGGCGGGCGGCGCCGTCACCGTGCAGTCGACGGCCTGCCACACGTCACCGGCGGCCCCGGGCCAGGCGTGCTGCTCGGTGCCGACGGCCACGCCCACGCGCGGCGGGGCGACGGTCGTACCGACACCGCGGCGGCGCTGCAGCCTGCCTTCGAGTTCGAGCTGTTCCAGGGCCTGGCGGAGCGTGGCGCGGGCGACGCCGAAGCGGGCGGCGAGGTCGCGCTCGTTGGGCAGGATCTCGCCCACGGAGAACTCGGAGTCCAATGCCTCACTGAGCACGGTCTTGAGGTGCCAGTACTTCGGTTCCGGCACCGATTCCAGCTGCGTGGTCCCCACCCTGTCCTCCGCAATCGCCGTGGTCCGGCGGCGTTTTAGCGCCCTTGTTTATTAAAGGTTGTTGCACTTATCTGCGACCATAGGGCGGCCCAAACCCTTGGTCAAGACCAATCCTCGATCCCACAGGCAAGACAGAGAGCGGTTGCTGCGGCCGGTCAGGTCACGGTCAGTGACAGCAGCTTGTCAGGGTTGCGGATGATGTAGACCGCCTGGATTCGGCCCTGGAAGACGTCCAGCTGGAAGACGCTGTCGGGCCGGCCGGCGGACAGTGCCACGAGGGCGGGGCCGCCGTTGAGCTCCATGAAGCGAAAGGACGGGTCCGGTACGCCCTTCTGGGCGGCCCCGATCAGGAAGCGGCCCACCTTGTCGGCGCTCTCCAGGACCCGCAGCGGCGCCCGCGACTTTCCGCCGCTGTCCCCGACGAGCCGCACGTCGGGCGCCAGCAGCGCCATGAGCCCGTCCAGGTCGCCCCCTCCCGCGGCGGCGAGGAACCGCTCGGTGAGCTCACGGCGCCGGGCGGGATCGACCTCGTAGCGCGGCCGTCGCTCCTCGACGTGCTTGCGGGCCCTCCCGGCGAGCTGGCGCACGGCCGGCTCGCCCCGCTCGAGCATGACGGCGATGTCCGCGTACGGGTAGCCGAAGGCCTCCCTGAGCACGAACACGGCCCGCTCCAGCGGCGACAGCGACTCCAGGACGACGAGGACGGCCAGCGAGACGGAGTCGGCGAGCACCGCTCGTTCGGCGGTGTCCGGGACGGTGTCCCCGAAGTCGGTCACGTACGGCTCGGGCAGCCACGGTCCGACGTACGCCTCGTTGCGGGCCTTGACCTGGCGCAGCCGGTCGATGGCGAGGCGGGTGGTGATGCGCACCAGGTAGCCGCGCGGCTCGCGCACCTCGCTGCGGTCGGCGCCGGACCAGCGCAGCCAGGCCTCCTGGACCACGTCCTCGGCGTCGGCCACCCGGCCGAGCATGCGGTAGGCGACCCCCAGCAGGACGGGGCGGTGCTCTTCGAAGACGTCGGTCCCGGTGTCCGTGGTCACCGCCCCATCCCATGCGACGCCTGCGGTCATGTCTAGGAAAAAACCGCGTGTCCCGGAGCAGAATGACCCAGAGCCGCCCAGGGCGGGCGGCCTTGCGGAGGTGGCCATGCGGTACGCGGTACTGGGCACGGGCGATGTGGGCCGTACGCTCGCCGGCAAGCTGGCGGAGCTCGGCCACGAGGTGGCCCTGGGCTCGCGCACCAAGGACAACCCGACCGCCCTGGAGTGGGCGCGGAGCACGGGCGCGGGCGCACGGGCCGGCACGTTCGCGGAGGCGGCCTCCTCCGCCGAGGTGGTCGTGGTCGCCGTCGGCGGGCGGGTGGCCCTGGCCGCGCTCGAGGCGGCCGGGGCGGCGAACCTCGACGGGAAGGTCGTCGTCGACGTCTCCAACCCCCTGGCCTTCGAGGAGGGGGAGCTGCGGCTGTCCCCCGTCGAGTCGGACAGCGTGGGCGAGCAGATCCAGCGGACGTTCCCGCACGCGCGCGTGGTGAAGGCGCTCAACACCGTCAACTGCACGGTGATGGTGGACCCGTCGCTGGTGCCGGGCGAGCACCAGCTCTTCGTCTGCGGCGAGGACGCCGCCGCCAAGGAGCAGGTCACCGCGCTGCTCGGGGAGTTCGGATGGCCGCCGCACCGGGTGCTGGACCTGGGCGGTATCCGCTCGGCCCGCAGTGTGGAGATGATGCTCCCTCTATGGCTCGACCTTTTCCGGCATTTCGGGCACGCGGAGTTCAACCTGGAGGTGCGCAGGGCGCGTTGAGGTGGCACGACTGAGAGGTCGACCCGATCAGGGGCTACCCGTCGGTAGCAATTGCTGACAAGCTGTCTACACGGCGTCCGTCAGCGAGCCCCAGACGAGGAGCACCCATGTCCGCCACCGTCTCCTTCAAGGTCCCCTCTGCGGGTGGCCCGCAGCCCGTGACCGTCTCCTACGCGCGCGTGGGCAGCGGCGAGCCGCTGCTCCTGCTGCACGGCATCGGTCACCACCGGCAGGCCTGGGACCCGGTGGTGGACATCCTCGCGACCGAGCGCGATGTGATCGCCGTGGATCTGCCGGGGTTCGGCGCGTCTCCGGGGCTGCCCGACGGACTCGCGTACGACCTGCCCACGACGACCGCCGTGTTCGGCGCGTTCTGCGAGGCGCTGGAGCTCGAACGTCCGCATGTGGCGGGCAACTCGCTCGGCGGGCTGCTCGCCCTGGAACTGGGCCGCGAGAAGCTCGTGCGCTCGGTGACCGCGCTGTCCCCGGCCGGGTTCTGGTCGGAGGCCGAGCGGCGCTACGCCTTCGGCATCCTGCTCACGATGCGGCACATCTCCCGGCGGCTGCCGCTGCCCCTGGTCGAGCAGCTGTCCCGCTCGGCGGCCGGCCGCACGATGCTGACGAGCACGATCTACGCCCGCCCCGGCCGCCGTTCACCCGAGGCCGTGGTCGCCGAGACGCTGGCGCTTGCGCAGGCCACCGGGTTCGACGACACCCTCCGGGCCGGCAGCGCCATCCACTTCACCGACGACATCCCCGGGCTTCCCGTCACCGTGGCCTGGGGCACCCGTGACATGCTGCTGGTACGCCGTCAGGGGGTGCGCGCCAAGCAGATCATCCCCCGCGCCCGCCTGGTGCGACTGCCCGGCTGCGGGCACTGCCCGATGAACGACGACCCGGCGCTGGTCGCCCGCGTCATCCTCGACGGCAGCCGCTGACCTGCCCGGCCGCCTGCTCAACGCGCCGGATCCGAGGGCGACTCCGGCGCCGACCAGGGCGCTTCCCACGGCCTGTGCGGCCCCGTAGGAGCCCGTTCCGACGAGCGGGGCCGTGCCGGCCGCGGCGACCGGGATGAGGCCGGAGAACAGCGTGGCCCGCTCGGCGCCGATCCGCTGCATGCCCATGTACCAGCACACGAATCCGACGACGGTGACGACCGCCGCCTGCCACAACAGCGCGGCGGCCTCGGTGCCGTCGGGCCGCCGCAGCCAGGCCGTGCCGTCCGCGAGCAGACCGGCCGCGGCGGACTCGACCGCGGCGATGCCGCACACCGTGGCGGACAGCAGCCGCGGCCCCAGCGGCCGCAGCACGGGCACCGCGAGCACGGCGAAACCGACCTCGCCGGCCAGCGCGCACGCCGAGAAGGCGATGCCCACGCCGTCCGTACGCCCCCAGCCCTGCACCGCGAAGGCACCGACGGCCACCAGCAACGCCCCGTACAAAACCAGGCGTTGGGGCCGGCGCCCCTCCAGGAGCGGGACGACGACGGCCACGACCACCGGCGCGCAGCCCACGAAGACGCCCGGCACCGCCGGTTCCGCTGTGCGCTCGGCGGCGATCACGGCCAGGTTGAAGCCGACCATGCCGACGGCGGCGAGCAGCGCCAGGCGGGCCCACTGACGGGGCGTGAGCGCCCGCAGCCGCGCCGTCGAGCCCGTGCCGGCCAGCGGGGCGAGCAGCAGACACGCCAGGCCGTAGCGCAGGAACTGGCCGCCCGCGTACGGGTAGTGGCCCAGGACGCTGTTGGCGGTGAAGGACCCTCCGACGAGGACACAGGCGAGCGCGGCGAGCAGGGCTCCGCGCATGGTGGTGGCGTTCATGGCAGCGACGCTAGGCAGGATGGCGGTCCGGTTTAAGGTCCATTTCCATGACGTCATCGGAGACCAATCGGGACGGAACTCCACCTCCCGGCCCGGAGCGGTCGCATGCCGCCTCGCCCGCCTGGGAGCTGCTGCTGCCGGCCGCCTCCGCTCCGGCACGCACGCGTGGCCGCTCGTTGCAGGCGGCGCTGCGGGAGGCGGTGCGCTCGGGGAGGCTGGCGCCGGGCACGCGGCTGCCGTCGAGCCGGGATCTCGCCGCCGACCTCGGGGTGTCGCGGGGGCTGATCACCGAGGCGTACGAGCAGCTGACGGCGGAGGGCTATCTGCGCAGCGGCCGGGGCGCGGGCACGTGGGTCGGCGGTGCCGTGCGGGCCGCGCCCGCACGCGCGCGTGACCTCGCCCCGCACTCCCCCGGCACACAGGCCGACTTCGTGCCCGGCACACCGGACCTGTCGCTGTTCCCGCGCACGGCCTGGGCCGCGGCGCACCGCGCGGTGCTGGCCGATCTGCCCCACCGCGACCTCGGCTATCCCGACCCGCGCGGGCTGCCGCAGCTGCGTACGGCGCTGGCGGAGCTGCTGGCGCGGCGCCGGGGCGTGGTCGCGGACCCGGAGCGGATCGTGGTCGTCTCCGGCGTGGCCCAGGCGACGACGCTGCTCGGATTCGCGCTCCACGCGCGCGGGTTGCGCACCGTCGGCGTCGAGGATCCCGGGAGCCCACAGCACAACGCTCTGTACGCCTCGGCCGGTGTCACCACCGTGCCGCTGCCCCTGGACGAGGACGGACTCGTCGTCGGGCCGTTGCGGGAGTCGGGCGTGCGGGCCGTCGTGACGACGCCCTCCCACCAGTTCCCCACCGGGATCGCGTACTCCGCGGGCCGCCGCACCGAACTGCTCGACTGGGCGCGGTCGGTGGACGGATTCGTCCTGGAGGACGACTACGACGGCGACTTTCGCTACGACCGCGCCCCGGTGGGCGCGCTCCAGGGGCTCGACCCGGAACACGTGGCCTACACGGGCTCGGTCAGCAAGTCCCTCGCACCGGGCCTCAGGCTCGGCTGGCTGCTCGTACCGGAGTCGTTGGCCGGCGAGGTCGTCGAGCGCAAGCGGACCATGGATCTCGGCCATCCCACCCTGGACCAGGCGCTGTTCGCCCGCTTCGTGGAGCGCGGCGACTACGACCGCCAGCTGCGCCGCTGCCAGCGCGCCTACCGCGAGCGGCGCGACACACTCGTGGCCGCCCTGGGGGAACACTTCCCGGGCTCGCAGGTGGCGGGAATCGCCGCGGGACTGCACGTCATCGCCGCGCTGCCGGCACGGTACGGGCCCCAGGAGCGCTTCCTCGCGCGCGTGGCCGCGGCCGGTGTGGCGGTACGCCCGCTGACGGACTACACGCACGCGCGTGGCGAGCGCGAACGGGACGAGGGGGTACGGCTGGTCCTGGGATACGCGCATCAGTCGCCGGCGCGGATCCGGGCGGGTGTACGGCTGATGGCCCAGGCGACCGCCGTATGACCACGGGGTGACCGGCGCGGAAAACGGGCGGGGGGCTCATCCCTTTCGCCACCGGGATCCCCCTTGTCGCGTGCCGGTTCCCTTGTCCCTGCGGTCAGTTGTTCACTTGTGGTTTCCGTGTGCGCTGCGGCGCACCAGTAGTTGTGGCATCGCACACTGGCCGGATCCCGTCCCTGGAGGCGCATCCATGTCACACCGTCCGTTCCCCGGCCGCCGCAGCGTGCTGCGCGGCTCGCTCGCCGCGTCGGCGGCCCTGACCCTGCCCACCGCCCTCGGCGCGGCACCGGCGTTCGCCCTGTCCGGGCGTCCCAAGGCGGGTTGGGGCGTGCAGGCCGGAGACGTGACCACCGACTCCGGGCTGGTGTGGGTGCGTTCCGACCGGCCGGCCCGGATGATCGTCGAGACGTCCGCGACCGAGTCGTTCCGCAACCCGCACAGATGGCACGGTCCGCTGCTCGGCGCGGACTCGGACTTCACCGGCACGACCCGGCTGCGCGGGCTGCCGTCGGGCGAGCAGATCCACTACCGGGTGCTGCTGGCCGACCCGGACGACCCGCGCCGCACCGGCGAGCCGGTCACCGGCACCTTCCGCACGGCGCCCGTCAAGCGGCGCAAGGGCGTCAAGTTCGTGTGGTCCGGCGACCTGGCGGGGCAGGGCTGGGGCATCAACGAGTCGATCGGCGGCTACCGCATCTTCGACGCCATGGCGAAGGTCGACCCGGACTTCTTCCTGTGCAGCGGCGACAACATCTACGCCGACGGCGTGATCTCGGCGACCCAGGCGCTCCCCGACGGCAGCCTCTACCGCAACGTCACCACCGAGGAGAAGTCGCACGTCGCCGTCTCCCTGGCCGACTTCCGCGGCAACTTCCGCTACAACCTGCTGGACGAGGCGCTGCGCCGGTTCAACGCCCAGGTGCCGAACGTCATCCAGTGGGACGACCACGAGGTGCGCAACAACTGGTACCCGGGCGAGGTCATCGGCACCGGCACCCCCTACCCGGCCGGCACGAAGCTGGACGACCTGGCCCTGCGCTCGCGGCAGGCGTTCTCCGAGTACTTCCCGATCTCCACCATCAGCGGGCACCCGGACGGCCGGATCTACCGCGTCGTCAACCACGGCCCGCTGCTGGACGTGTTCGTGCTCGACATGCGGACGTACCGCAACGCCAACTCGCCCGACAGCCAGACCACCGACCCGCAGGGCATCCTCGGCGCCGAGCAGCTGGAGTGGCTCAAGCGCGAGCTGTCCCGGTCGCGTGCCGTGTGGAAGGTCATCGCCGCGGACATGCCGCTCGGCCTGGTCGTGCCCGACGGAGTCGAGGGCAAGGCGAACTTCGAGGCCGTCGCACAGGGCGACCCGGGCGCGCCGCTGGGCCGCGAGCTGCAGATCGCGGAGCTGCTGCGGTTCATCAAGCACCGCAGGATCACCGGCACGGTGTGGCTGACGGCCGACGTGCACCACACCTCGGCGCAGCACTACGACCCGTCGCGGGCCGCGTTCAAGGACTTCGAGCCGTTCTGGGAGTTCGTCTCCGGCCCGCTCAACGCGGGCGCCTTCGCGGCCAACGCGCTGGACGGCACGTTCGGCCCGGACCGGGTCTTCGTCAAGGCACCGACCGTCGCGAACGTCTCCCCGGCCGAGGGCTACCAGTTCTTCGGCGAGGTCGACATCGACGGCGACAGCGGCGAGCTGACGGTCCGTCTGCGCGAGTACGACGGCACCGTGCTGTTCACGCAGACGCTGCAGCCGGGCCGGGTCGGCCAGTAACTCCCGTTACCCTCTCATCAGGGCCGCGCACCGGCGTCATCCCCCGGTGCGCGGCGCCGTTCCGGCCCCCGAACTCCCCCGTCGGCAGGGCGTTTTCGCAGGTCAGGGCCGATTGTCAGTGGTCGCCTCTACGGTTTTTCCATGACGCGATCTTTGCAGGCCGTGGCCTATCGCCGACCCTCCGTGCTGGAGTCCTCGGCGGGTGAGCGACGCCTGGGACTCGAGACCTCCCGGGGTGCGACGCCGTCCGGTGCCGAGGACCATCCCCGGTTCTTCGCCGGGTTCCTGACGAGTCCTCAGGTGGCCTCCGCGGGGCTGCTGGCGGTGGCGGACGTGGCCGCCGCGCGCTACTACCAGCGGCAGCTGCGCGCCTCGCTCGACCCGGTGGTGACGGGCAACGGCGACCGGCTGCGCTTCGAGTCCTTCTCGGGCTGCGGCGGCGTGTACGCCCGCCTGGACGTGCTGGAGGAGGGCCTCGACGGCGGCGAGGTGGGGCACGGCACGACGAACGTCGACGTCAACAACCCGCTGCGCGAGGCCCTCTCCCGCATCGGCTCGGACGACCCGCTCCATCTGCGCGTGGGCCCCGAGGAGTTGGCGGTCACCACGCTGGACGGCCCGGTCGTGGAGAAGAAGGTGCCGCTGCCCGACCGCTGGCTGCGCGGATTCGCCGAGGCCCAGGTCATCGCGGCCGGCTTCGACCTGCGCGCCGAGCTGCCCGCCGCCGAGGCCGTCCGGTTCCTGCGCGCCCTGCCCCGCGGGGGTGGGCGGGGCGCCTCGGCCGGTGCGCGCTGGGTGGTGCCCGCGGGCCGCACGCTGCGGCCGACGACGCGGGCGGTGCCGGGCGCGGTGTGCCTGCCGGGCCCGGAGCGGCTGATCGCACTCCAGCGGGTGCTGCGGCACGCGACGGCTCTGCGGGTGTACGGCCCCGCGGCCACCGGCAGCGCCTCCACGGCGAGCGCCTGGGAGGCCGTGCTGCCCGGCATGCGGCTGACGCTGACCCTATCGCCGGACGCCGCGCGCGGCTTCTCCGGCGAGGGCGGGGTCCTCGACGCGCTGGCCACCGACGAGGCCGCCGAGGACGCGGAGTTCGTCTCGGTGCTCCTGGCGTGGGAGCCCCGCATCGACGTCGCCGACCTCGCCGCCGCCTCGGGGCTCACGGCCGAGCGGGTGCGCGCGGCCCTGGTCCGGCTCGGCACCTCGGGGCGCGTCGGCTACGACACGGCGGAGGCGGCCTACTTCCACCGCGAGCTGCCCTACGACGCCGAGCGGGTGGAGCGCCACAACCCCAGGCTGCGTTCGGCCCGGGCGCTGGTGGCCGCCGGCGCGGTCGCCCTGGACGGCGCCCTCGGGACGGTGACCGCGGAGGACGGGCATGTGCACCGGGTGCGGGACGAGGCGGGGGTGCTCACCTGCAGTTGCCTGTGGTGGGCGAGGTACCGGGGTGGGCGCGGGCCGTGCAAGCACGCGCTGGCGGTGCGGATGGTGCGGCGGGGCGCCGCGGTGGAGCAGGACAGGACGCGGGTCGACGGGGGTGTGCGATGAGTTCGCTGATGGAGGCGGTACGGGCGGGGCATACGGCCACGGTGGTCGACCTGCTCGACGAGATGACGGATGCCGAACGGCGGTCTGTCGTCCCCGAGTTGAAGGCGCTCCGCAAGGAGCTGAGGGCGGCGCCCTGGGAGGCGGATGCCCGCCGCGCGTACTCGCCGCTGTTCGTGGCCGGGGTGGCCTGCCAGACCGGTGCGGCGGCCGTCGCGGCCTGGATCGCCGCGGCCGACATGCGCTGGTCGCAGACCTCGCCGACCCTGCTGCTGCGCCTCCTCGGCGACCGCTCCCAGGAGTGGCTCGCCGACCTGACGCACCGGCTGGCACAGCGGCCGGCCACGTCCGGGGTGCCGTACGAGCTGATGGCGGGTCTGGTGTGGCTGTCGGGCTGCCCGGTGCCGGTCACCGACGCCTATGTGCGGGGCTGGATCAGCCACCTGAGCTGGGCCATGCAGCGCAAGGGCACGCTGCTCGACCGCCTGCGGCCGGATCCGTATCTGCCTCAGCTCGTGGCCGCGCTCTTCGAGACGAACGACGTCGGCGGTCTGCTCGAGTGGCCGCGCGGGGAGGGGCCGGACAGCTGGACCGGGGCGCTCGTCCGTCTCACGGCCGAGGGGGTTCTCGACCGCAAGGTGATGGTCGACGCCTGTGTGGCCCGTCTGCTGCGGGGTGGCACGACCACCGAACACCGGGTGTTCCTGCGCCTGTTGAAGCTGCTCGAGCTCACTCGGGGCGAGGAGCGGGAGCGGACCGCCGACTGGCTGGCCCTGGCCTCCGACGCGGTCTCTCCGGTGGCCTCGTACGCCCAGTCGCTGCTGGCCGCGCCGGCCCTCGACGGCGAACTGGCGCCGCGTCAGCTGGCGGAGATGTCGGCGGCGGTGCTGTTCCGCACCGAGAAGAAGCTGGTGCGCGCCCAGTTGGTGCTGCTCGGCAAGGTACTCACCCGGGACGCGGGCACGGCCGAGGAGCTGCTGCCCGCGGTCGCGCAGGCCTTCGGGCACGAGGACTCGGACGTCCAGGAGCGGGCGCTGAAGCTGGTGGAGCGGCACCTCAAGAAGGTCGAGAACACTGACGTGCTCGCCCAACTGGCGGCGGAGTCCGAGCAGTTGATCCCTGGGCTGCGGGGCCGGGCGGCTCAGCTTCTGGGCACCGTGCCCGAGCAGGCGCCCGCGGTGGCGTACGAGGAGGTGCTCCCGCCCGTCCCTGTGCCCACACGCCTCGCCCCCGCTCCGGTCTCCGCGGCCGAGGTGGCCGAAGAGGTGGGGGCGGCCATGGCGTCCGAGTCCGGCGTGGCCGAGTTCGAGCGGGCGCTGGACGGTCTGGTGCGCCATGCGTACCGCGACCGGGAAGCCCTGCTGGAGGCGCTTCGGCCGGTGCTCGCGCGCCGCTGGTGGAACAGCGCGGACTACGACTCCGAATCCCGCTTCGACGGGGCCGACTTCGCCGTGTCGGATGCGCAGGACGGCCTGGACCTCCTCCTCGCCACCCTGCGCGGCAGGGTCCGCCTCAAGACACTGCACGCGTTCGTCCAGCACGGGTCCACGGCCCGCGAGTGCGGGCACAGCGGGCTTGCCCGGGCCTTCGCGGCGCGCCTGTGGGAGGTGGCGTACCGGCTGCAGACCGACCCGCTGCCGTTCCTGCTGTCGGCCCCGACGTGGAGCACGGGCCTCCTGGAGCCGGACGAGCTGGTGGACCGCCTCGACGAGTACCGGCGCCTGGGCGTGCGGGTGTCACCGGCGGACTTCGCGCAGGCGTTGCTGCGGGTGCGGCGCGCGGACCGGACGGCGGCCGCGCGGGCCGCGAAGCGCGCGGCCACGCTCGGCACGGCGGAGGGCACGCGGCTCGCCCACTGGCTGAGCGCAGCGGGCCCCGGGATGCCGACCGTCCGACGGCGGATCTTCGGCAGTCGCATCCTGCTCGAGTGCGGTGAACTCCTGGAACTGCAGCAGGACTTCCCGGCGGAGTACCGGCCCCTGGGCCGTCCCGTCAGCGTGTACGGGGACCGCTGGTACTGCTACCACTGGAGCGACGCCGTACGGCAGCACTGGCTGGCCCTGCTCCCCGAGCGGCGCGAGCTCGTGGCCGCGCGAATACTGCGGGACCTGTCCGCCGTGGCCGTCGACGACTCCCGGGGTGCCGCCGCCGTCCTGCCCCAACTCGCCGAGTCCGGGGGCGAGGCGGGCGAGGCCGTGCATCTGTGCCTGGCGTACGGGCTCGGCGCACGGCACCCGGAGGACCGGCTCGCCGCCGTGGACGCGCTGCTGACGCTGGCGGCCCGCGGGCAGCTCGACACGGCGCGGCTGGGCGCGGATCTCGGGCAGCTGGTGCGGCGCGGGGCCGTGAAGCCGCTGCGGCTCGCGGAGTCGGCGAAGGCCGCGGCGGCCACCGGGGCCAACGCCACCATCTGGGAGATGCTGCGGCACACCCTGCCCGCCCTGCTCGCCGAGCTCGCCATCAACGGCACGGCGGCGTCGGCCCGCGGGCTCGGGGAACTGCTGGCCGTGGCCGCGGAGTGCGCCGAGCGGTCCGGGGCGCGGGGTGAGATACCGCACCTGGCGCAGACGGCGGACCGGCGCGGTTCCTCACGGGTGGTGACGCAGGCCCGTCGGCTGCGCAGCGCGCTGTCGCCGGAGGCGGCCGCCTGATGTGAGGGGGACGCCGCGCAGGACAACCGTAGAAAAATCAACAAAAGGAGCATAACCACGCTTTACCGATCAGTCACAAAGCGTTCGTGATCACGCAACACCCTTCCTTCACAGTGGCTGCATGACTCGAGAAATGTCTGAAGTGACGCCTGCGAAGCACAGCCGTCCCGCACACCACTGGCAAAGGAGCGTCGGCGAACTCGCCGCCCTGGTCCACACATGGTGGTCACGCCGCCACGGTCATGCGCCGCCGGCGGACCATACCGGTGCCCGGCCGCTGTCGCAGGACCAGCAGGCCGGGCCGCCCGAGACGTCGGTGCAGGCGCCGGGGAGCGTGCCCGGGGAGAGCGCGCTGTGGCGGATGCGGACGACGGTGAAGGACGAACCGGGGTCGCTGGCCGCGCTGTGCACGGCGCTCGCCGGGCAGCGGGTCGACATCCTCAGCCTGCAGACGCATCCCCTGGCCGAGGGCACGGTGGACGAGTTCCTGCTGCGGGCTCCCGGTGGGCTCATGGCGTCCGAGCTCACCCAGGTGGTCTCGGGGGCCGGCGGCGTGGACACCTGGATCGAGCGGGCCGACGCCCACGACCTGGTGGACGCTCCGACCCGGGTGCTGGGCCTGGCCGCCCGTACCGCCCTGGACGCGGCCGAACTGCCGCTGGCGCTTCGGCAGTTGCTGGGCCGGTACACCATCCGTCAGCTGCCCGGCGCGCCGGTCGGCGGGGGGCGCGGGCCGGACGGTGTGCCGGTGGAGGGAGTTCTCGAGGACACCGTGATGCGGCTGCGGGCGCCGGAAGGTGGAGTGATCACCGTGGAGCGGCCGTATCTGCCGTTCACGCCGACCGAGTTCGCCCGGGCGCGGGCTCTGGTGGAGCTGGACGCCCGGCTCGGGCCGCGGGTGCCGCACAGCCAGGACGTGCTGACGCTGCCCGAGGGCAACGAGATCACCGTGCGGCGGGCCGACCCGCGTGATGTGGAGGCCGCGAAGGAGATGCACGAGCGGTGCTCCGCGCGGACGCTCGGGATGCGGTACCACGGGCCGGTCGGTGACGCCGACCGCTATCTGAACCATCTGCTCAGTCCGCGGTTCGGCCGCACGCTGGCGGTGCAGACCGCGTCGGGGCGGCTCGTCGGTCTCGGCCATCTGCTGTGGGACGGGGACGAGACGGAGGTGGCGCTGCTGATCGAGGACAAGTGGCAGCGGCGCGGTGTCGGTGGGGAGCTGCTGGAGCGGTTGGTGGCGATGGCGGTCGAGGCGGGGTGCGAGAGTGTGTATGCCGTGACGCAGGCGTCCAACACGGGCATGGTCGCGGCGATGCGGGGGTTGGGCCTCCCCCTCGACTATCAGATCGAGGAGGGGACCCTGGTCATCACTGCCCGGCTGGACGGGGACGCCCCGCTGGGCGAAGGTGCGGTGCGGGTCACCAACGCCGAAGCGCCATAGGGGTTGGGTGGTCGTCGGCGGCTGCGGGTGCGTTGTGGCTGCTCGCGCAGTTCCCCGCGCCCCCGGCGGGGCGCGGCCCCGTCCCCAGTGCCCTGTCCAGGTCCGCCCATAGGTCCTCGACGTCCTCCAAGCCCACCGACAGCCGGAGCAACCTGTCGCTCACCCCGGATCCTCGCCGGTCCTCCGCGTCCACGATGCGGTGGCTGATGGATGCCGGGTGCTGGATGAGGGTGTCGACGCTGCCGAGGCTGACCGCCGGGGTGATCAGGTTGACGTCGGCGATGACCTCGTGCGGGTCGCCCGCGACCTCGAAGGCGATCATCGCGCCGCCGATGCGCGGGTAGTGGACGCGGGTCACGCGCCGGTCGGCGGTGAGGCGGCGGGCGAGTTCGGCGGCGTTCGCGGAGGCCGCCTGCACGCGCACCGGCAGGGTCGCCAGGCCGCGCAGCAGCAGGTAGCCGGCGAGCGGGTGCAGGATGCCGCCCGTGGCGAAGCGGACCTGCCGCAACCGCCCGGCGAACTCCTCGTCGCAGCCCACCACGCCCGCCATCACGTCGCCGTGTCCGCCCAGGTACTTGGTGGCGCTGTGCAGCACCAGCCGGGCGCCGAGCGAGGCGGGGCGCTGGAGCACCGGCGTGGCGAAGGTGTTGTCCGCGAGCAGCGGGACCGAGCCGCAGGCGTGGGCGACGGCCCGCAGGTCGACTTCGGCGAGCGTCGGATTGGCCGGGGACTCGACCATCACCAGACCGGTGTCCGGGCGCAGCGCGTCCGCGATGCCGGCCGGGTCGGTCCAGGTGACCTCGGAGCCGAGCAGTCCGGCGGTCAGCAGATGGTCGCTGCAGCCGTACAGCGGGCGTACGGCCACGACGTGGCGCAGGCCCATCGACGCCCGTACGAGAAGGACGGCGCTCAGGGCGGCCATTCCGCTGGCGAAGGCGACCGCGGACTCGGTGCCCTCGAGGCGGGCCAGCGCGGTCTCGAAGCGGGCGACGGTCGGGTTGCCGAGGCGGCCGTAGACGGGCGGGCCCTCCGGCTCGGCACCGGTCGTGGCGAAGGCGTCGATGCGGGCGGCCTCACCACGGCTGTCGTACGAGGGATAGGTGGTCGACAGGTCGATCGGCGGCGCGTGCAGTCCCTGTCGGGCGAGGTCGTCGCGTCCCGCGTGCACGGCTTCCGTGGCCAGAGCTCTCGTAGAGTCCATGCCGGAAGAGTGAACAACGACCGGGTCACAGGAATCGAATACCGTGCTACGTTCGGCCGATGGCCGAATCTGTCGTACTGGATCCGGTGGATCTTCATCTGCTGCGGCTGCTGCAGAACGACGCCCGGACCACCTACCGAGACCTCGCCGCGCAGGTCGGGGTCGCGCCGTCGACGTGCCTGGACCGGGTGACCCGGCTGCGCCGTTCCGGTGTGATCCTCGGGCATCAGCTGCGGCTCGATCCGGCCAAGCTCGGGCGAGGGCTGGAAGCCTTGTTGTCCGTGCAGGTCAGACCGCATCGGCGGGAGTTGGTGGGGCCGTTCGTGGAGCGGATCCGGGCGCTGCCGGAGTCGCGGACCGTCTTCCATCTCACGGGCCCGGACGACTATCTGGTCCATGTCGCGGTCGCGGACATGGCGGATCTGCAGCGGCTGGTCCTGGACGAGTTCACGTCGCGGCGCGAAGTGGCCCGGGTGGAAACGCGGTTGATATTCCAGCAGTGGGACTGCGGGCCGCTGCTCCCGCCGTAGGGCCTCAGGTCGGCGGATTCCGGCGGACGCGCCCTACGCCCTCGGCTCAATCCGGGTGACGTGCGGCGGGCCGTCGTACGAGGATGGCCGCATGTCTGAGATCAAGAGCCCGCTGCCCCGCGAAGTCGCCGACGCGTACGTCGACGAGCTCGTCGCCCTCGATCCGATCACCGGCACCTTCCTCGGCGTGAAGGAGAGTTCCAGCAGGTTGCCCGACCTCTCGCCCGCGGGCGAGGAAGCGCAGGCGGAGCTGTCGCGCCGGACGCTGGCCCGGCTGGCGGAGGCGGAGCGGCAGCCCGGCGCGGACAGTGATGTCGAGCGCCGGTGCGCGCGCCTGTTGCGCGAGCGGCTGCTCGCCGGGCTCGCCGTGCACGAGGCCGAGGAGGGTCTGCGTGCCGTCAGCAATCTGAGCTCACCCGCCCATGCGGTGCGTCAGGTGTTCACCGTGACGCCGGCGCAGTCCGAGGAGGACTGGACGGCGATCGCCGAGCGGCTGCGCGCGGTCCCGGCCGCGCTGGAGGGCTACCGGGAGTCCCTCGCCCGCGGCCTGGAGCAGAAGCTGTACGGCGGGCCGCGCGCCACCGCCACCTTCGTCGAGCAGCTCGGCCAGTGGGCCGACGCGGACGGCGAGGGCCACGGCTGGTTCGAGCAGTACGCGGCCGCCGGGCCCGAGGCGCTCAGGTCCGAGCTGGACGCGGCGGCCCGCTCGGCCACCGAGGCCGTCGTGGCGCTGCGCGACTGGGTGCGGGACGTGTACGCGCCGGCGGTCGAGGGCGCGCCCGACGTGGTGGGCCGCGAGCGGTACGCCCGCTGGGTGCGCTACTTCAACGGCACGGACCTCGACCTGGACGAGGCGTACGCGTACGGCTGGTCCGAGTACCACCGGCTGCTGGGCGAGATGAAGGCCGAGGCCGAGAAGATCCTGCCCGGTGCGGCCACGCCATGGGTGGCGCTGGCGCACCTGGACGAGCAGGGCACGCACATCGAGGGCGTCGACGAGGTGCAGCGCTGGCTGCAGTCCCTGATGGACGAGGCGATCGACAAGCTCGACGGCACCCACTTCGACCTGGCCGAGCGGGTGCGCCGGGTCGAGTCCCGGATCGCGCCTCCCGGCAGCGCGGCGGCGCCGTACTACACGCCCCCGTCGGACGACTTCTCCCGCCCGGGCTGCACCTGGCTGCCGACCATGGGCCAGACCCGCTTCCCGATCTACGACCTGGTGTCCACCTGGTACCACGAGGGTGTACCCGGCCACCATCTCCAGCTGGCGCAGTGGAAGCACGTCGCCGAGAACCTCTCCCGCTACCAGGCCAGTGTCGGCATGGTCAGCGCCAACGCCGAGGGCTGGGCGCTGTACGCGGAGCGGCTCATGGACGAACTGGGCTTCCTCACCGACCCGGAGCGCCGGCTGGGCTACCTGGACGCCCAGATGATGCGCGCAGCGCGAGTGATCATCGACATCGGTATGCACCTGGAGCTGACGATCCCGGACGACTCGCCCTTCCACCCCGGGGAGCGCTGGACGCCCGCGCTGGCGCAGGAGTTCTTCGCCTCGCACAGCAGCCGTCCCGCGGACTTCGTGGAGAGCGAGCTGACCCGCTATCTGTCGATGCCGGGCCAGGCCATCGGCTACAAGCTGGGCGAGCGGGCCTGGCTGCTGGGCCGCGAGAAGGCGCGCGAGCGGCAGGGCGACGGCTTCGACCTCAAGACCTGGCACATGGCCGCCCTCTCCCAGGGCTCGCTGGGCCTGGACGATCTGGTGGACGAGCTGTCCGAGCTGTGACGCACGAGGTCAACGCCGAAAACCTCCTTCGGAGTTGATGACCTCACCGGTGATCCAACCCGCTTCGTCCGTGGCGAGCCATGCGATGAGGCGGGCCGGATCGTCCGGCATGCCCCAGCGGCCGGAGGGGAAGCGCGCGGCGACCGCCTCGTACGTCGCCCCGGTCGCGTAATCCGTGTCCACGGGACCGGGGTTGACGGTGTTCACCGTGATCGCCTGCTCGGCGAGCCTGGTCGACAGGGAGCGCGTGATCGAGGCGAGGGCGCCCTTCTGCAGGGCGTAGGCGATCTCACCGGGCATGCCGTCCGCGATGTCCTGGCCGGAGGTCATCATCACGACGCGTCCGCCAGGGGTGCGGGGCGACAGTTCGGCGCGCAGTCGGGCGTACGCCTGGACGAGCAGCAGCACCGAGCGCGTGTCGACCGCCCAGTGCGCGTCGAGCATCGCGGCGTCGATCGTGTCGAGGGTGCCGTCGCTGCCGCTGAGGGCGTGGTTGGCGACGAGGATGTCGAGCCGGCCGCCGAGCGCGGAGGCGGCCGTGGCGATCAGCTGGGCGGGCACGGCCGGGTCGGCGAGGTCGCCGGGGCCCGCGACGACCTGCGCCGCGGGGTCGCCCTGTGCCGCGCGCACGGAGGCGATCACGTCCTCGGGCCGGTCGGCTCCCCAGGGCATGGCGGTGTCGTGCGGCACGTGGTGGTGCAGATAGACACTCGCCCCGTACGCGGCCAGCCGCCGGGCCACGGCATGTCCGATACCGGCGCGTCTGCTGGCCCCGGTGACCAGGGCGGTACGGCCGCGCAGCGGCAGGGGGTCGCGGCGCAGGTCTTCGGGGGCGGGGTGCGGGAGTCGGGGCATGGACGACCATGATGGGGATACCGCCGACTCGGCGCACGCGATTATCCGCGCGGGAGCGCCGAGTTGCTGCTGCATCAGCTGCCACAGGTGCTACGGAAGCCGCCGCAGTTGTACGAGGCCCACCCAGGTCTCCGGTCCCGGCTGGACGTTGGCCGCGCGCACCGCGTACCGCCCCGGTTCGAGTACGACCCTCAGGCGGTCCGTCCGCTCGGTCTCGCCGCCGGGCCAGGCGGAGTCGAACAGCACGACGGCGCCCGGTACTTCCCAGCGGACCTCGTCCTCCCAGTCCGCCGTGGCGAGGGCGGCCGGGACGCCGGCCAGGAGTTCGTCCTCGGAGTTCGCGGCGCACCACCGTACGAAGGTGCCGTGTTCCGGCAGGTAGGTGGTCGAGGCGGGTTCGTCGCCGAGGACCAGGGCGGCCGAGTCGCCGACCGGGAGCAGGCCGACGACGCCGTCGACCTCGCAGGCCCGGTCGTAGTCGGAGGCGGTCTCCTCGCCGTCGGCCCCGGCCCAGAACGGCAGCACCGTCTCCGGCACCGCTATGAGCGGCCCGCCGCCCGACTCGACCCACTCCAGCGCTCCGGGTTCCGCGTATCGCACCATGGCGCAGAACCGTACACGCACAGCGCTCGCACAAATTCGCTGTCCCCCAACCCTCCTCATGCGCCACCCTCGACGCTCATGACCGGCCGCACTCTTTTCCTCTCCCCGCGCGTCACCGCGACGGGCCAGGCCCTGGCCCGTGCGGCGCGCTCTCGCGCCCTGCACGTCGAGACGCTGCGCGACTGGCGGGTGCCCGAGCAGTGGGCCGGGGGCGCGTCGCTGTACGCCGGTCCCCTCTTCGCGGACACCGTCGCCGGCGGACTCGGTCTCGGGCTGCTGGAGGCGCCGGCGGACTGGCTGGCCCGGCTGCCGTACGCACTCACCTGCCGAGACGTCGAGTTCACGACGGTCGCCGAGGCGCGGCAGCTACGACGGCCCGCCTTTGTGAAGCCGCCGAACGACAAGAGCTTCCCCGCCCGCGTCTATCCGGACGGCAGCGGGCTGCCCGGCCCCGACGCGGGGGACGACACCGAACCGGTGCTGGTGAGCGACATCGTGGCGTTCGCGGTCGAGTACCGCCTGTTTCTCCTCGACGGCGAGGTCCGCACCGGCAGCCGGTACGCGACGCGCGGCGAACTCGACGTCACTCCGCTGGCGGAGGACCCGCGAGGGGATGAAGTGCTGGCATTCGCCGGGCAGTTGGCCGCATCGCAGTTGCCGAGCGCGATCGTGGTGGACGTCGGTGTGCTCGACGGCGGCTGGGCCGTCGTGGAGGCCAACGCCGCCTGGGCCAGCGGGCATTACGCCTGTGACGCGGACGCCGCGCTGGACGTGGTGCTGCGCGCGGCCCGCCCGGCGGCGGAGTTCACCGCGGCGGACCGGCGGTTCCTGCGGCCACTGCCCGAGGTCGTACGGGACTGAGCACCACGGCGGTTTCAGCAGCCGCAGTCCTCCGCGTCCACCGGCGCCGTCAGCGGGTCGGCGGCGCGGCCCTCGCGGCCCTGCCAGGTCTCGTACTCGAAGCCCTCGCGCGCCCAGTACTCGAATCCGCCGAGCATCTCCTTGACCCGGTAGCCGAGTTCGGCGAGGGCGAGTGCGGCACGGGTGGCGCCGTTGCAGCCGGGGCCCCAGCAGTACGTGACCACCGGCACCGACTTGTCGAGGAGCTGCTCGGCCTGCTCCGGGATGAGCGCGGTCGGCAGGTGGATCGCGCCGGCGATGTGGCCCTGGTCCCAGGACTCGGTGGAGCGGGAGTCCACGACGACGAACCCGGGGTCGCCGCCGGCCGCGAGCGCGGCGGCGACGTCGGACACGTCGGCGTGGAAGGCGAGGCTCGCGCGGAAGTGGGCGGCGGCCTCGGCCGGGGCGGCGGGCGCGACGCGGAGTACGGGGTTCACGGTGTCAGTGGTCATGGTCAGGAATCTATGCCGGTCGGACGGGCATCCGAAGTGGGGATCCCCGGGGTTCCCCTTGATCGGCCGGGGAATTCCCTGCTATCTCTCGGACATGACCGCGTTTTCCCCGGACGCCACCGACTGGCGCATTCTCGACGTCCTCCAGCGGGAGGGCCGGGCCAGCTTCGCCGAGCTGGCGCGGGCCGTCTCCATGTCGCCGAGCGCGGTGACCGAGCGGGTGCGGCGGCTGGAGGAGGCGGGCGTCATCCAGGGGTACGCCGCCGTCGTGGACCCCGACCGGCTGGGGCTGCCGATCCTCGCCTTCGTGCGGCTGAGGTATCCCAACGGCAACTACAAGCCGTTCCACGACCTGGTCGCCGTGACACCGGAGATCCTGGAGGCGCATCACGTGACGGGCGACGACTGCTTCGTCATCAAGGTCGCCGCCCGCTCGATGCGCCATCTGGAAGAGGTGTCGGGCAAGATCGGCGCGCTCGGCTCGGTGACGACGAGCGTCGTGTACTCGTCCCCGCTGCCCCGGCGTCCGCTCGGTCACTGAGGTCGCTGCCGGGCCGCCGGGATCACTGACCGCGCTGCCGCACCACCGACCCCGATCTGCCCTTCACGACCTCCAGTTGGGCATGGATGCGGCGTCTCAGGTCGGCCACGTGGCTGACGATGCCGACGCTGCGGTCGCGTTCGCGCAGGGAGTCGAGCACGTCGAGGACCTCGTCGAGGGTCTGGTCGTCGAGGCTGCCGAAGCCCTCGTCGATGAAGAGCGTGTCCAGGCGGACCCCGCCCGCCTCGTCCGTGACGACGTCCGCGAGGCCGAGGGCGAGCGCGAGGGAGGCGAAGAAGGTCTCGCCGCCCGACAGGGTCGCGGTGTCCCGCTCGCGTCCGGTCCACGCGTCCACGACGTGCAGCCCGAGACCGCTGCGGCCGCGGCCGGCCCGGTCGTCGGAGTGGACGAGGGTGTAGCGGCCGGACGACATGCGCTGCAGCCGTACGGTCGCGGCGGCGGCCACCTGTTCCAGCCGGGCTGCCAGGACGTACGACTCCAGGCGCATCTTCCGCTCGTTCTCGGCGGAGGTGCCCGCGGTGAGGGAGGCCAGGCGGGCCACGCGGTCGTACTCCTCGCGCAGCGGGGCGAGCCGGCGTACGCCCGCCGCCGACCGGGCGGACAGGCGGTCGAGGTCGCTGCAGCGTCCGGCGGCCGCGTCGCGCGCGGAGGCGGCGTCGCGCAGCCGCCGGCCCGCGACGGCGGCGGCCTCTTCCGCCGCGGCGAGCTCGGCGGGTGGCTGCTGGGCGGCCGCCGCGGTGTCGGCCTCGGCGAGGACCGCGCGCACGGCGGCCTCCTCGGACTGCCGGGCGTCCAGGCGGTGTTGGAGCTCGCGGTGTGCGGCGTCGTCGAGGAGGGCGGCGGCCGCGGCCTGCGGGGTGTCGAAGCCGGCGCGGAAGGCGGCGTCGGCGAGCCGGGCGTCGGCGTCCTTGAGCCGCTGGGCGGTGTCCTCGGCCACGCGCGCGGTGTCGGCGGCCTCGGTGAGCAGGGCGACCCGGCGCTCCAGCTGCGCGGCGCGCGCGGCCACACTGTCCGCGGCGCCGCGCGCCTGCGCCAACTCCTCTTCCAGACCGGCCCGTTCGCTGTCGAGCCGCTCCCGGTGGCCCACGCGTGAGGCGGCTCTGACCGCCGCCTCCTGCCGCACAACGGTGCGCTGCTCGTGCTCGTGCTCCGCCCGCCGCAGCTCCTCGCTCGCGGGGTGCAGCTCCAAGGCGGCACCGCGCGCCTGCGTGTACTGCCGCTCCAACTCCTCGACCCCTTCGGCGAGTCGGGCCGTGGGGGTGTCGCCCGCCTCGGCGGTGGCGGCGGCCAGCGCCTCCCGTACGACGCCCAGGCGCCGCTCGTCCTCGGTGCGCTGTTCGTCGGCGCGCTGGTAAGCGGCGAGGGCGCGCTCCTCGGCCTCGCGGTCGACGTGCCCGGCGACCTTGCGTGCCGGGGCGGGGTGTTCGGCGGCTCCGCAGACGGCGCACGGCTTGCCCTCGGTGAGGTTCGCGGCGAGCTCGGCCGCGATACCGTTCAGGCGCTGTTCCTTGAGGTCGAGCCAGTGGGCGCGGGCCTCGGTGGCCCGTTCGCGGGAGGCGAGCACGCGCGCGTGGGCCTCTTCGGTGTCGCGGGCGAACTGGTCGCGCTGGCGGGCGGCACCGAGCCTGCGCTGTGCGGGCTCGCGCTGCACGCCGAACTGCTCGGCCCGGGTCGCGGCCTCCTGCGCGGTTTCGATGCGGGTCTGCAGTGCGCTCCGGGTGGTCTCCCAGCCCGCGAGCCAGGCCTCGGCCTCCTGCAGGACGTCCTCGTCGGCACGCTCCCGGCGGTCGAGGTCGGCCCGCTCCGCGACGAGCTCGGCCAGCCGCTGCTCGGCGCGACGAGCCGACTCCAGCCCGCCGAGCTCCTCGGCGGTGCGCCGCGCGGCGGCGGCGAGCCCGGCCGCACCGGCGCCGGCGAACGTCTCGGGCAGCACCGTACGCGCGCGTGTCTCGGCGGCGGCCGCCCGCCGGTGTTCGGCGTCCGCGGCCTCCCGCAGCTCCAGCGCGGGCGCCACCGCCTCGGCCTTGCGGGCCCGCTCCATGCGCGCCTGTGCCTCGCGGTATGCGTCGGCGCCCTCCTCGAGCCGGGCGGCGCGCTCCCGGGCCTCCGTGAATCGCCGCTGCAATCGGGCCACTTCGCGTACGTCGCCCAGCGCGCGCTCGGCGGCCGCCTGCGCGGACTCCGCTGCCCTGAGGCGGCAGTGGGCGATCGTCAGCTGTTCGCGGGCGGTGCTGCGGGCGACGGCCGCGGCGGTGATGACCGCCTCGGCCAGGCCGGGCTCGCCCGGTGCCAGCTCCGGCAGTTCCATGACGCCGCCGGCTGCCTGCTGCATCCGGTGCGCGTCGGCCAACAGCGCGGCGTCCCCCTCGCGCACCTGGGCCTCGGCGGCGCGGCGCCGCTCGGCGAGGCGTTTTTCGACCTCGGCGAAGCGGTGGGTGTCGAAGAGGCGGCCCAGCAGCTTGCCGCGGGCTTCGGCGTCGGCGCGCAGGAAGCGGGCGAAGTCGCCCTGGGGCAGCAGCACGACCTGGCAGAACTGCTCGCGGCTCATGCCGAGCAGCTGAGTGATCTCCTCGCCGATCTCCTGGTGCGAGCGGCTGAGGTCCTTCCAGGCGCCGGCCGTGGTGTCGTACTCGCGCAGCCGGCTCTGGGCCTTGTCGACGGTCGTGCCCTTGCCGCGCAGCTTGGGGCGCTCCCAGGGCGGCTGCCGGGTGACCTCCAACCGGCGCCCTGCGACGGTGAGTTCAAGGGTGACCTCGGTGCGGGTCGTCGCCGAGGCGTGGTCGCTGCGCAGGTTCATGCCCTGGCCGCTCTGCCGGGCGCCCGGCACGGCGCCGTACAGCGCGTAGCACACGGCGTCCAGGACGGATGTCTTGCCGGCTCCCGTCGGCCCGTGCAGCAGGAACAGCCCGGCGGCCGACAGGTCGTCGAAGTCGACCGACTGGGAGCCCCCGAAGGGGCCGAACGCGGTGACGTCCAGCCGGTGCAGCCTCATCGCGCCACCTCCCGCACGGCCTCGTCCGCGCGCACCGCGTCGAACGCGTCCCGCAGCACGGCCTGTTCGCGCTCGTCGGGTCCGGCGCCGCGCACATGGCCGACGAAGTCCTCCGCGATCTGCTGGTCGCTGCGGCCCGCGAGCCGCCTGGCGTACGACACGTCGGGATCGTCCGGTGCCCGCTCCGGGTCGAAGACCAGGCTGAGCGTGTGCGGGAAGCGTTCCGTGAGCCGGGCCATGGGATCGGCCGGGCGGACCGGGTCGGTGAGGGTGGCCTCGACCCACGCCTCCTCGCGCCGCGCGAGCCCGGGGTCGGCGAGCAGGTCCTCCAGGGTGCCGCGGATGCGGGCCAGCGCGCGGGGCACCGGGCAGTCGATCCGTTCGGCTCCGGCGAAGCCGTCGGCGTCGAGGTCGACGAGCCACATGGTCTTGCGGTGGTCGGTCTCCGAGAACGAATACGGCAGCGGGGAGCCGGAGTAGCGGACCCGCTCGGTGATGGTCTGGCAGCCGTGCAGATGGCCGAGCGCCGCGTAGTCCACGCCGTCGAAGACCCCGGCGGGCACGGAGGCGACACCGCCGACGGTGATGTCCCGCTCGCTGTCGCTGGCCTCGCCGCCGGTGACGAAGGCGTGCGCGAGGACGACGGACCGGGTTTTCTGCGGTCCACGCGCGCGCGTGGCGAGGTCCGCGCGGACGCGATCCATGGCGGCGGCGAGCACGGCCTCGTGACCCGCCTTTTCCACCCCGAACTCGTCCTTCACCAGCGCCGGTTCGAGATACGGCAGCCCGTAGAACGCCACGTCCCCATGCGCGTCGGAGAGCACCACCGGCGTCCCGCACGCCGAGGGCTCGGTCCGCAGATGGATGCCCGCGCGCCCGATGAGCCCGGCGCCGACGCCCAGCCGGCGGGCCGAGTCGTGGTTCCCGGAGATCATCACCGTCGGCACGCCCAGGTCGGCGAGCCGGTGCAGCGCGTCGTCGTACAACTCGACCGCGGCGAGCGGCGGCACCGCCCGGTCGTACACGTCCCCCGACACGACCACCGCATCGACGCCGCGCTCACGCACGGTCGTGACGAGGTGTCCGATGAACTCGGCCTGGGCGCCGAGCATGCTCACTCGGTGGAACGCCCGGCCGAGGTGCCAGTCGGAAGTGTGCAGCAGTCTCATGATCCTCGACCCTAACGGCCGGGTCTGACATCACGGGCGGTTACTCCCGTATCGGCCCGTCATGGGCCGTCATGAGCCTTGCCAGGCCGGTCCGTTACGCCCGTTTCGCCCCGAACGTCACGCGTCCCCGTAGACCTCCCCGCCCAGTTCGAACCCGGCCGTCCCGGCGGTCGCGTCGGCGAGCCAGGCGCGGAAGGCGTCGACGTCGGCGTCCGGCAGTGCGATCTCGATCGTGACGGCCTCCGCGTAGTGGACGTCGCGTACTTCGCGGCCGGTCGAGCGCAGGTCGTTCTGGACCTTTCCGGCGCGCTGGTGGTCGACCGTCACCGTGGCCAGGCGGAAGCGGCGGCGGGTGAGGGTGCCGAGGGTGTCCAGGGCCTCGCCGACCGCGCCGCCGTACGCCCTGATGAGTCCGCCCGCGCCGAGCTTGACGCCGCCGTAGTAGCGGGTGACGACGGCGACCACGTACCGCATCTCGCGGCGCAGCAGCATCTGCAGCATGGGGACGCCCGCGGTGCCGCCCGGTTCGCCGTCGTCGCTGGCCTTCTGGACGGAGGCGTCGGCGCCGATGACGTAGGCCCAGCAGTTGTGGGTGGCGTCCGCGTGCTCCTTGCGCACGGCGGCGACGAAATCCTGGGCCTCCTGCTCGGTGGCCGCCGGTGCGAGGGTGCACAGGAAGCGGGAGCGGTTGACCTCGGTCTCGTGCACGCCCGCGTGGGCGACCGTGCGGTACTCGTCCTGCATCGGGCCAGCCTATGCGGCGCGCGGGCTACTTCTTCCCGCCGCCCTTCTTGCCCCGCGGCACGATCATGTCCGTCAGCAGCGCCGTGCCCGGGGCGAGCGCCTGCCAGGTGGTGCCGTGCCAGGCCAGCACCGCGATCGCCGAGGTCGGGAACTTCACCTTCACCTCGTCCAGCGCATCGTCGAGGCTGTCCTCGGCCAGTTCGAGGACGAGTTCCTCGAGGCCGGGGTTGTGCCCGACCAGGAGCAGCGTCTCGACCTCGGTTGGCACCTCGTGCACGACGGTCAGCAGGTCGGACACCTCGGCGGCGTAGAGCCGCGGATCGTGCCGTACGGGCGGTGGGGTGCCCCACTGGCCGGAGGCGAGGTCCCAGGTCTGGCGTGCGCGTACGGCGGTGGAGCACAGGGCGAGGTCCGGCAGGCAGTCGATCTCGGCGAGCGCGCGGCCCGCGGCCGGGGCGTCCCGGCGGCCGCGGGCCGCGAGCGGGCGCTTGTGGTCGGGGACGCCGGCCGGCCAGTCCGACTTGGCGTGCCGCAGGACGACCAGGCGGCGCAGCGGGCCCGCTCCCGCACGCGCGATCATGCCGGGGATCCGAGATCGCGGGTGAAGTCCAGGCCGAGCAGCCGGTCGGCGTAGGCGTACGTCTCGAAGCGGGCGCCGTCCGACAGGTCGGGCGCGGACTCCACCCAGGTCAGCACATCGAGCACGGCGGGCACGTCCAAGTCGTCCTCCCAGGCGGTACGCAGGCGGGTGCGCGCCTCGTCGGGGATGGGCCGCGACGGCTGCTGCGCCCAGGCGGCGACCGCACGGCGTCGGCGTACGAGGGTGTCGTGGGCCTGGCCCAGGACGGCCGCGTCGAGTCGCAGAGGCGCGCTCCGGTGCCGGGTGAGCAGCGCCAGGCGCAGGGCGGTCGGGTCCGCGTCCTGCGGTGCGCCCGGCAGTTCGGAGTGGACGGGAGCGACGGCGACCTGTACCCCGTCGGGGGTCGAGCCGCCCTCCTGCACCACATGGATGACCTGTGCCTCGCCCAGGCCGGGGCCGATGTCCCGCCTGTCCTCGAGGGGCCGGATGCCGAGCGCCGCGACCGCGGCCCGCAGTTGCGCCTGCTCCCGCTCGCCGGTCAGCACCCCCCACACCGGAGTGCCGCCGAGTTCCAGGGCACGTACGAGAAGGTCGGCGACCAGCAGCACACGCAGGGCGCCGGTGTCATAGCCGGGCACATGGGCCTCGACGCGGGTCAGCCCCCGGCGGACCGGGGCGGCGTCGACGGACTCGCCGGTTCGGGCGTCGGTGATGCGCAGCACGCGCCGAGCGTAGGCGGGCGGACGGCCTCGCGCAGGCATCCGGCACGAATTCCGGACAAGGTGGCGGGATTCAACGAGATACGCGGACGTATACGCGCGCGTGCCGTGGCGGCTGGGCCGAGGTGACGTGCACGCGCGCGTGCAAGCCCCGGCGCCCGCCTCGCCGTACGGCTCACTCATGTGCGGCAGGCGTGTGGATCCGCACGCGGTCGAGCACCGCCACCGCGGACGTCTCCCCCAGGACGTCCGCCACGTGCGGCAGGAAGTCTCTGAGGCGGGGCTCCTCGTCGACGATGACCACGGCGCACGGGCCCTTCGGGCCGAGGGGCGCCTGCTTGGGGTCGCCGGCGCCGAAACCGGTGATCCCGCGGAAGACTCTCGCTCCGATGAGGCCCTCGCGCCGCGCCCGGTGGACGAGTTCGGTGTAGGCCGGTCTGTGGTGCCAGACGACGGCCGCGTCGAGATGGATGGTCAGGCGTGCGGCGAGCATGTCGTACCCGGTCATCGGCCACCCCCAGCCGTGCGGACTGTCCCGACCGTACAACGCCACCGGGTTCCCCGAAACACGCCTCGGTCACCGGTCGGTGTGGACGTCGCCCCGGGCCGTGAGGACGACGGGTTCCCGCTGGGCGAAGGCCCCCGCCTGCTCCTGACCGGCCGACGGGCCCAGGGCCAGGCGGGTGACGATGCGGTAGCGGTCGCCCCGGTAGAGGGAGTGCACGTACTCGACGGCCCGGCCGTCGGTGTCGCTGGTCAGGCGCTCGAAGAGGAGCGCGGGAGACAGGTGGGGCACGCCGAGGATCTTGGCCTCGGCCGGGCTGACGACGGTGGGTTCGACGGTCTGCACGGCCTCGCTCACCTGGACCCCGTGCCGGTCGCGGAGGTGCTCGTACAGGTCGCCCGCCTCCAGTTCCCGGGCGGTGAGCGCGGGCACCAGGCTTGCGGGGATGTGCAGGTGCTCGATGGCCATGGGGGCACCGTCGACGAGGCGCAGGCGCGCCACGTAGACGATCTCGGCGGCGGGTGACAGGCGCAGTTTCCGGCCGACCCGGGCGCCGGCCGCGATCGTGGTGAATTCCAGCAGCCGGCTCGTCCAGACGCCGGAGGCCTGCGGGAGGGCCATGGCCTGTTGGTCCGGGACGAGTTCCTGGGTGATCTTCTCCGGTGCCACGAACATGCCACGGCCGTGTTCGCGCACGAGGAGCCCCGCGGCGACGAGTTCGTCGACGGCCGCCCGCAGGGTCGGCCTGGAAACGTGCAGGGCGGAACACAGGGACCGTTCGGAGGGGATGGCGTCGCCGGGACTGAGCGTCTCTATGAGCTCGAGGATGTGGTCCCGGACGCGTTCTCGCTTGAGAACGACCCCCGATTCGCCGCCACCGTCCATGGTTCCGCTCCTGCCCCACCGTCCGCGAAATTACCTGACCAGTCCGACCATTGCTTACCACTGACCGGGCACTGGTCAGGCGCAGTGTAGCCACCTTTCGCCCCGCACTGCACGAGCCGACGACAGCCGTGCGGTCAACAACCAAGCAGACGTGGAGGGTTGACGACCTCATTGGTCTATGCCACCTTCATCGACCAGCAAGAGGTCACCTGACCAGTTGTCGAACTGGTCAGGTTGCATGTCCCCGCGCCGGCCGTGCTCGTACGCCAGATCCCCATCGCGGAAGGAACCTCCATGAAGCCCCGACCCGTTCCCAGCAGAATGCGCATCGCCGCAGCCGCCGCCGTTGCCATGGCCATGGGCACCGCCGGTCTCGCCGCCATGACCGGCACCGCGAGCGCCGCCGGCGATGCCGTGACGGTCCAGTACCGGACCAGTGCCACGGGCGCCACGGCCGACCAGGCCGAGCCCTGGCTCAAGGTCAGGAACACCGGCGACGGCACCGTCCCGCTCAGCAGCGTCAAGGTGCGCTACTACTTCAAGGCCGACTCGGCCGGCGCCACCTACCGCTTCGCCTGCTCCTGGGCGGTCAAGGGCTGCGCCAACATCACCGGCACCTTCGGCACGCTGGCCAACCCCACGGCCACCGCCGACCGCTACCTGGACATCCAGTTCACCCCGGGAGCGGGCACGCTCGCCCCCGGCGCCGACACCGGGGACATGCAGCTGCGCTTCTACCGCTCGGACTGGCAGCCGCTCGTCCAGAGCGACGACTACTCCTTCAACCCCGCCCTGACGTCGTACGCGGACTGGCCGAAGGTCACCGCCCAGCTGTCGGGCAGCACCGTGTGGGGCACGGCGCCCGAGGGCAACGGCCCGACGGATCCGCCGACCGACCCGCCCACCGATCCCCCGGCCGGCGGGCAGATCCTGTTCGACGACTTCAACTACACCGGCTCCGCCGACCCGAAGATCTCGGCGAACGGCTGGAGCGTGCGCTCCAACTCCGGCGGACCCGGCGTGCCCGGCGCCACCTGGTCCCCGGAGAACGTCACCTTCGCGAGCTCCGGCGGCAACTCCGTCATGAACCTCCGGACCTCGACCGCGGGAACGGCCGAGAGCACCAGGCAGACCGAAGTCCTCACCAAGTCCGTGAAGTTCAAGAACGGCACCTACGCGGCCCGGGTCAAGTTCTCCGACGCACCGGTGTCCGGGCCCGACGGCGATCACCTCGTCCAGACGTTCTTCACCATCAACGACCTGAAGGCGCCCATGGCCGACGACTACTCGGAGTACGACTTCGAGTACCTGCCCAACGGCGGCTGGGGCGAGCCCTCGAACATCCTCTACACGACGTCCTGGGAGACCTACAACCCCGACCCGTGGCAGGCCGTCAACCAGCACACCGAGTCCCGGCAGAGCTACGCCGGCTGGCACGACCTGGTGCTCACCATCGACAACAGCAGCATCAAGTACTACATCGACGGCCGGCTCTTCGGCGCCCATGACGCCGCCTACCTGCCCGAGCGTCCGATGTCGATCAACTTCAACCAGTGGCTGATCGACCTCGCGGGCCAGACCGGCACGACCCCCCGCGCCTACGACGAGCAGGTCGACTACGTCCTGCACGTCAAGGACCAGGTCCTGACTCCGGCCCAGGTCACCGCGAAGGTCGGCGCCTACCGCACGGCAGGCACCACCTTCGAGGACACCGTCCCCGGCAGCTAGCCGGTCGCACCAGGCGGCGGGGCGCGGCCGGTTGATGCCGGGGCCCTGCTGCCTGCCGCCGGGCTTCCGCAGTCCTGAGGAATCACCGCGCTCCGCCCACTGTTGTCGGGCACAGCAGCTCTTGCACGCATCCCAGGGAGGGCGAACGTGTACGGCGACCCCGCAACGATCCGCAAGATCCTCACCGAGTCCGGCGACACCTGGGCGGTGGTGGGCCTGTCGTCGAACCGGGCGCGTGCCGCCTACGGCGTCGCCGAGGTGCTGCAGCGCTTCGGCAAGCGCATCGTGCCGGTCCACCCCAAGGCGGAGACCGTGCACGGCGAGCAGGGGTACGCCTCCCTCGCCGACATCCCCTTCGACGTGGACGTCGTCGACGTGTTCGTCAACAGCGACCTCGCCGGACCGATCGCCGACGAGGCGGTGGCGAAGGGCGCCAAGGCCGTCTGGTACCAGCTCGGCGTGATCGACGAGGCCGCGTACGAGCGCACGCGCGGGGCGGGTCTCGACATGGTGATGGACCGCTGCCCCGCCATCGAGATCCCGAGGCTGCGCTAGGAGTTGTCTTCAAATGTCACGCCCACATCAGCAGCGATGCGAGGGTGACGGCTGCTTGGTAGGACTCGGCGGTCTTGTCGTAGCGGGTCGC